>JBHAEV010000026.1:0-15961 GCA_041855735.1 Lachnospiraceae bacterium
AAAAAATCGGCCCCAAAGTGTCAATTAAAAACTGCGTCATAAAACCCCTCCTCTGTTATTTGTTATTTCAAGCCATAAATTATGGCAAGCAACCCGATTCACGGATGATCATTTTTTCATGATCCAGAACTTCATGGCCGGAAAACTGATGACCACCTGCACCACGATATTGATAAAATTGGCAATGGTCGGAATCACTCCCGCCGGCAGTCCCAGTCCCGCAAGCATCTTCTGACTGTATGCCGGCAGCGCGGAGGAAAGAATCACCAATATCACCGCCAGCAGAATGTACTTCGGTACGGCTTTTGAAAAATTTGCGTCGGATTTGAACACCAGATTCTTCTGTACAAAAAAATTCACTGTCTGTGCTGCCGAAGTCGCAACCAAAAAACTTAAAAACCCGCAGAGCATCAGGCTCTCCGCCGATGTGTAGTCAAAAATCAGAAAGCGAAACGGTATATTTTTCCATCCGGCAAATACCATCCCCGTGCAAATCCACATCACGACAAAATTGGTTGCCGTGGCGCAGTTGGACAGAATGTTGAACAAAATAAACTCCCATGCCGCCGGATGCGCTTTTATCCATTGTTTCATAGTCCCTCCATGTGATTTTGCATTCTTTTCTCATATTCCCGGTTGGCACGCCGATTATGGAAATACCCCCGAATCACACGTCCCATACCTTTGAAAAAGCGACCGTTGATCACATCCGCCATGCCTTGCACCATCTCCATGCTGACCATGCCGTTGCTCATTTTGGCAATGGCTCGTATCGGCATATTGTAGACAAACAGGATGTTCAGATCCGGCTTTCCCTTTTCCTCCGATTTCTTTTTGACCCTCTCCATGTATTTCAACACCCATCTTGCCAGACGGCTTTTCGCGTAATACATCTGACAGATGGCATCATTGATGCCGAACTCTCCGCTCCATGCGCCGTCCGGAATCGGATGTCCCAGCATCGCTTTATACTCCGCATCGCTTACATTCGCAATCTTCCCGCTGAAATAACTCGACAGAACATTTTCCCCGTCTTTTTTCGGAATGACGATTCCGTCCACCGAAAGTTCCCCCTGCAGCACGATGTCTTGGACATTTTTCCCAATCGAGATTTGATACCGCCCCGCCTCCGTCTGCCAGCGATTCGTATCGACATCCCAAAAACGAAAGCTCTTGTCGTCAAACGCAATCCGCACCTTCTTTGTTTCACCCGGCTCCAAATACACCTTTGCAAACCCTTTCAGTTCTTTTTTCGCACGGTATATTTCGGAGTTCTCAAGGCCGATGTACATTTGCGCGATTTCCGCTCCCGCTCTTTCTCCGACATTGGTGATATCAAAGCTGACACCATGCTTGTCGATTTCCAGATTGCCGTATGAAAACTCGGTATAGCTGAGCCCGAAACCGAACGGATAGGCAACTTCCACACCTGCCGTATCATAATAGCGGTATCCGACAAAGATCCCCTCCCGATACTCCGAATTCCTCTGCTTCGCCGGATAATAGGAGAATGCCGGCGTGTCCTCATATCGAATCGGATAACTCTCCGCCAGCTTTCCGGACGGACACTCTTTTCCGAGCAGCAGTTCGCACACGGCGCCCGCTCCCGCCTGTCCGTTCAGATAGCCGTGAAGTATCGCCTTGCAATGCTTCCTCCAACCCGTTTCCACAGCGGAACCGGCGCTCAAAATTCCCACAATGTTTGAATTTACTTTCGCCATTTCTTCCAGAAGGCGGATTTGGTTTTTCGGAAGCCTCATATGACTTCTGTCCAATCCCTCCGACTCGCTCATCTCATCCAGACCGAAAAAGTACAGAACCACATCCGCTTCCTTTGCCAGCCTGAGTGCATCCGCCTCTTTTTTCGCATCGGCCGCACCGAGTCTGTCGAATCCTCGCTCGGCTCCGATGATTTCCCATTCTTTGTAATTTGCGGCGATATCACAAACACGTTCCGTCCTGGTGGCGTTTACCAGACTGGATCCCGCCCCCTGATACCTCGGTTCAAACGCAAAATCGCCGATGATCGCGACTTTCACCCCTTGACGCAAAGGCAGAATCGCATTCTCGTTTTTCAGCAAAACTCCGCTCTCCACAGCCGCCCTCTTTGCCAAAGCATGATGTGCCTCGCTGTCGAACGAAGCCGGTCTCGCCGCTTTTGCGGCATTGGTTTTTAAAATCGCAGTCAAAAGCGGATCGACGCATTCATCCAGTTCCCGCTTTGTCAGTACATTCTCCTTGAGAGCCCTTAAAATCTGCCTTGCGGAGTCCAGACCGGGATTCGGCATTTCCAGATTCGATCCCTGTTTCACGCCCTCGACATGATCGTTGGATCCGCCCCAATCCGTGATGACGATTCCGTCAAACTCCCACTCTCCCCGCAAAATATCCTTCAACAGATGTCTGTTCTCATTGGCATAAACTCCGTTGACTTGATTGTAGGAAGTCATGATCGCCTTTGCGCCCCCCTCTTTGATGCCGATTTCAAAACCGGTCAGATAGATTTCACGCAAAGTCCTCTCATCCAGTACCGAATTCATCGCCATGCGCCGCATCTCCTGACTGTTGGCGGCAAAATGCTTGATGCAGGAATACACGCCCTTGCTTTGAATCCCCTTCGCATACGAGGCGGTCATCTTCCCCGCCAGATACGGGTCTTCCGAAAAATACTCAAAGTTTCTTCCGCAGAGCGGACTCCGCTTGATGTTCAAACCCGGACCGAGCAGAACCTGCACATCCAGAACCAGTGCCTCTTCCCCCAGTGCTTTTCCGATCTCTTCCCCCAGAGTTTCATCCCAGCTGTTGGCAATCGTCGCCGCGGTCGGAAAACAGGTTGCGGGCAATGCCGCATTGATTCCCAGATGATCTCCCGCTCCGGCTTGCTTTCTGACACCGTGAGGACCGTCCGAGCAGGCAAGGGCAGGGATGTTCAGATTGCTGATCACTCTGGTTTCCCATGCGTCCTTTCCGCTTAAAAGAGCGGCTTTTTGTGCGGTCGTCATTTTTGATATCAAATCTTTGTTTTTCATCCTGCCTCCTTACATTTATTTTGTCATGGTTGATCTCATTCGAGAAAAACCATGTATTCCCGTTCCTTTTCGGATATTGTAGCAAAAAAACGTATCCTTTTTCGGCATTTGTCATAACATGTTCTGTTTTCGGCACAAGATGTCCGTTGAAGATTTTGGAAATTTTGTTTACAATAAAAACAGGATCAATATAAGAGGGGGGGCAATATGATACAGATTGCGATTGTGGAGGATGAGGATCTGTATTCCGAACAGATTCTCGAATATATTCGCCGATTCGGCAAAGAAAGCGGTCGCAGGATCGAAGCCGTCCGCTTTCGTGACGGAGATGAGATCCTGGAACGATATCCGGGAAATTTCGATATTATTTTAATGGATATTCAGATGCGGTTTATGAACGGAATGGAGACGGCCGAACGAATCCGAAAACTGGACAGTGAAGTCATCATCATGTTCATCACGAATCGAACGGATTATGCGATTCGCGGGTATGAGGTGGATGCCCTGGACTATATGGTAAAACCCGTTACCTATTTTGCTTTCTCGCAAAAACTGGAAAGAGCCATTGAGCGAATCCGCAAAAAGGAAAAACATTTCATAACCATCTCCACATCGGACGGAACCCGAAAGCTCGATGTGGAAGACATTTATTTTTTGGAAAGCCGGGGACATGACCTGTTGTTTCAAACAAAAAAAGGTCTGATGGTGACCCGTGCCACGATGAAAGACGCGCAGAATTTCCTGGAAGCCTACGGTTACTATCGCTGCTCCAAAGGATATCTGGTCAATTTGGCCTATGTGGACGGAATTTCCGACAATGTCTGTTTTATCGAAAACCATCAAATCCCCGTCAGTCGGGGGAAGAAAAAAGAATTTATGGACCTGCTGATGCGCACACTGGGCTGATGCCCCTGCAAAACGGTCCATGGAAAAGGGGGAAATATGCAGGAAGTGTATGTCGATATTCCGAGATTGTATTCGGCGTTTGCGCAATGGGCATCGGCAAGCCTGTGTTTTTTGTTGCTTCCGAAACGTATGAGCTTTTTGAAATCCGCCGCCTTGTCTTTTCTGTTTTTGTGCATTCAGGTCGCTTTTATGGTCAGCACCGGAAAAATTGCACTGGTTTTTTGGATTCCGTGCATGATTCTTTCCATTGTGCTGATCTATGCCTACCTGTACATTGGAATTGACTTTCGAAAACCCGAAGCCGTCTACTGCACGGCACTGGTGTTTTTATTCGCGGAATTTGCCGCCTCTTTGGAGTGGCAGCTGCATGTATATTTCTTTGATAAAATGACAAATTCCGATTGGGCGAAGCACGGCATCGCCCTGCTTTGCTTCGGACTGATTTTCTGTTTTGCGTATTTTACATTAAAAACCATGCTCACCGGGGATGCCCTTCGGCGATTGCGATACAAGGATGTGATTTCGGTGGTCGGCATTGTTGCATTTGTCTTTGCCTTCAGCAATTTGAGCTTCATCCTAAACGGTTCTCCGTTCAGCGCCCAGGTCGTTTCGGACATTTATCTGATCCGAACCATCATCGATTTCGGCGGAATCGCCGTGCTCTATGCATTTCACAGCAGAATCAATGAGTATGTTGCGGAAAGCGAAAGAGCATTGCTCAACTCCATGCTCAAAAGCCAGTATGAACAATACCGCGGGTATCAGGAGAGCATCGACCTGGTGCATATCAAATACCATGATCTGAAGCATCAAATCGCCGGACTGCGTGCGGAAAACAATACCGAGAAGCGCATGGAATGGCTGGATCGCATGGAAGAAGAGCTGAATTTCGATGAAATCAGCCTGAACACCAATAATCATGTTTTGGATACCATCTTGAAAATCAAGATGATGTATGCGAAACAAAATCAGATCCAGATGACCTGTGTTGCCGACGGCAGCCGTCTGAGTCATTTGCATGTCACGGATATCTGCAGTATTTTCGGCAATGCTCTGGACAATGCGCTGGAACATGTCATTCTCATCCCAAATCCCGCCATGCGTATGATTCACCTGACCGTGTCCACAAAAAAGAATTTTTTAATCATCGAAATCTCCAATTATACCGAAACCGGCTCCGCCCCCGCAAACGGGGAATGGGTCACCACAAAAACCGACAAAAAAAATCACGGCTTCGGATTGAAAAGCATCCGTTACGCCGTGGAGAAGTACAAGGGTACCATGCAGATTCGCCTGCGTCAGCACTGGTATGAATTAAAAATTCTGATCCCGCTTTGACGCGTTTGCAACTCGCCAAAAACCGGGTGATGCATCAAAAAACCCTCGGTGAAACCGAGGGAATGCATCTTGCTATGCACGCTCAACCAAACCGGAACGAAGAGCTGAAGTAGATACTTTCATTCTTTTGATTCCGTTTGCCGTTTTTACTCGAACAGTCTTCAAGTTTACTTTCCATGTTCTTCTGGTCTTTCTGTTCGAGTGACTTACATTGTTTCCAAAAAGAACGGACTTGCCGGTTACTGCACACTTTGCCATACTTACACCTCCTTGTTGCTTTTTTGGTCATTCTTCGAATCACACAATAGGTATATGATAGCAGAAACTTTTGTCGAATGCAAGTATTAAATTTTTCGGCAAAAATCTTTCATGGCTGTTTATACCATCCATTCGTGTTCCGGCTCGAAAATCCGCTCCTTCCACGGATTCCCCTCCAGATGCTTAATCATCCAGCAAAAATACATCTTATAGCCCGGAGCCGTGGCCTGCGGGTGGCTGTAACCGCCCTCGATAGCGATATAGCTGTGGTCATGGATCTTGTATGCCGCATCTCCGATCATGGCGCAGCCGAAGCCCTGCGGTTTGTCAAACTGATAATAATACACCTCGGGCTGATCGTGATAATGCGGCGGATAGCTGGACCACCTGCCCTGCTGTGCAATCACCTCTCCCAGAACCATTTGGGAATACGGTGCGCTCTGATAATCGAAAATGGTGCGAATCAATCTCGTGGCGGTATTTTCCATAAAACCCTCGCCCGCTCTCACTTCGGATAAATCTTCCTGCTTATATAACACGGGGGCAAAATGATTCCCGTTCATTGCTTTCTGCACCAAAAACCGCGCTCTGCCATGCGCCTTGCAGACAATTGCCGTATTTGCCGGCACATGCAGACAAAACGGCATATCTTCAAACACATTCCGGCGAAAACCTTCGGCCTGCTCTTTGTCCCATGAAAAGGAAAGTCCGCCTTCCAGCAGCAGCACCGCCATTTCCTTTTCCTGTTCCAGAAAGTGCAGTTCCTCATTTTCCACCGTGTAAATATCCACGTCCATATCCATGGCTTTGTTCTTATTCCCGATGGAGCAAAGGCTGACACACCTTTCCTCACGGGGCAATCTCTCATACATATTTCATTACCTCCTTCGCACGTCCGGATGAGCCGAACTCTTGCATCCTGGACTGCATATATGCGCACAGAGCCTCTTTTGCGGGCTGCATGACAACTCTCGGCTCATGGGTGTCCGGGTGTTTTTCCAATTCGCTTTGCAGCCTGCCAAGCCAAACCTGATTGCATTCCGTATTGATATTGATTTTGGCATGCCCAAGATCGATGCAGCGCCGGATCTGCTGTGCCGGAATACCGGAAGCACCGTGCAGCACCAAAGGTGTGCTTATGCGCCGCTTGATTTCTTCCATCCTTTCAAAGGACAAACAAGGCTCCCCCCGATAGATCCCGTGCACGGACCCGAGAGCTGCCGCCAGGGCATCCACCCCGGTTTCTTGTACCAGTTTTACACATTCTTCGATATCCGCATATGCGATACCGCTGTTTAATCCGTCCTCGCTTCCGCCTACACAGCCCACTTCCGCCTCCACGCTGACACCTCTTTCTCTTGCATAGTCCGCCACACGGCGGGTAAGAGCGATGTTTTCTTCTATGGGCAGTCTGGATCCGTCAATCATCACCGAGCTGTACCCCGCATCCATCGCCGCCGCACAGCGCTCGAAACTGCCGCCGTGATCAAGATGCAGCACCAGAGGAATACGGATGTCCATTGCCTCGCAATAGGCATGTACCATGCTGTGCACGACCCGAAATCCCCCCAGATAATCGGACAGTCTGTCCGAACTTGCCAGTATCAGCGGACTGTTCTCTCTTTGCGCCGCCGTCAGTGCCGCCTCGATCCAGTCGCTGCCGTTTATGTTAAATGCAGGAATGGCATACGCGCCCTCCTGCGCCGCCTTCAATATCGTTAAAGAAGCCAGTTTCGTATTCACCTAAAGCCTCCTTTATATCCATTTTATGCCATTCTCCGTCAGCACTCTCTTTTCTTCCGAAGGAGCGTTATCCGTAATGATGGCATCCAGATCCTTCAATGCACAATAGGTCAGTAAAGCACTTTTTCCGAACTTCGTACTGTCCGCCAATAAATACACCTGATCCGCTTTTTCCACAACCCTGCTTTTGATTCTTCGCTCGTCAAAGGCGGAATTCATGACCCCGTTTTTGACATTGACCGCCGTTGCCGCCATAAATGCCTTTTGGATATTATAGTATTCCAGCACCTTCAGGCTTTCCTCGCTGGCAAAGGACTTGGTTTTGGGATTCACCCTGCCGCCTATGCCCGTCACCTGAATATGGTCAAAGGAAAGCAGCATACTGATCACCACAATATTATTGGTCACCACTTTTAAATTCTGTTTGTACTTTAAATGCTCCACCAAATGGACGGTGGTGGTTCCGGAGTCAATAAAAATCGTGTCATTGTCCTCAATGAACCTTGCCGCCTTTTTGCAAAGCTCTCTTTTCAGTTCGGCACTCTTGTCCTCACGTATCCCGTATTCCAGCAAAGCGTTCTCCAAAGGAAGGGGCGCCACGCCGCCGTATACTTTGCGTATCTTCCCTCTCTGCACGATATTCTCCACATCATTTCTTACGGTATTGATGGATATGGAAAAACGCTCGCTCAAATCCTTCAGGGACACCATCCCCCGATCCAGGATCATTTTCTCCATTTCATCCAATCTTACGCTCCTCAAGCCTTTCATTTCTCTGCTCCTTCTACCTCACCAACCATTGTATCATTCCCGATGCCTCTTTTGGAAAAGGCATCGGGAAATCCGTCTACATCCGCCGCCTCAAGGTTTCGGATATGTCTTTTTCATTTCACCCTGCGCTTTTTTGCTTATCCCGGGTAAACTTCCGACAGTTCCACCACTCTCTTTTCCCGAATGGATTTGTTTCCCGCCAGCGCCATAACCACGGACTGACGTCCCGCTTCGATGCCTGTTTTAATCGGCAGATCCTGGAGAATGGCTTCCACAAATTCGGAAACTTCCGCGGCAAACGAATCCATATACCGTTCGAGGAAGAAGTACAAAGGCTTCTCGCTTACAATCCCGTCCTCGCCGCTGATCACACAGGTTGACTCCGTATCGTTTTTGCTCGCCGCCATTCCCTTGGAGCCGAATACTTCCGCCCTCTGATCATAACCATATACCGCTTTTCTGGAATTGTCAATCATGGCGATGGAGCCGTTTGTCATCTTCATGGTGATGATGGCGGTGTCGATATCTCCCGCTTCACCGATGGCCTTGTCCACCAGAACCGCCGGCTCCACATAAATGCTCTCTGCCTCCGCTCCCGTCAAAAAACGAACCATATCAAAATCATGAATACTCATATCCAGCAGCATACCGCCGGAAACGGCAGCATACTCCGCACTTGGCGGATTCGGATCCCGGGAGGTAATCTTGGTAATGTGCACCTCTCCGATTTTGCCCGACTCGACCGCCTTGCGGACAGCCGCAAAATTATGATCGTATCTTCGGTTGAAGCCCACCTGGAACTTCACCGGTCTTTCTTTCAACGCATCTTCCACCATCTTGATTTTTTCCAGACTGTGATCCACCGGCTTCTCACAGAACACATGCTTGCCCGCGCGAATCGCTTCCGTACTGATCACGGCATGGGTGTCGGTGGAAGAGCAAACCAATACCGCGTCAATCTCCGGATCGGCAATCAACTCCCGATAATCCTTGCTCAATTTCTCCACACCGTACTCCCCTGCAAACGCAGCCATTTCGTCGTTCAAATACGGATCTGCCACTGCCACAACCTTTGCCTTGCCGATTCTTGTGGCGATGCTCTTGATATGGACTTTGCCGATTCTTCCCAGCCCGATTACACCTATCTTAATCACGTTCTCATCCTCCTGTACTTTAGCTGTATAGTTTCATCCCGGATTGTTCCGCTTATGGATCATCCGTTTGCGTAATCAAAGTTCGTATTTATATCGTTCCGTCCCAGGTGCTGACCTTTGTGGACTTCGCCTCTTCCTTCGTAAACCATTTGGTGGTGACCGTCTTTTGCTCCGTGTAGAAGCGGAAAGCGTCCTTGCCCAGGCAGTGCAGATCTCCGAAGAAGGAATCTTTATGCCCGGTAAAGGAGAAGAAGCCGATCGGCACCGGAATGCCGACATTTACGCCCACCATACCTCCGTCCGTATTCCTTGCAAATTCTCTCGCATAGTAACCGCTTTGGGTGAAGATGACGGATCCGTTTGCAAACGGACTGGCATTCATCACTTCCAGACCTTCTTCAAAACTCTTTACTCTCTTGATGCACAGCACCGGTCCGAAAATTTCTTCTCTGCCGATCACCATATCCTCCGTAACATGGTCAAAAATCGTAGGTCCGAGATAAAAGCCGTTTTCAAAGCCTTCCACCGTCTTGCCTCTGCCGTCCAGAATGAGGCTTGCGCCTTCCTCCACACCCTTGGCAATATAACCTTCCACTCTTGCCTTATGGGCTTTGTTGACCACCGGTCCCAGATTGGAACTCTTGTCATAGGCAGGTCCCAGCTTCAGCTGCATCGCCTGCTTTTTCAGTTCCTCCACCAGACTGTTTGCAATGCTTTCCTGCACCACGACCACCGGCAGCGCCATGCAGCGTTCTCCCGCACAGCCGTATGCCGCATTGATAATGCCTGCCGCGGTACGCTCAATCGGCGCATCCTCCATCACCAGCGCATGATTCTTCGCCTCGCACAGAGCCTGCACGCGCTTGCCGTGGGATGCCGCCACGGAATAGATATGCTTGCCCACCTTGGTGCTTCCCACGAAGGTGATGCCCTTCACCAGCGGATGAGTCAGGAAGATGTCCGCTTCCGTTCTCCTGCAGGAAATGATGTTGAGTACGCCGTCCGGCAAGCCCGCTTCTTTGTAAATATCCGCAATCGCCATCGCCGTTCTCGGTGTGGAGCTGGACACCTTCAGTACCATGGTGTTGCCGGATACGATACAGCAAGGCGCCATCCATCCCATCGGAATCATGGCAGGAAAATTGAAAGGACATACGCCCGCAAACACACCGATGGACTCCCGGTAGGACACGGTGTCATAGCCCAGGGAAGCATCCATCAATGACTCTCCCATCAGCACGGAAGGCGCCGTAATCGCCAGTTCCGTACCCTCTATGGCTTTTAACACATCTCCCTTGGCTTCCTCCCAAACCTTTCCGTGCTCTCTGGCACAAATCATGGTCAGTTCGTCCAGACGCTCAATCAGCAGTCTTCTGACATTATGCAAAACCTGCACCCGCTTTACCAGAGGCACTCTTGACCATTCCTTGTATGCTTTGTGCGCCGTTTCGATACTTTCCTCCACTTCCGCCTTTGTGGCACATGGAGAAAGTCCGTCCACCTCGCCCGTACTCGGGTTCACCACTTCCACATAATCTTCCGTCGTTGACAATCTGTACTCTCCGTTAATATAGAGTTTCATCTTTTCCGCACTCATTTCTCTTATCCTCCTTGCTGTGCATTAATACTTTCTGGAACTGCGCAAATGTTCTTCTTTATCCGCAAATGCCTGCCTTACACTCTCCGACCCGCTGACGGAGGCAATGCCCACATGCCACCATGCGCCGTAGCCACCGGTCATCGTTTTCGGCAACACTTTAATGTCGATCAAGGTACATGTCTTCTGCTTTTTGCTGTCCGCAAGCGCCTCTATCAATTCTTCCCTGTTTCTTACGGTATAGGACTTTGCACCGTAGCCCGCCGCCACCATGGCATAATCCACCGGCACCAGAGCGCCCTCCAGCCTTCCCTCTTCATCCCGGTACCGAAACTCCGTCGCCAGACTGCCGATGCCCTGGGACATTTGCAGATTGTTGATACAGCCGAATCCGCAATTGTCAAAAAGCAGGATATTTATTTTCTTCTTCTCCATCAGGGCGGTTGCGAACTCGCTGTGCAGCATCTGGAAGCTGCCGTCTCCCACCATCGCGTAGACTTCCTTTTGGGGTTGTGCAAGTTTTGCGCCCAGTGCCGCAGCGATTTCATAGCCCATGCAGGAATAACCGTATTCCATATGGTAGCTGTCTATGCTGTTTGTTGTCCACATCCTTTGCAGACAGCCCGGCAGACTTCCGGAAGCACCGCAAATCACCGCATCCGCATCCAGCTCCTCCCGGATTGCGGCAAGAGCCGCCGTCTGAGTCAACTCTCCCTTGGTCAACTCCATGAACTCTTTGATACTGCCTTCCTTTCTCGCCTTGACAATCGGCTCAAAATCTTCGCCGTATGCATATGCGGCAAGCTTGGCATAAATCTCTTCCCACTCTTTTTTGTACGAAAAGGCTTCCTCTTTCCATGCACTGTGATAATCTCCCAGCGCCTTGTCGATTTCTTCCAGACCGCGCCTTGCATCCGCCACCAGAGTCTGCGCATCCAGCTTCAATGCATGGAAATCCGAAACATTGATGTGCAGAATCTTCGCCTTTAAAAATCCGGATTTGGAGGAGGTGGTAAAATCGCTGAGTCTGCTGCCCACCGCGATCATCAAATCGGCGCTCTCTGCCGCCTTATTTGCCGCACTGTTTCCGGTTACTCCGATGCCGCCCATATTCCACGGATTGTCGCTCCTTAAAGCGCTTTTTCCCGCCTGGGTTTCTCCGATGGCAATACCGTACTTCTTTGCCATCTCTTCCATAACCGCTCCCGCCTCGGAATAACGCACACCGCCGCCGCAGATAAACATCGGTTTTTTGGATGCTCTGATCATTTCCACCGCATTTTGCAGTTCCTGTCGGATCGGTTCCGTTCTGCGGATGCGGTGTACCCGTTTCGCAAAAAATTCCTCCGGAAAGGCATAAGATTCTCCCTGCACATCCTGCGGCAGGGCAATGCACACCGCTCCCGTATCCGCCGGGGAAGTCAGCACCCGCATCGCCTGTATCAAAGCCGTCATCAGCTGTTCCGGTCTTTCCACTCTGTCAAAATATCTGCACACCGGACGAAATGCGTCATTGGTGCCGATATTCAGGCTCTGCGGCACCTCCAGCTGCTGCAGCACGGGATTCGGCTGTCTTGTGGAGAACACATCCCCCGGAAGCAAAAGCAATGGTATGCAGTTGCCCGTTGCCGTCGCCGCCGCCGTGACCATATTGGCGGCTCCCGGGCCGACGGATGAGGTCACCGCAATGATCTTCCTTCTGTTGTTCTGTTTGGCATAGGCTGTGGCGGCATGCGCCATGCCCTGCTCGTTTCTACCCTGGTAAACCCGCAGTTTTCCCGGATCTTCCTCCAGCGCCTGACCCAGTCCCACCACATTTCCATGCCCGAAAATGGTAAAAACACCGTCTACAAATTTGTTTTCCCTGCCGTCCAGCTCTACATACTGATTGTCCAAAAACCGGACAACCGCCTGGGCGACCGTCATTATCCTACCGCTCATATCCGCTCCTTGTTCTGTCTCCGGCTTTCACTCACGTCCTTGCCGTTTCATGCCGTATCGATATTTTCGTCCGTTCCCTGTTTTATCCTCTGCTTACGCTTTCGCCGTACTCCGCTTTCTTTTCCCGGATAAACTCTTTGATCGCCCCGACACTCGGCATATCTTCCGAACAGCCGTGGCTGGATACCAGCATGGATGCGCTGGCGCTTCCCAGTTCCAGAGCTTCATGCATCTCATATCCCTCCATTATCGCATACAGGAAAGCACTGGCATAGCCGTCGCCGCCGCCGAAGGACTTTAATGCCTTTACCGGGAAAGGCTTCACGGAATAACTTTGTCCGTCCTTGGTATACGCGGTGGAACCCTTCTTCCCGTGCTTGATGATGACGATCTTTGCATTCTCCCACAGAGCCGCCGTTTCCTCATCGCTAAGTCCCGGTTTGATCAGGCTCTGGGTCAGCTCATACTCCTCCTTGGATCCCAGGATGATCGCACTGTCCCTTGCCACGATGGAATAGTAAACGGCAATCTCATCCTTGTTCTTCCAGTTATACGGTCTGTAATCAATATCAAAAATCACCGGCGTATCGGTGTTTTTGGCAAACTGCAATGCCTTTAAGCACGCCTCTCTGGAGGGAGATTCGCACAGCGCCGTTCCCGATATCAGCAGCGCCTTTCCTCTTGCGATGTATTCCTGACACACGTCTTCCGGTTTCAGCGCCAGATCCGCCGCCATATTTCGGTACATCAGAATGCTGCTCTCCTTTGGACTTAAGATTTCCGTGAACGTCAATCCCAGCTTTTCACCGTTCTCGGCTCTCTTTATCGCGCTGGTATCAATCCCCTCTTTTTCAAAGTAATCGATCACAAAATCACCGAAACGGTCATCCGATACCCTTGCGATAAAGCCGATTTTCTTGCCGAGTCTTGCCATCCCCACCGCGATATTGGCGGGAGAACCTCCCACATACTTCTTATAGGTCTGACTTTCCGCCAATGTTTTGAAATAATCCACCGGATTGAAATCAATCGCCACACGTCCCATCAGTATCAGGTCAAACTCTCTGCTTTGATCAAATTCCACATATTTCATGTCCGTTCTCCTATTCTATCCTCTTTAAAGTCCTGGTTTCGAAGGACTCCTTGCAGGCATAGGCGATCTTTGCCGCCTTTGCTCCGTCTTCCACGCCGAGAGAAGGTTTTTTGCCGCTGATCACACAGCTTAAAAATTCTTCCATTTCTTTCAGGTATGCCGTTTCAAAGCGCTCCAGGAAGTTTTGGCTGCACTCCTTTCGCACACCGCCTGCATCCAAAATCTCCAGCAGGTTCTTTTGCGGCACATTCGCAATCCGTAAGATGCCCTCGGTGCCGATGATCTCCGTTTCCACATTGTAGCCGTGAGGAGCGGTTCTTCCCGCGAACAAAAATGCCATGGCGTCATTGTCAAACTTCATCAAACAGGATACATTGTCTCCGTCATTGTACTTTGCGAACTCCTCAAAGGCGTAGCAGCCGCCGATGGCATAGGTTTCCACCGCCTCCGCTCCCAAAAACCAGCGGCACAAATCAATATCATGCACGCACATATCCAAAAACTCTCCGCCGCTGTGTGGCGCATAGGCAATGGCGCCCGCGATATCCCTTACCGGATCCTGACTGTAGCTTCGAACCATAAACGGCTTTCCGATTTCACCTCGTTCGATTCTTTCCTTGGCATCCCGATACGACGGGTCGAATCTTCTCATGAAACCCGGCATGATAATCCGATCCGGATATTTTTTCTCCAACTCCACCAGATATTCACATTCCTCCACCGTAACCCCCAGAGGCTTCTCG
This sequence comes from Lachnospiraceae bacterium, assembly GCA_041855735.1. Taxonomy (GTDB): domain Bacteria; phylum Bacillota; class Clostridia; order Lachnospirales; family Lachnospiraceae; genus CALALP01. Next base: position 14,574 of record JBHAEV010000026.1, read on the forward strand.
CAGAAAACATGTTTTCCGTTCTCCAGCGCCAGCTCAATCTGTCGGCAGTGCAAACCGGACGGAGAACTGATGGATACGGCGTCCAGACTCTCGTCCTTTACCATCTTTGCATAGTCCGTATGGATTTTTTCGATGCCCCATTCTTCTTTGCACTTTTGCAGCGCCTTCTCATCGATATCGCACAATGCCGCAAGTTGTGCATCCTGCAGACGAAATCTTAGATTGTATGCATGCTGTCTGCCCAATCTTCCCAAACCGATATGTCCCACTCTTATCTTTTTCATTGTTTATGCCTTCTTTCTGTTCTTTCTCATATCAAAAATAACCGCTCCCACGATAATCAGACCTTGAATAATATTCTGGAGATACGCATTGACGGACAGCAGTGTGAAACCGTTGGTAATCACACCCAAAATCAAGGTTCCCACTATGGTTCCCCATACCGTACCGATTCCGCCGGAATGGCTCGTTCCTCCGATGGTCGTCGCTGCAATGGCAATCAACTCCCAGCCCGTACCTACCGTCGGCTGCGTGCTTCCCGTTCTTCCGATGGAAATCAACGCGCACACTCCCGCCAGAATGCCGGAATACATATAAATCAATGCGATGTTTTTCTTGACCTTGATTCCGGAAATCTCCGCCGCATGGATATTGCCGCCGATGGCATAAACACTGGCTCCGAAACGGGTATACTTCAGCAAAACGAAGGTGATGGCGATCACTACAATGTAAATGAGTACCGGCACCGGCACCGTCCCGAACAATTTGCCGCCGAAGAAATTAAATGCCGGATTCAGATTGCTGACCGGCTTTCCCGCCGTGTACATCAGTGCCGCACCTCTTGCCGCCGTATACATACCCAAGGTGGCGATGAACGCCGGAATGCCGGTGCGGGCGATCAGACTACCGTTGATGTAACCGCATGCGGCGCCGATTCCGATGGCAAGCAGCACGCTGATAAAAATCGGCAGCATCGGCGCATTCGGTATAATTTTGGAAGTCGCATCCGACAGCTGCCCGAAGCTTGCCGTTACCACCGCCGACAGTGCCAGCACGGAGCCTACGGAAAGATCAATGCCTTTGGATATGATGACCAAAAGCAGTCCCAGCGCCAGTATTCCGTACATGGAGCTTTGCGTCAAAAGATTCATGATATTGTTCAAACTCAAAAATTTCGGTTCTTTTATGGAGATTGCCGCCACCATCACAACCAAGATCAATACAATGCCGTATTTATTGATAAAGGACATCATCGCCGCCTTATTTGCAGACTGCTTTTCATTTCCTGCCGGTGCAGAATTTATACTCTTGTTCTCCATTCCTCATCTCCTCTTATTTCTTGTTTTTTCCTGTTGCAAAGGTCATCAAGTACTCCTGATCCAATTCTT
>JBHAEV010000027.1:0-18731 GCA_041855735.1 Lachnospiraceae bacterium
ATTATCGATAGTATTTGTAATGCTTTTGGCGGTCGGATGCAACCGCGACATCAATCAGGGAAGTATGGATTCGAGTTCGACGGATGCGATGGCTAAGAAAAGCAGAGTGGTGGTTACCACCTCTTTTTTGGAGGATATGGTAAATCAGATTTCCAAGGGAAATGTGGACATCGATTTGATCATACCTGCCGGAGAGGATCCGCATGTGTATCTGGCAAAGCCGGAGGACTATAAAAAGCTGGAGCAGGCGGATTTGGTCTTATATCACGGCCTGCATTTTGAGGGAAATATGATTGACGCATTGGAATCGAAAGGAGTTGCAGTCAGTGAGCATTTCCCGGCGGACAAACTCGGCAAGATGGATGAGGATGGGGAGATGATTGTCGATCCGCATTTTTGGTTTGATCTGGAATTATACAAACTTGCGGTAAATGAGGCGACATCGGCTTTGAGTTCGTTGAATCCGGGTTTGGAGGCGGAATACAGAAAGAATGCCGATGCGTATATTGCAGAGCTTGCCGAGTTGGATTCTTATGTCAGAGAAAAAATTTCTTCCATTCCGAAAGAAAGCCGGTATCTGATCACGCCGCATGATGCGTTCAATTATTTTTCAAAGAATTATGACATCGAAGTGAAAGCGCCGCAGGGGGTCAGCACGGAAAGTGAGGTGTCCACGCAGGACATTCAGGAAACCGTGGATTTTATTGTGGAACACAAAGTAAAGGCGGTATTTGCGGAGTCCACGACGGATCCGGCAAGGATGCGCAAATTGCAGGAGGCTGCCAAGGCAAAGGGGCATGATGTTGTGATTGTAAGCGGAGAGGGAAAGGAGTTGTATTCCGACTCTCTGGCGCCGAAGGGGCACAAAGGAGACACTTTTATCGATATGTACAGGCACAATGTGGACTTAATTTATGAGAACCTGCATTGACAAGACGGGATTCCCGGAGACTGTGATATTTTTTAAAGCGGAGCGGGCGAAAGAACGGCAGAAGTTTTGCCTGTGACGGGAGCGGCAAGTCCGATCATCGGATTTTTCGTCTGCCGGTGCAGGCAAATGCAGGTATTGCCGGAAGGGAGAAATTCATGTACAAGGAATGGATGAAAGAAGCGAAAGGAGAAAGCGCGTTGATCGAAATTGAAAATCTGACCATGGCATATACCGAGCTTCCCGTACTGCAAAATGTGAATGCCTGTATAAAATCGGGATGCATGACGGCATTGATCGGGCCGAACGGTGCGGGCAAGTCCACTCTGCTGAAGGGGATTTTGAATCTGATGAAACCCCTGACGGGGAGTATACGGATTATGGGAAGAAACTATCGGGAAGTTCGTAAGGAGATTGCGTACATTCCGCAGACCGAATCGGTGAACTGGAATTTTCCGACCACCGTATTTGATGTGGTTTTGATGGGAAGATATACCCATCTGCAGCCGTGGAAGGGATATGGAAAAAAGGACCGGGAAATTGCGAAAAAAGCCATTTGCAGGATGGAAATGGAGGAATTTGCGAACCGACAAATATCGGAATTGTCCGGAGGGCAGAGGCAAAGGGTTTTTATTGCGAGAGCGATTGCCCAGGAAGCCGAGATCTATCTGTTGGACGAGCCGCTTGCAGGAGTGGATACCAGAACGGAGAAAATCATCATGGACACCTTGCATGATTACTGTCGGGAGGGAAAGTCCGTCATCGCGGTGCATCACGATTTGAATACCGTCAAAATATATTTTGATTATGTTTTGATGATTAACAAACAGGTGATGGCACAGGGGAGAAGCGAAGAAGTGTTTACCGGAGAAAATCTGGGACGAGTGTACGGCACAATCATATAGGGCGGAGAAGACAGATGAGTTCGTTATTACAATATTCTTTTATAACCGTGGCGATCGGAACAATGCTTCTGGCGGCGGCAACGGGAATGATCGGAACCCTGGGAATACTCGGTGGGAAAAGTCTGATGGGTGATGTGGTAGGGCATGCCGCCCTGCCCGGCATCATCCTGGCTTTTATGATTGCAAGGCAAAAGTCATCGATTGTGCTGATGATCGGCGCGATGCTGTCCGGTCTGTTTGCTTTTTTTATTATTCAGGTGATGAGTACGAATACGAAAGTCGAGGCGGATACGGTTATGGCAATTGTGCTTTCCGCCATGTTCGGACTCGGCATGGTTTTGAAAAGTTATATCCAGGGCAATGCGAGCTATCAAAATGTTTCACAGGCGGGACTGCGTTCCTATATTTTCGGACAGGCGGCATATATCCTGCAAGAAGACATTTACATCATATTTTTCGTATCTTCGGCAGCCCTGATTTTATTTTTTATTTATTATAAGGAAATAAAGATTTATGTTTTCGATCCGGTGTATGCCGAAACATTGGGGATACGAAAAGATTGGATGAATACCGTTATGATGCTGATGACCATGCTCTTGATTGCGGCCGGTCTGAAAGCGGTGGGAAGTATACTGATCAGCAGCATGCTGATTGCACCTGCCGTAACGGCTTTGCAGTGGAGCGGGCATTATTCCAAGGTTCTGCTGATTGCGGCATTGACCGGTATGGTGTGTGCTTTTACAGGGACCGCCGTCAGCACGGTGTATCAGGGTTTTTCGACCGGACCGAGCATCATTTTGGCGATGACCGCCGTGGCACTGGCATCGATTCTCGTATCTCCGAAAGGCGTGCTGTATCTTTGGTTTACACGTCGGAAACGGATGTGACGCAAAGACAATAGAAAGGAGTAATTATGGCGGAAGTATGGATGATTTTATTGATGACATCATTGGCATGCAGCATTCTCGGAGTGTTTCTGGTGCTGCGGAGATTGGCGATGATGACGGATGCGATTTCGCATTCGGTGCTGCTCGGTATCACTTTGGGATATTTTTTGACAAAGGATATCGACAGCATTTTTTTAGTAATCTTTGCCACGGCATTCGGTGTGCTGACCGGTTATGCCATCGAGCTGTTAATTAAGAGCAAAAGAGTGGGGGAGGATGCCGCAACCGGTATCGTATTCCCGCTTTTCTTTTCGATTGCGGTTATTTTGATCACGAAATATGCGAGAAATGTGCATCTGGATGTGGAAATCGTGCTTTCCGGGGAAGTGATACTGGCACCGTTTCACAGAATGGAGCTTTTCGGACTGAGCGTGCCGAGGGCATTGGCTGGGATGATTCCGGTTTTGGCGGCGAATATCCTGTTTGTGATGATTTTTTTCAGAAAACTGAAAATCAGTTCTTTTGACCCCGTTTTTGCCGCCACGGTGGGAATATCGGGGGTATTTTTATACTATGCCTTTATGACCATGGTTTCTTTGACGGCAGTTTTCGCATTTTCCTCGGTGGGCGCGATTCTTACCATTTCTTTTTTTGCGGCTCCGGCGGCAAGCGCATGCCTTGTGACAAAAGATTTACGATTTACGCTGATTTTATCCGCCATATATGCTATAATAAATACCTGTATCGGATTTGTGTTTGCAATCGGTTTCAATGTTTCCGTTTCCGGGATGTGCGCCACGGTATCCGGGATTACATTCATGCTGACCATGTGTTATATACAATGGGGAAAGCCAGCGTTTCAACGACATGTTTCATTCATGAAAAAAAAATACGAGGTGAGAAATGCCGGGGACGAGCAGAGAGGATTATATTTTGGCGGTGTACGAACTGGAAGAAAAATCCGGATATGCCACAAACAAGGAATTGGCGCAATTACTCGGAATCACGGCGGCATCGGTTTCGGAAATGATCCGGAAACTGGCGGATGACAGGGATATTATTTTGGAAAACAAAAACATCATTCTCTCCGAGTCCGGAAAACAAAAGGCGAGAGGAATGCTGACCAAGCATCGTTTGTGGGAAATGTTTTTGGTGCGGTATCTCGGATATTCATGGCAGGATGTACATGAGGACGCCAAGGCGCTGGAGTATGCCACATCGGAGAAGTTGAAAAACCGTCTGAATGATTTTTTGGAAAGACCGGTTCATTGCCCGCACGGAAATGAAATCTTTGAAAACCATGTGGAACAGGATGAGTTGAAATGGCTTTCGGAGATGGAAAAGGGAAGCGTTTGCTATGTACACAAGGTGGAGGACGACAAAGCGCTGTTGGAATATATGGAAAAAAAATCCATTTCCCTTTATGACGAGCTGCATATCAAAGAACGGGATGAATACGACAATTCTTTGCTGGTCGAGAGCAATGGGGAAGAGAAGCACATCGCGGGAAAAGCTGCCAAAAAGATCATGGTAAGCCTTGACAAATTCCGATAAGGAAAAGAGATTCGGGAGAAGTAAAATGGACATCATCAGCATACTTGCATCGGAACTGAACATCAAAAAAAGTCAGGTGGAAGCAACCATCGGACTGATTGACGAAGGGAATACGATTCCCTTTATCTCCAGGTACCGAAAGGAAGTGACCGGTTCCCTCAATGATGAGGTATTGAGAGAATTGGATGAAAGACTGCGTTATCTGCGGAACTTGAACGAACGAATGGAAAGCGTGATTGCCTCCATTGCGGAGCAGGGCAAGCTTACGGATGAACTGAAAGAGGCGATTTTGTCGGCAACGACTCTGGTTGCGGTGGAAGATTTGTATCGCCCGTATAAGCAAAAGAGAAGAACGAGGGCGACTGTTGCGAGAGAAAAAGGACTGGAGCCGCTGGCGGCTTTGATTTTTGAACAAACGCTGCAAAGACCGGCTTTGGAAGAAGCAAAGGAGTATGTATCCGATGCCGAAGGGTTGGAGGTGGCCACGCCGGAGGAGGCGATTGCCGGCGCGATGGATATCATCGCCGAAGATGTTTCGGATGTGGCGGATTATCGCACATGGATTCGAAATATCACGGTTCAGGAGGGAAAGCTTACCTCCAGGGCAAAGGATGAGCAGGTAAAAAGCGTCTATGAGAACTACTATGCATACGAAGAGCCGGTAAAAAAATGTGTGGGACATCGTATTCTGGCATTGAACCGAGGAGAGAACGAGAAGATTCTGACGGTCGGGATCGAAGCTCCCGAAGAACATATTTTGGAATATCTTTGCAGGCAGGTGATTACAAAGAACAATCCGCATTGCGCACAAATCCTGAAAGAAGCGGTGACGGACAGCTACAAGCGACTGATACAGCCGTCCATCGAGCGGGAAATCCGCAGCGAACTGACCGAAGTTGCGCAGGCGGGCGCGATTAAGGTGTTCGGCAAGAATCTGGAACAGCTTCTGATGCAGCCGCCGATCAAGGGAGAGGTGGTACTCGGCTGGGATCCGGCATTTCGTACCGGCTGTAAGCTGGCGGTCGTGGATGCGACGGGAAAGGTGCTGGATACCAAAGTGATTTATCCGACCGAACCGCAAAACAGAGTGGCGGAGTCCAAGGCGGAGCTGAAAAGGCTGATTGACAAATACAATATTACATTGATTTCGGTGGGGAACGGTACCGCATCCAGAGAATCGGAGATGATCATCGTGGAACTTCTCAAAGAAATCAAAAAAGATGTGAAATATGTGATTGTAAATGAAGCAGGGGCGAGTGTGTACTCGGCAAGCAAACTGGCGACGGAGGAATTTCCGAATTTTGACGTCGGACAGCGAAGTGCCGCATCCATTGCCAGAAGATTGCAGGATCCGCTGGCGGAGCTTGTGAAAATCGACCCGAAATCCATCGGTGTGGGTCAATACCAGCATGATATGAATCAGAAGCAGTTAAGTGAGGCACTCGAGGCGGTGGTCGAGGACTGTGTCAACAAGGTCGGAGTGGATGTAAATACCGCCTCGGCGTCGCTTTTGGAATACATTTCCGGCATTTCCAGAACGGTAGCGAAGAATATCGTCAAGTATCGCGAGGAGAACGGCGAGTTTACTTCCAGAAAAGAGCTGTTGAAAGTCAGCAAGCTCGGTCCGAAAGCGTTTGAGCAATGTGCGGGATTTATGCGGGTCCGCGGCGGCAAAGAGGCACTCGACGCCACCGGCGTGCATCCGGAGTCGTATGAGGCGACCAAAAACCTGTTAAAACGTCTGAATGTTCATGAATCCGATCTGGCAAGGGGCGGAATTGTCGGTCTGTCAAAAAAAATCGGTGATGTATCGAAACTTTCCGAAGAACTCGGCATCGGTGAGATTACGCTTTCGGATATCGTGCAGGAACTGGAAAAGCCGGGACTGGACCCGAGAGAGGACATGCCAAAGCCGATTCTTCGAAGCGATGTGCTGGAGATGGAAGATTTGAAAGAAGGCATGGAACTGAAGGGAACGGTGCGGAATGTGATCGATTTCGGTGCATTCGTGGACATCGGAGTGCATCAGGACGGACTGGTTCACATCTCCCAGATTTGCGACCGCTTTATCAAGCATCCGCTGGAGGCGGTGAGCGTCGGGGATATTGTGGATGTGAAGGTGCTGAGTGTGGATTTGCAGAAGAAACGCATTGCGCTTACAATGCGGCTTGGAAACGGAAGGTAGGACATGGTTGCAGAGAAGATCGTTTTGGAGATACATTTGAATGCAAAGGATTTGTGGAGATTTTCCATGCATCATGCCAATCGCGGTTTGCAGGGTGTGTTTAATGTGGGATTCAGCGTGATCTGGCTCGGGATGCTGATTGTGAATTTTCAAAAGCTGCAAACATCGAACAAATTGCTGTATCTGTTTCTTGCTTTGACATTCAGCGTGATTCAGCCGGCGATTCTTTATTTAAAGTCGATGAAACAGGCGAGAACGGAAGGGATCCGAAAAGGGATTCGTTTGACATTTTCGGATGAGGCATTTGAAGTGGCGCAGGGAGAAGCCGGCGGCATTTTGAAATGGGAGGAGATCTACAAGACGAAGTTTTTCAAAGATATGATTGTCATCTATTCCACCTCCATGCACGGATATCTGATTCCGCAGCGATACTGGGGAGAGAAAAAGGAAGCATTGTTTGCGCTGTTGAAGGCAAAAACCAATCACGAATAAGCAAGAGAGTGAAAACTGTGGAGAATATGGGGAGAAGCAGACAGAAAGCAAAAAATCGAATTCCGGTCACAATCGAAAGCCGTTCGGAGCAGGATACCTTTGAGATCGCAAAAGATCTGGCGACAAAGCTTTTACCCGGAAGCATTGTCTGTCTGAACGGGGATCTGGGAACGGGAAAGACGGTATTTGCCAAAGGATTTGCGAAAGGACTGGGCATTGAGGAGAATATCACAAGCCCGACCTTTACCATTGTGCAAAGCTATGAGAACGGGAAAACATTTCATCATTTCGACGTGTACAGAATATCGGACATCAGCGAGATGGACGAAATCGGATACGAGGAATATTTTTTCGGGGATGCCATTTGCCTGATCGAATGGGCAGGTTTGATTGAGGAATTGATTCCGGAGGATGCGATTCGGGTAAGCATCCATAAAGATTTAAACAAGGGATTGGACTATCGTCGGATTGAGATTGTTTCATAATAAGATTCTTTCGTTTCCCGGCAAAATTCCGTCGTTTTTGGCGGTGACGGACGAAAGAGAGGATGGTCAGAGGTAAAGTATGTTGATTTTGGGAATTGAGAGCTCCGCACTGGTGGCATCGCTGGCATTTCTTCGGGACGATACCATAATCATGGAGTATACGGGCAATGACAGAAAAACACATTCGCAAACATTGATGCCGATGCTGGAGCAGATGGTTGCGCTGTCGCAGATTGACATTCGTCAAATTGACGCCATTGCCGTCGGTCAGGGGCCCGGCTCGTTTACCGGGTTGCGCATCGGAGCCGCGACGGCAAAGGGGCTCGGATTTGCGTTGAATAAACCGGTGATCGGTGTGCCGACTTTGGAGGCGATGGCCATGAATGTGGTCGGGGGTGAGGCCATCATCGCACCGATTATGGATGCGAGGCGCAATCAGGTGTACAACGGACTGTACAAACGGACAGACAAGGGATTGCAAACTGTTCGAAATCAGAGGGCAACGGATGTGGAGGAGTTGATCCGGGAACTGAATGAACTGGGAGAAACGGTGGTTTTTCTCGGGGACGGCGTGGATCCGTATCGGGGAATGCTGCAGGAGGGGGTGAAGGTGAACACGGTATTCGCTCCGCCCAATTTGAATCGCCAAAGAGCGGGCAATGTCGCATTGCTCGGAGCAAAATTGCTGGAGTCGGGAAATGTCAAGGAATTCGAGCTGGACTATTTGAGAAAAAGCCAGGCTGAGAGAGAGCGGGATGAAAGAAAAGCACATTCGGCCGAGGATTGAAGTTCTTACAAAGAGATATCTGGAGCAGGCGCTGCATATGCAGAATCGTATTTTTCGGGAGAATGCATCCGAAAAATATCTGGAGGATTTGATGCAAAATCCGAATTATGTGTATTTGCTGCTCTTACACAAAGAGGAAGTCATCGGCATCCTTTACTATATGAAGACCGCATTTGAGGCGGAGTTGATTGACATTGCGATGGATGAGCGGTATCGGGGTTCGGGATTCGGAACGCTTTTGCTGGAAGAGATGATCGCAAGGACAGAGAATTCGGATATTGGCGAGATTTTCCTCGAGGTTCGAAAAAGCAATGCACCCGCCATCGCAATGTATCAAAAAGCGGGTTTTTCAAAGGTGGGAGAACGCAGAAATTATTACAGCAATCCGTGCGAGGATGCGGTTTTGATGAAAAGAGAAAATAAGCGGTTTCGATCCGGCAAGGAATGAGTGCGGCCGGAATGCGGGAAATATCGCAGGATTTCCCTTGCAAGGAACCGGGAGTGGAATACGAAAGACAGATTTCAGGATTGGAAAGAGGTATTATGTTGGATATATGTTTACTGGGGACGGGAGGCATGCTGCCCAAACCGAATCGACGGCTGACGTCCATGATGGCAAGATGTGAGGGGAGCAATCTTCTCATTGACTGCGGAGAGGGGACGCAGGTTGCGATTGCACAAAAGGGATGGTCGCCGAAGCCGATCGACATCATATGTTTTACGCATTATCATGCGGATCATATTTCCGGTTTGCCGGGGCTTCTCCTCAGTATCGGAAATTCCGAGAGAACACAACCGTTGACCATTATCGGCCCGAAGGGGCTGGAAAGGGTGGTGAATGCGCTTTTGGTCATCGCGCCGGAATTGCCGTTTGAAATTAAAATGTACGAGTTTGGCAGGAATGAGGAAGAGCTGCACATCGGTCCGTACAAAATCGAGGCATTTCGAGTGAACCACAGGGTGCTTTGTTACGGATATCGCATCGGCATTCCGAGAAAAGGCAGATTTGATGCCGACAAAGCCAAAAGTCTGGAGATTCCGATCAAGTTCTGGAGCAGACTCCAAAAAGGAGAAACCATAGAGGACGGAGAGGATACATGGACGCCGGATATGGTGATGGGGGCAGAGCGGAAAGGGCTGAAAGTGGTATATGTCACCGATACCCGCCCGGTTTCCGTGATTGCGGAGTATGCCAGGGGGGCGGATCTGTTTATTGCGGAAGGGATGTACGGTGAAGACGGGAAGGATGCCAATGCCAGAGAGCATAAGCACATGACCATGCAGGAGTCGGCAGAGCTTGCAAGGGAAGCGAATCCGACGGAAATGTGGTACACACATTACTCGCCTTCGATGAATTGGCCGGATGAGTATATTCCGAAGATGAGAAAGATCTTTCCGAGGGTGAAAGCGGCAAAGGACGGCTGGAGCAAGGAATTGAAGTTTGAGGAAGAGTAGAACGGATCCGTTTGGAGGCGGATGCCGGTAAAAGGAGCGGATTTTGAAGCAGAAAGATGATGTATTTGTGCTCGCGATCGAGACATCTTGCGATGAAACGGCGGCGGCAGTGGTGAAAAACGGCAGAGAGGTGCTGTCGAATGTCGTCAATTCACAGATTGATTTGCATACGATTTACGGCGGTGTCGTGCCGGAAATCGCATCCAGAAAACATATTGAAAATATAACGCCCGTGGTGGATTTGGCGCTGAAAGAATCCGGCCTGAGTCTGGAGGATATGGATGCGATCGGTGTGACCAAGGGACCGGGGCTTGTGGGTGCTCTGCTTGTCGGGGTGAGTTTTGCGAAATCGCTCGCCTTTGTAAGCAAAAAGCCGCTGATCGGCGTGCATCATATTGAAGGGCATGTGTGTGCGAATTATATTGAGCATCCGGATTTAAAACCGCCCTTTATCTGTCTGGTGGTGAGCGGCGGACATACGAATCTGGCGATTGTCAAAGATTATCGAACATTTGAAATCATCGGCAGAACAAGGGATGATGCGGCGGGGGAGGCATTTGACAAGGTGGCGAGAAGCATCGGCCTGGGGTATCCGGGAGGACCGAAAATCGACAAAATCGCTCCGGGCGGAAATGCCTATGCCATGAATTTCCCGAAGGCAAAGGTTCATGAAAACCGATTCGATTTCAGCTTCTCCGGCGTAAAATCGGCGGTGCTGAACTATCAGAACCGGGCACGGATGACGGGAGAAGAGATCAATACCGCGGATCTTGCGGCTTCCTTCCAGAGGGCGGTTGTGGAAGTGCTGACAGAGCATACACTGGAGGCGGCAAAGGAGTACGGTTATAAAAAAATTGCGCTGGCGGGCGGCGTGGCTGCCAATTCCGCGCTTCGTGCCGCAATGCAAACGGCATGTGAGAGCGAGGGATTTTCCTTTTACTACCCGAGTTTGAAATATTGTACGGACAATGCGGCCATGATCGGCTCTGCGGCATATTTTCATTATATGACCGGAAAGAAGGATGACATGCGTTTAAATGCGATTCCGGGCTTAAAGTTCGGAGAGCAGGAAGGCGTTTCCCGAGGTCGGGAATCCGAACAAAACGGGTAGGTGCAAAATGATAAAACTGGCAATATTACTTGCTGCCGGAAAAGGCAGCCGCATGGGATCGGACATCCCGAAACAGTATATGAAGGTGCACGGGAAACCGCTGTTTCTGTATGCATTGCAGACCTTTTTGGAATCCGGAGCGGACGAGATCGCTCTGGTTGTGGCAAAGGGGGATGAGGATTATGTCAAATCCCTGCTGCCGGATCGGGATTTTGGCAAAAGGATTCGCATCATCGCGGGCGGTTCGGAGCGATTTATGTCCGTCTATTATGCGCTTTGTGCATACCGGGATCGGGAGGTTTCGGTGGTTGCGGTTCATGACGGCGCCAGACCCGCAATTTCAAAAGAGGTCATCGAGCGATCGATGGAAGATGCGAAACGGTATGGGGCCAGCGTTGTGGCGGTACAGAGCAAGGATACGGTCAAACTCGCGGATGAGGACGGATTTGTGCGGGAAACACCGCAAAGAGAAGCGGTGTACATCGTTCAGACGCCGCAGTGTTTCGACTTTCGGACCCTGCTTTCGGCATATGACATGCTGATGTCAGATGAGCGATTGCAGGCCGGAATCACGGACGATGCCATGGTGGTGGAAAGGGTGTTCGGCACCCGGGTGAAGATTACACCGGGAGAATACGGCAATATAAAGGTAACAACAAAAGAGGACTTGGTTTTGGCGGAATCTGTTTTATCGGGAAGAATCGAATGAAATCAATGAACTCATTTTTTGTATAAAGGGCGAAAGAATACGGCAAAGCAAACAGGAGGAAAATTCGTGAAGAAACGATTTGATATTATTGCACTTGGTGAAGTTCTGGTGGATTTTACACAATCCGGTTTTTCGGAGAACGGAATGCGTTTGTTTGAGCAAAATCCCGGCGGTGCACCGGCAAATATGCTGACGGCGGCATTGCAGGCAAATTTAAAAACATCATTTATCGGAAAAATCGGTTCGGACATGCATGGCAAGTTCTTAAGAGATACGCTCACCCATGCCGGCATTGATGTGAGCGGTTTGCTTGTGGATCCCGATACCTTTACAACCCTTGCATTTGTGAGCTTAAACGAAAAGGGAGAGCGGGAGTTCTCCTTTGCAAGAAAGCCGGGGGCGGATACGCAGATTCACACAAAAGAACTGGATGTCGAAATGCTGCAATCCACAAGAGTTCTGCATGTCGGCTCTCTTTCGCTGACCGACAGTCCGGCGCGGGAAGCGACATTGGAAGCGGTAAGAATCGCCCGGGAAGCCGGCGCGATCATCAGCTATGATCCGAATTACAGAGCTTCCTTGTGGGATACGGTGGAGGATGCGAAAAAATGGATGGGTTCTCTGGTTGCCTATGCGGACATTATGAAACTGTCCGATGAGGAGGCCGCTTTGCTGACGCCATACTCCGATCCGGAGAAAGCGGCAAAGTATCTGTTGGAACAGGGTGTCAAGATCGTGACGGTGACGCTCGGTGCCGACGGCGCCATGATTGCATACCAAAACGGCACGGTGATTGCACCGGGTTTTCGTTCCAAGGTCGTGGACACCACCGGAGCGGGGGATTCCTTCTTCGGCGGATTCGTGTCCAAGTTGCTGACATTGAACGTGGACATCCTGAATCCGAAGGAAAGCGAGCTGTATGAGGCGGGGCGGTACGGCAATGCGGTGGCAAGCCTTTGCGTGGAACGGCGCGGAGGAATCACCGGCATTCCGACAACGGAAGAGATTGAAGAACGATTGCAAAGAGGCTGATCGAATCGGCAATATACAGGGGGGACAGAAGATGCAGGCAGTGATTATGGCGGGCGGAAAAGGAACCAGACTCGCGAGCATAACCAAAAATGAAGTGCCGAAACCCATGGTACAGATCAAAGGACGGCCGCTCCTTGAGTGGCAGCTGGATCAGTTAAAACGATACGGCATCACCCGCGTCACTATGATTATCGGATTCCTGGGCGAGAAAATCACGGAATATTTCGGGGACGGCAGCAGGTTCGGATTTGAAATCGACTATATCGTGGAGGAGGAACCGCTCGGAACGGCAGGTGCATTCTATTATTTAAAGGAGAAACTGGTCGATCGGGAATTCCTTCTGGTATTCGGGGATGTGTTCTTTGACATCAATATCCGAAGGATGATCGATTTCCATCATGAAAAACATGCCATGGTGACATTGTTTGCCCATCCGAACTCGCATCCGTTTGATTCGGATTTGATCGTGGCAAACGAGGATAAAAAAGTCGTCGGCTTTGACTCCAAGCACAATGTCAGGGATTATTATTATGACAATCAGGTCAATGCCGGATTCTATGTGGTCAATTCGACGCTGTGCGACATAGTGACAGCACCGGTCAAAACGGATTTTGAGAAAGACATTCTGGCGGTGATGGTGGAACGTGGCGAGGATGTGTATGCATACATTTCTCCGGAGTTTATCAAGGATGTGGGAACGGTGGAGCGAATTCAAAAAACGGTCGAGGATTTCGATTCCGGCTTTATTCAAAGAAGGAATCTGGAATACCGGCAAAAGGCGATTTTTCTGGATCGGGACGGCACTTTGAACGAGCTGAACGGCTTTATTAAAAATCCGGATGAATTCACACTGCTTCCGGAGGCAATTCCCGCCATTCAAAAAATCAATTCCTCGGGCTTTTTGGCGATCGTGCTGACCAATCAGCCGGTGATTGCCAGAGGCGAGGCGAGTGCAAAAGATATTGAAAATGTCCATAAGAAGATGAAAACCCTGCTCGGAAAAGAGGGGGCATACATCGATGATATATTCTACTGTCCGCATCATCCGGACAAGGGATTTGAAGGAGAGGTTGCAAGTCTGAAAATCGACTGCGAATGCCGGAAACCGAAAACCGGTATGGTGAACGAGGCGGTTTTGAAGTACAATCTGGACTTAAATCATTGCTACATGGTCGGGGATATGACCATGGATCTGGAAATGGGACGAAATGCGGGAATTGCCACCGTGTTGGTGAAAACCGGAATGGCGGGGGAAGATCAGAAATACAGCAGAGAATGTGATATTGTGGCCGACAATGTATTGACGGCCGTGGAAGAGATCATCAAGAGAGAATCGGCAAATGAATAATATTGTATTGGCGGGATTTATGGGCTGCGGAAAAACAACCATTGCGAAGGCTTTGGCAAAAACACTCGGATATTCTTATGTGGATACGGATGAAGAAATCGTGCGGATTTTCGGCAAGTCCATACCGAGAATTTTCTCGGAGTACGGGGAGGAATTTTTTCGCAATCTGGAATATGATGTGGTCAGATCATTGGAAGAAAAGCACACACAGAATACGGTCATAGCGACCGGAGGAGGGGTTCTGACCTTTGAGAGAAATGCGAGGATACTCAAAAAGATCGGGAAGATTGTGATTATCGACCGTGATCTGGACTCCTATATCGACTATTTGTCAAAAGACAGCGCAAGACCTCTGGTATTTGAAAAATCCATGGCGCAAATCGAGAGTCTGTACAATGCCAGACTGGATCGCTATAAGGAATGGGCGGATGCCATCGTGCAGAACAATGCAAGCATTGAAGCCTGCGTGAATGAAATTATAAAAAAGGTGATGTAGTGGAATCGAAAGAAATATTGCAAAGCAGGGGCAGGGAGCTGATTGACCGTCTGTACGAAACACAGAGTCTTGCACTATCGGAATACGAAGAATTGCTTCGGCTTGCGGATGAAGATCTTCGGGAATATATTGCGGCTTTGGCAAGACAAAGGCAGCGTCAATATTTTTCCAACAAGGTCTTTATCCGGGGGTTGATTGAAATCAGCAATATCTGCAAAAATGACTGCTATTATTGCGGAATCCGAAAAAGCAATGAAAAAGCGAGCAGATACCGCCTTTATAAGGACGAGATTTTGAATAGCTGTGAAATCGGGTATCGGCTGGGCTTTCGCACATTCGTAATGCAGGGAGGCGAGGACGGTTATTATACCGACGAAGTGTTGACGGATATCCTCAGAAGCGTTAAACTTGCATATCCGGATGTCGCGATCACGCTGAGTCTCGGCGAGCGGAGTGCAGACAGCTACCGGAGGTTGAAAGAAGCCGGAGCCGACCGCTATCTGTTACGCCATGAAACGGCGAATGAGGATCATTACAGGAAACTGCATCCGCAAACGATGTCCTATGACAAACGGATGCAATGTTTACGGGAGCTCAAAGAGATCGGTTTTCAGACCGGATGCGGATTCATGGTAGGCTCACCCGGTCAGGAAATCCGCCATTTGGCAAGGGATTTAAAGTTTGTTGAGGAATTTTCCCCGCAGATGTGCGGCATCGGGCCGTTTATACCGCATAAGGACACGCCGTTTAAGGAAGAAAAACCCAAAGATGTGCATTTGACCTATTTTTTGATTTCGATAATCCGACTGATTTCACCGAAGATTTTGCTTCCGGCCACCACCGCGCTCGGCAGTCTGGTAAAAGGCGGCAGGGAGCAGGGGATTTTATCGGGTGCCAATGTGGTGATGCCGAATTTATCTCCGTATTCCGTGAGAGAAAAGTACATGCTCTACAACAACAAATTGTCGACCGGTGCGGAATCGGCTCAGGCACTGGAGGATTTGAAATCACGGATGTCGGCAATCGGATATGAGGTTGTAACCGAAAGAGGGGATGCATTGGTAAAATAGGTCAGCTTGATATTTGCGCCGTCGAACGAATTGTGCTCGGTTCGGCAGGCGTTCGGGCGAAGAAGTAAGAATGCGCCGATGTTCGGCAGGCATTCAGGAGGAAAGATATGAGTAATTACAATCCGTTTTCCGCGAAAGCAGAGGAATTTATCAGCGATGCGGAAATCCGGGCTACTTTGGCATTTGCCGATGCCAATAAAAACAATATGGACTTGATTTATGAGATTTTGGAAAAGGCAAGACCCAAAAGAGTGAACGGAAAAATCAACTGTGCCGGCTTAAGTCACAGGGAAGCATCCGTCTTGCTGGCTTGTGAGGACGAAACCGTCAACCGAAAGATTGAGGAACTTGCCAATGAGATTAAAATGACATTTTACGGCAATCGCATTGTCATGTTTGCACCGCTGTACCTGTCCAACTACTGTGTCAACGGCTGTGTATATTGTCCGTATCACGCGAAAAACAAGACCATTGCCAGAAAAAAACTGACACAGGAAGAAATCCGGGCGGAAGTCATTGCATTGCAGAATATGGGGCATAAGCGGCTTGCCGTGGAAGCGGGAGAGGATCCGAAAAACAATCCGATCGAGTACATTCTGGAAAGTTTGAAGACGATTTATTCCATCAAGCATAAGAACGGAGCGATCCGCAGGGCAAATGTGAACATAGCGGCGACCACGGTCGAGAATTACAGGAAGCTGAAGGATGCCGGGATCGGAACCTATATTTTGTTTCAGGAAACCTATCACAAAGAATCTTACGAAAATCTGCATCCGACCGGTCCGAAGCATGACTATTGCTACCATACCGAAGCCATGGACAGGGCGATGGAGGCGGGCATTGACGATGTCGGACTCGGCGTATTGTTCGGACTCGAAGGATATCGCTATGAATTTGCCGGTCTATTGATGCATGCACAACATTTGGAGGCGGTTTTCGGCGTCGGTCCGCATACCATATCCGTGCCGAGAATCAAAAAGGCGGATAATATCGATCCGGATGCCTTTGACAATTCGATTTCCGACGATATTTTTGCGAAAATTACAGCATGTATCCGCATTGCGGTGCCTTATACCGGAATGATCGTTTCCACAAGGGAGAATGAAAAAGTCAGGGAAAGACTGCTGGGGCTCGGGATTTCCCAAATCAGCGGAGGATCCAGAACCACGGTGGGCGGTTATACCACAGAGGAAAGACCGCATGACACCGAACAGTTCGATGTATCCGATCAAAGAACTCTGGATGAGGTGGTGGGATGGTTGATAAAGAACGGGCATATTCCGTCTTTTTGCACGGCCTGCTACCGGGAGGGCAGAACCGGGGATCGCTTCATGGCATTTTGCAAGTCCGGCCAGATTCTGAATTTTTGCCATCCGAATGCGCTGATGACTTTGGCGGAATATATGACGGACTATGCATCGGAGGAAACCAGAGCCTTGGGCGAGAAGCTCATTATGGATGAACTGAATCGCATTCCGGATGCGAAAAAGAAGAACATTGCAACGGAGAATGTACGGGAAATCTTCAGGTCGAATACGAGGGATTTCCGCTTTTGACAAGGAGGAAAATGAGCAGCAAAGAACGAACGATTATCGCATTTTTCGGCAGAAGAAACAGCGGAAAATCCAGTCTTGTCAATGCCTTTACCAATCAAAGCATGAGCATCGTTTCGGATGTCGCGGGCACGACCACGGATCCGGTTACAAAGACGATGGAGCTTTTGCCCATCGGGCCTGTGACGGTCATTGATACGCCGGGCATGGATGATGTCGGGGAACTCGGAGAAATGCGTGTCAAACGAACGACGGAAATCTTACGCAAAACCGATATCGCCATTTTGGTTGTGGACATTGGCAAGGGAGTTTGTGAAACGGAAAAACAGCTGGTTGCCGAATTTCGTCAAAGGCGGCTTCCTTTTGTTATTGCGTTCAACAAATCGGATTTATTTTCAGGTGAAGATTATTCCCGATATTTGGAGTATCTGGATGCGAAGCAGGAAAAACACCTTGCCGTCAGCGCATGGACCAAAGATAATGTCGAGGAGCTCAAAAACCGGGTCGGAGATTTGGGTTCAAAGAGAGAGAAGCTTATCGTTGCGGATATACTCAATCCGAAGGATTTGGTGATTCTGGTGCTGCCGATCGATGAGTCCGCACCCAAAGGGAGATTGATTTTACCGCAGCAGCAGGTGCTTCGCGAGCTTTTGGACACGCATTGCAAAATCATGTGTACACAGGTGGAAGAGCTGGAGTCTGTGTTTTTTTCATTGCATGAGAAGCCGGCGTTGGTCATTACGGATTCGCAGGTGTTTGAGGCGGTGGACAAAATCGTGCCGCTCGGTGTGCGTCTGACCTCTTTTTCCATTTTGTTTGCCCGCTTCAAAGGAGATTTACCGGGTCTGGTAAGCGGAGCAAGGAAACTGGGAGAGCTTAAGGACGGCGACATGATACTGATCGCCGAGGGCTGCACGCATCATCGCCAATGCAATGATATCGGCAGTGTGAAACTGCCGAAGTGGATCCGAAAATACAGCGGGAAAAACCTGCATTTTGAATATTCCTCCGGGAATGAATTTCCGGAAAACTTGCAGGACTATGCATTGGTCGTGCACTGCGGCGGCTGTATGCTGAACACGAAAGAAATGCAGTTTCGCATGGGGCATGCGAAATCGGAAAACAGGGAAATGGTGAATTTCGGAATTGCCATTGCGAAAATGCACGGGATATTGGACAGAGCCGTATTGCCGTTTAAAGAGGAAGTGGAGTCGTATGTGGATTGCAGACAATTGGAAGGATTATGAAATCATAGAAACATCAAGAGGAGAGAAACTGGAGAGATGGGGAGATTACCTTCTGGTGCGTCCGGATCCGCAGGTGCTTTGGAAGAGTGAAAAGTCCGATCCGCTTTGGAGAAAGAAGCACGGGCATTATCACCGCAGTGCAAAAGGGGGCGGAGAATGGGAGTTTTTCAATCTCCCGAAATCATGGACCATCCGATACCGGCTTCCGGATGAGATCTTTGAAAAGAAAGAGGCGAAGGATCTGGTGTTCAATCTGAGTCCGTTCAGCTTTAAGCACACCGGTGTTTTCCCGGAGCAGGCAACCAACTGGGATTGGGCATCCAAACTGATCGCAAAGAAAAGTAAAAAAAGGGAAGTGAAAGTGCTCAACCTCTTTGCCTACACCGGCGGGGCCACTCTGTCCGCAGCCATGGCAGGAGCGAAAGTGACCCATGTGGATGCCAGCAAAGGCATGGTGAACTGGGCAAAGGACAATGCCAGAAGTTCG
>JBHAEV010000028.1:0-5443 GCA_041855735.1 Lachnospiraceae bacterium
ATTGCAGATGTTGTTCCGCGGTCAAAACATTCTCGGATACAATCACTATTCCGACGATGTTGTGGAATACTTCGTTCAAAAGTCCGTTGCTAACGGCATCGATATCATTCGCATTTTTGACTGTTTGAATGATATTCGAAACCTGGAAACATCCGTCAGAGCCGCCATCAAGGAAGGTGCGGATGCACAGATTGCACTTTGCTATACACTCGGTGATGCGTATACCATCGATTACTGGAAGGACATTGCACGAAAGATCGAGGATATGGGTGCAACCTCGCTTTGTATCAAGGACATGGCCGGACTTTTGACACCGTATGCGGCGGAAGAATTGGTCGGCGTGCTGAAATCGTCCACCGATCTGCCGATCGATCTGCATACGCATTACACATCAGGTGTCGCTGCCATGACGCTTCTCAAAGCCGTGGAGCAAGGCTGTGATATTATCGACACGGCGATTTCTCCTCTGGCCCTCGGAACCAGCCAGGCGGCAACCGAGGTTATGGTGGAAACGTTCCGCGGCACAAAATACGATACGGGACTGGATCTGGCATTGCTCTCGGAAATCAGCGACTACTTTGCACCGATTCGTGAGGAGGCGATCAAGTCCGGACTCTTGAACACCAAGGTGCTCGGTGTGGACATCAACACCCTTCGCTATCAGGTTCCGGGCGGCATGCTTTCGAATCTGATCAAGCAGCTCAAGGATGCCGGAAAGGAAGACAAGTATCGCGAAGTATTGGAAGAGATTCCGAGAGTTCGTAAGGACTTCGGCGATCCTCCGCTTGTTACGCCGTCATCACAGATCGTCGGAACGCAGGCTGTGATGAATGTACTGGCAGGTGAGAGATATAAGATGGTTCCGAAAGAAAGCAAAAAAGTATTTCTCGGAGAATTCGGTCAGACGGTGAAACCGTTTGATCCGGAGGTACAAAAGAAGGTAATCGGAAATGAAACTCCGATTACATGCCGACCGGCGGATCTGATTCCTCCTCAGTTGGAAACATTCGAAAAAGCCGTTGCACAGTGGAAGGAACAGGATGAGGATGTACTGAGCTATGCGCTCTTTCCTACCGTGGCGGAAGAATTTTTCAAATACCGTGCCGCACAAAAGACCGGTGTGGATTTGACGAAGGCGGATACCGGCGCCAAGGCATATCCGGTGTAGAAGACAGGAAAAAACAAGATAAAAAATCCCCTCTTTGCCATAAACGATACGACTTTGTAATGTAGTCGTGATGTCGATTTCATACGGTGTCTCCCGCATGTGGAGTCACCGCATGGCAAATCGGGGATTTTTCGTGCATTTATTCGTAGATTCCGTTCGGTTTGATGATCGTTCGAATCACTTCATTCTCTTCCCGGATGCGGATGTACATCACTATGACATACAGCGGAAGTACAATCATACTTGTGATTTTGCTGTGGCAAAGCAGTCCCAGGCCTACAAGTTCGGGAAGAATATTCAGAAAATAGTTCGGATGTTTCACCACGCGAAACAAAAAATGATTGTTGAACTTGTGTCCCTTTGCAACCATCAGCTTCACCGTCCAGATTCCGTCCAACAGTTTTACAACCGTGTACAACATAAACATCGAAAAAATCAATAAACCCAAACCGATCAAACCGACAATATCCAGCTGTGTACGACGCACAATCGCTTCCGTAAAACTGCCGAAATAAAAGAGGATATGAAGAATTGTGATTCTTTTTGTATTCTCTGCGCCATATTCACAGCCTCCGTTTTCCAGAATATTCCTTTCATTCTTCTTTGAAACTTTCAAAAACATGAGTCGGATCACAAATACCGCGATCACAATAAGATATACCGCATACTGCTTCATTTTCAATTCCATCCTTTCTTATTATTTTTGATTTGATACCTCTGCTATTTTAGAGAGAAAAAAATCGAATACTATTATATCGATAATTATTTTCAATGGCAATAATATTTTTATCACTAATGTTATGAATTTGTATATTGTAATACCTCAACAAATATGCTAAACTATTATGTATTCTTAAGTTATTATAAATTTCTTTTGAAAATATTCGTCAAGACATTGATGAACTGCTTTCGTTTTTTTTAAATAAAATTCAAGTGATATAAAAAGTTGGAGGAAATAGGAGTGAAAGAACAAAAAAATATCTTTTCTAGCATCGGGTTGAAGCGAGCTGTTGCGATATTGCTCGTGATTGTCCTGACATTCTCAAGCCTGGATGTATCAGGCTTTTTTGGCGTTGCACAGTATTCGCACGCAAACGAAGTGCAAAGCACATCTTCGGGAACATCCGCAGGTATCGCTTCCGACTCCAATGCGACCGGAAACACGCAACAGACTGAGAGCTCGTCACCGGAGTCGCTGACAAACACACAAAGTTCGACACCGACGGAGGGGAGTCTTTCCGATGGGGTTTTGGAGAATGATCTTTTGATGGGAAGCCGGCTCCGAAGCGGAGCACTGCGTTCCCGTCCGGATGCCTCCCAATTGCAAACCGTGGATCATTTTTTAATTCAGAACACCACGGAGGGCATCATCATCTGGGGTTTTGAAGACGGATACAGTACGGAGGATCTGGTGATTCCGGATAGTCTGCTTGCTGATGGCGTACAGACAAATGTTGTGGAAATCGGTGCGGATGCATTTGCGCAAACCGGTTTAAAAACGCTGATCATCGGGGAGAATGTCAAAAAGATCGGAGAAAATGCGTTCTCCGCCAATGAACTGGAAGTCTTGCTTTTGCCGGACAATCTTGAAACGGTCGAAAAAGACGCATTCCGTGACAATAAAATTACGGATTTGAACCTGAATAAAGTGAAAACGGTCGGTGACACCGCTTTTGCCAACAATTTACTCACAAGTTTGAATCTGGGAAGCGCCATCGAGGAACTCGGTGCGGATTCATTCCGTAATAATGATCTGACCGAAGTGCATTTTCCGGCAACCCTGACTACGGTCGGTGCCGGTGCTTTCACATTCAACAATCGCTATGTCAAGGTCACCACGGATCTGAATCCGCTGCCTTCCGGAGTTCCTGCAAAGGACACCGTGGAAGGCGGGTATGGCTATGTCATGAATCCGATTTCGATCACAATCGTGCATCGCGATGCGGTTACGGGAGAGAAGATCAGTACAGATGTGGTGCTCAGCAGTGATCTTACCTCCACAAATGACATCTATGTTCTGGATATGCCGCAGAGCTATACACCGCCACAGGTGCAAAACTATACGCCGGTTTCGGATCCGGTTCATTTCACGCCGGACACAGACGGATATGTATTGGAAGTTCTTTACAATAAAACCGTGTCCACCATTTTTCTGGTGAGGGATACAACGAAACAGCCGACGGTCGGCCCCTTTTCTCCGGCAAGCACGGACGATGAGGTCAGAACCGCTTTGCTTTCTTTGGTGAAGGCAACAGACGGAAACAATGCGGATCTGTCCGCCGATGTGGTTTTCGGAGATCCCGGCGTATTGCAGACGATCAAAAATGCCGCACAGGGAACGACCGTGGAAGTGGAATATATACTCAGAAACAATCAGGGAGAAGAGAAACGTCTGAAGCTGGATGTGCTCATCGGTACGGACATGCGTAACTTTCCGCTGCGTGACGGCTGGGTTCTCGGCGACTTTATCTATGGAGGTGATCCGGGAACCAATATCACCTCTGTGCTTTCCAACAGCGTAATCGGTTTTTCGCCGCAGGGTATGGCAAAAGTAAACAGCGGAAAGGTAAATGTCGTGCTTCCGCACATCAATCCGACAAACGGACAGCCGATTACCCGCGTCGGTACCGGGGGAATCCCGAATATCAACGCTTCGGTCGGCACTCCGTTCCAAAGGGCAACCGCCATCAAAACCGTCACGGATTTCGATGACAATATCCAAACCGTGGAAGCCAGCGCGTTTCAGGGGAATAAGCTGACAAGTGTGCGGTTGAATTCGGCGACGCATCTCAGAACCAATGCGTTCTACCAAAACGCACTGACCGAGGCGATTTTGCCGATGGTAACCACCATTGAAAACAATGTATTTGCACAGAATGCCGATTTGACAGAGTTTGATCTTTCCGGGGTAACTTCCATCGGATCGTACGCGTTCTCAAGAACCGGATTAAAAAAGGCGATTGCACCGCTTGCGATATCGATCGGCAGTGCCGCCTTTGACAACACAAAAATCGGCTCCGATCCCGATTATGTGCAGGGATTTTATTTTCCGCTGGTCACGAAAATCAATTCCTATATGTTCAACAATGCACAGCTGCAGTACGTCAACCGCAATGAACAGATGCCCTTGGTGACCGAAATCGGATCTGCGGCATTCAATGTAAACAATATCCAAAGTGCGGATCTTACGGGAGTGACAAAAGTTGAGTCCTCCGCATTTTCGAATCAGAGAAGCCGCGCCTTGAAAACGCTTGTCGCACCGGATCTGCAAGTCATCGGAAGCAGCGCCTTTTATTACAACAGCCTGGAGCGGGCTGATCTGCCTGCGCTGACCACCTTGCAGGGTTCTGTTTTTCGGGACAACAAGATCACACAGCTTTCGGCCCCGAATCTGAGCACCATGACAAACGGTTATAATTTCTACAACAATCTGCTGACCGAAGTCCGTCTTCCGCAGCTTCAAACAGCATCGGGTATGCAGGATTTTGCATATAATCTCATTCGAGAGGCATATTTTGACAATATTTTGCAAAACGGTTTGGGAACGGAGATCTTTTATACCCCCGATTTTCCGAATAATATGACCTCGCCGTCCGCAAGGAATCCGGGACTGACATCCATCGGAAATCATGTGGCGGTGCATACCAATACATCGGGAGTACCGAGCAAGGAAAACTACATTGTCAACCCGACCACGCCGGAAGATACTCCTTTTGATGAGGATGATTTTACATGGGATGCAAACAATCCGAGTATGGTGACGGGATTGACCAACAAAGGAAAGGCGAAGCTGGTTGCCAATCAGAATAATCTGGTCATCCCGCCAAGAGCCACGATTGTCGGCGAGAGAGCGTTCCACTTTGAGGGAATCAAATCGGTTAAGGCATCCGAGGTTCTGGAGGTAAGGCCATACGGATTCAGCCAGAATCCTTTATCCTCCGTGGAGATGCCGAAGGTGACCACCATCGGAAATTCCGCATTCGCAGACAACAAGGCAAGAACGCTGGAGGAACGACTTCTGAATTTCGATTTCTCCAATGTTGTGAGTGTCGGAAATTATGCATTCTCCAATTCCGGGCTTTCCGGGGGAATCCGGCTTCCGCTTCTGCGTGAAGTGCAAACTTATGCGTTTTACAACAATCCGATTACCAATGTGGATGCGCCGCTGCTGGAAACCATTCGTTCGGGCGGTTTTCAAAACACCCAGCTGACATCGGTTGATACGACGCAGTTTCCTTCCTTGACCAGGATCGAGTCCGCTGCATTTCAAGCTAC
>JBHAEV010000029.1:0-4039 GCA_041855735.1 Lachnospiraceae bacterium
CGAAGGATGAACGCCAAAGTCAGAAGTATGGTCATGACGCCGGTAAAAAACTGACCGAAGCCCATCTAGGCGCCCTCCGAGAATTGTTCGATGTCCGAAACGATTCGGCTGACCATTTCTCCATGCGATTTTCCGTCGATAAATTGTATCGGAAGCACGAGGATTTTATCCATTGCCCTGCTTCTCAAATCCTTTCCCATGCGATAGACAATGCGATTGTGCAGCATGCTCATCGTCCACTGCGACAATCCTCCGACTGCCGTGACAAACACCATTTGCAGAATATAGGCATTGACTTTCGAAAAATTGACCCGATCCTTTCCGACGATGACGTCGACGGTATTTCCGATGATAACCGGAATCAGCAATGCGGACACAACCTGAACCATCGCCAGCAGCAGGCTCAAAAGAAAACTGTTTCGATACGGTTTCAACAAAGTCAGTATTTTCATAAAAACGGAACTCTTTTTCCTCATACTTCCTCCAATTGCGACCGGCAGATTTCGCGGTAAACTTCACAGTTCTGTTTTAATTGCTCATGATTTCCCATTCCGACCAAATCTCCGGCATCCAGCACCAGAATGGTGTCCGAATGGCGAATGGAACTGACCCTTTGTGAGATCAGAAAAACGGTGATATCGGAAAATTCTTCCTTTAATGTTTTTCTGAGCGCGGCATCGGTCAAAAAATCCAATGCGGAGGAAACATCATCCAGAATCAGGATTTTCGCGTTTCTAAGCATGGCGCGCGCAAGAGACAGTCTTTGCTTTTGACCTCCCGAAAAATTGGCTCCCATCTGGGAAACGTCCGCATGCAGCCCCTTCCCCCCCGATTCGATCTCCACCACATCCGTTGCCTTCGCCTGCTTCACGGCTTTCATCATTTTTTTGTCCGCATCCGAATCCATTTGCGCATCCGAAAATCCCAGTGACAGATTGCTTTCAATCGTCCCTTTGAACAATCGGCTTTTTTGCTCCGCTAGGCTGATCAGGCTTCTGAGAGAACCGATCTCAAATTCCCGGATATCCTTTTTGCCCATCCTGATTACCCCGCTGCTCGCATCAAAAAAGCGGGGAATCAAATGGATCAGCGTGGATTTTCCGGAACCCGTACCGCCGATAATACCGACAAAGCTTCCCTCTTTGACAAAAAAGGAGATATTCTCGATGGCCTCCTCTTTCGAATTCGGATAGGTGAAGCCGACATTTTCAAACTCGATATCCAGCGAATTTTCGGAAAAATACTTCACCGCATCGATTTGCCCGTTGCTTTGGGAATTTTGAATCAAAAAAATCCGGTTCAATCGTTTTGCACAGGCCACAGACTTTGACAATGTGTTTATTAAAAAAGCCATTCTGACCAATTCCGTCAGGATTTGAATCATATAGTTGACGAGCGCGACTACCTGCCCCTGCGAAAGCTGTCCGACATTGACCCGAATCGCGCCGTCCATCAAAATACGCACGATTGCAAGATTGACGACCACCATGGTCAGCGGATTGACAATACTTGAGTAAAATGCCACCCGCATTTGCCGTGTATACAAGGTTTCGATGCTGTTTTGAAATTTTTCCCTCTGCGACCTTTGTTTGTTAAATGCCCGTATCACGCGCACACCGCTCAGGTTTTCCAGCGTTTGCCCGGTGATCCCGTCCAATGCCTGCTGCACCCGTTTAAAAAGCTCCACCGTCTTTTTGGAAATCAGTGTCACCCCCGCGTAAAGCACTGCAATTGTAACAAGAAAAAGCAATGCCTGTGCCGGATCGATAATATATGCCATGATCAAAGCACCGAACACGATAAAAGGAGAACGAAGCACCAGGCGGAAGAACAGATTAACGCCCGCCTGAATCTGGTTCGTGTCCGATATGATGCCGGTGATCAGGTTATCGCGCCCGACCGTTTCGATTTCCCTGTGTGACAAATGCATCACATGGGAAAACAGATCCTTTCGAAGCTGTGTTCCGAATCCCGCAGCGATCCTTGCGCTGAAATACTGCGCCGTGATTGCACTGATGATGCCGATCACGGCAAGCCCCAGCAAAAGCGCACCGCTTTGCAAAATTACATTTTGATCGGAACTTTTGATGCCCTCGTCGATCATTCTCGCAACCACCATCGGCACAAAAAGCTCAAATCCCGCTTCCAGCAGTTTAAACAATGGTGCCAGCACCGATTCCGCTTTATACTCTTTCAAATACTTAAAATAATTCATTTGATGCGTTCCACCTTTTCTTCGCGAACAAGATATACTCTTTTTGCCTTCTTTGCCAGCTCCTGCCCTCTTTTCCCCTCCGAGTCGATGTACATTCGGAATTCTTGCTTCAAGGGCAGAATGCATCGTCCGATTTCCGGAAAAACAATGACTTCTTCTTTCAATTCCAGCAAATCGCTTTGAAGTTTTTGAACATGAGGATTTTCCTGTTTGCCGATGATTAGTATACTCATTTTGCTCCCTTTCCGCTTTTTGCATATCGATAATATTTTTTGAATGTTCA
The DNA here is from genome assembly GCA_041855735.1 of Lachnospiraceae bacterium. Lineage (GTDB taxonomy): Bacteria > Bacillota > Clostridia > Lachnospirales > Lachnospiraceae > CALALP01. Next base: position 2,499 of record JBHAEV010000029.1, read on the forward strand.
CCAAACCGTGTAAACCGTTTCATTCGTCACCGAGAACCAGTGCAAATACCCCGCCGTCAAAGAAAATGTCATTGCCCTTTCCGTCTTTATAAAATGACACTTTTTCGGTACCGATTTGCCGGAATCCGAGAGAATGCAGCAGTTTTACCGACGGAATATTATCCAATGCCGTGCCGGCAGTCAATCTCTTTACCCCAAGCTCTTTCACAACTTCCAGTATTTTGGAAATGCTTTCCTTTGCATATCCCATTTTATGATAACGGGTATGAAAACAATATCCGATATCATGCGCATCTTTCATCTTATTCAATGCAACATATCCGATTACCGAATGATTCAGACAGACTGCGAAAAAAATATGCTCCGTGCTGTCCCGATAGGATGCCCATCTGGAAATTCTTTCCTTAACCCCGTCATCATCCGTTTCATGAGGGATGTCATACTTTGCATACTCCGTTTTAGACACATCCTCCCAGATCGTCTGCATTGCCTTCCAGTCATCCATGCATACCCTTCGAATCGTAAGTCGTTCGGTTTTTATCATAAACACCTCCGCATCCCCTGCTCTCTTTGTTCCGGTTTCCTCCGTTCCCATTTCCTCTGCTCACACATCCTTTATGCCCCTCCCTTTGCTCCTACAACTCGAATACAAACTCCCTCTTATCATAAGTCACCGCAAAGGTCACTCCTTTCAAGCTCTCTTTCGGAATCATCGGCTCATTGTATACACATTTTGCGGCACGTTCGCAGACATTGCCCACGCCGACCGTTTCTTTGACAAACTCCGATTCCATAAACTCTCCTTCGATATTTTCAAGTTCCTCGGCGGTAAACGTTCTGATCTCGACATCCAAACGCCTGCCCAGCGCCAGAATCGCCGGCTCTTTTGATTTGATGTCAATGGTGGCAATGCAGGCAAACGCAGCTTCCTCCAAATAATACTTCCCGATAAAATAATCAAATGCCTGCATCATATGGCTTTCGGTAATGCCTTTTCTGCATCCGACTCCCAGACACAGATTCTTCGGAATCAGACGAAGAATCGCCCTGTCCCTGGTGCTTTTTTTGAAATTGCGATTGGTAATATATATTGCCAGATCCGACTTTGCGTTGCGGAGATATTTCGGGACTTCCCCCCGTATCAAATATCCGGAAACCAGTTCCAATTCCTCCCCTGCCAGAAGCTTTGCACTCACTTTTTTTGCAAGTTCACGGTCACTCAGGGCAAGGTGATTCTTCCTCGCCCACTCATCGACCGCCCAGATTTTATTGACATCCGTCGCTGTTGTTATCACGGCCTCTCCTCCGATTAATGTTGCGATTGTTTTTGTAAGGGCATTGGCACCGCCGACATGCCCCGACAGCAAAGATATCACATACCGCCCGCTCTCATCCATCACCAAAACCGACGGATCCAGAAATTTATCCTTCACATACGGTACAATGCTTCGAACGGCAATGCCCGCGGCGGCAATGAAAACAAGCGGCTCCCGATGTTCAAAGGCCAGTGCAATCCTTTGTTTGATGGATTCGACACCAAA
>JBHAEV010000030.1:0-2546 GCA_041855735.1 Lachnospiraceae bacterium
AGTTGCTCCGGTTTCCGATGCCTACGGTATCGATGTGACCGTCGAAACAGATCAATGTTTCACCGCTTCCCATGAAGCCCATGACATTTCCCTGCGGGTCAACCCGAACTTCGTCAAAGCCGACTTTTTCCATCTCCGCCTTAATGGTCGCCACATGTGCGCCTTCATCCGCGGACTCGCCCGGATTCTTTACAATCGCTCTCAAGAATGCGGTCATATCGGCTCTGTAACCTTCCGCCGCCTCTTTGATTTTATTTAATTCTGCCTGTGATAACTGTCCCATTTTGTCCTCCGTTTTTATATGTCTGATACTTTCTTATATTTACAATGAATGCCCTGAAAACTTCCCTGCTTCGGAAAACTCAAAACAGCTCATTGTCTTTTACATCCGATGCCGTATTTACGGTCTTTGTTCCTGTTTGTTCGTTGCAAAATGATACTTCGGTTGTTTCGTTTTACATCAGTCCGAAACCTCTCTTACCCGGAATCGCTCTATCGCTCTATCGCTCTTTCGCTTCCCAGATGATATTTCTCCATCTTTGCGGATCGGTATCTCCTTCGGTGGAGAACAGGAGCACCTTGGAATCCGAATTCAGCTCCAGCTTCTCTCGAAGTTCTTTGTAGTTGTCATCCAGCATGATCGTAGCCAATGTGCCGAACGGCGCCGCTCCCGACTCGCCGGAGAATACTTGCGGATCTCCCTTTAACGGCGCATTGAGCATCCTCATGCCCCTTGCCGCCACAATATCCTGCGCTGCGATAAAACAGCGTACATGGTTCTTTAAGATATCCCATGATGTGATATTCGGTTCGCCGCATGCAAGGCCGGCCATGATGGTATCCATATCTCCGTCCACAATGCGAATCTCACCGTCAGCGGCTTTTGCGCCTTTGTAGAGGCATGCCGCCGCATCCGCTTCCACAACGACCATAATCGGCGGATTCTCTTTGTATTTGTTTGCAAAATAACCCACCATCGCACCGGCAAGAGAACCTACGCCTGCCTGCACGAACACATGCGTCGGACGCTCTCCGAACTGCTCATTCGCTTCATCCGCCATGGTGGCATATCCCTGCATGATCCAAGCCGGAATCTTTTCATACCCTTCCCATGCGGTATCCTGAACCACCACCCCGTGCTCCGTTTCTAAAGCCAGCTTCGCCGCCTGGCGCACACATTCGTCATAGTTGACATCGGCGATCCATGCCTTTGCATTTTCCGCCTGAATATTTTTCAATCTGGTTTCTGTGGAACCCTTCGGCATGATGATGACGGATTTCTGGCCGAGCTTGTTCGCCGCCCAGGCCACACCTCTGCCGTGATTGCCGTCCGTCGCCGAGAAGAAAGTGGCTTGACCGAACTCATCTCTCAGCTCCTTGGAAGTCAAAACATTGTACGGCAATTCCGATACGTCTTTGCCGGTTTCGTCGGCAATATATCTGGCAATCGCATAGGAACCTCCGAGAACTTTAAATGCATTCAATCCGAAACGATAGCTCTCGTCCTTCACTTTGATATCGCCAAGTCCCAAAAACTTCGCCATATTCGACAGGTCGCAAAGCGGTGTCATGGAATACTGCGGGAAACTTTCATGGAAGGTTCTCGCCTTTTTCACCTCCTCTACGCTCATGATCGGAAGATTGGCATCCTCCGTCTTCGGCATGGTGTTGTAGGACCATTTTAAATCGCTCATTTTAAATCTCCTCCTGTTCGTTTTTTATCATCGTCTTGCCCTGGTCGATGAAAGAATATAATGTAAACTTACTGATCCCGAAGAACTTCGAAACCCGGTCGCCGGACCTTGTAACAAGAAAAGCACCCTTTTCTTTCAAAAACTGAATCGCACGAATCTTCTCTTCCTTTGTCATCAGCTTCGGTGTTTTTCCGATCATCTCCACACTCTGCTCGATCAGGCTGTCCAGAAGTTCATTCACATTCATCGGAATCCTGCTGTCTGCTTCCTGCTCGCCGCTCTCCTCCGAACTGATCAGAGAAGCAATGGTGGCCTGAAGCCCGATCATCTCGGTAATGTCCAGATTGATTCCCAGAATGTATCGCACTTTTCCGCTCTCATCTTTTAGGAAAATGGAGGACGATTTCAGGATGCGCCCATCCTTTGTATGTGTCCGGTATGCCAAATGCTCCTTCACCGTCTCCCCTCTGTTCAGAGCGGCAATCGTCTGAAGTACGATATTGGATGCGCCGTCTCCGACCTTACGTCCGGTGATATGCCCGTTCACAATAAAGATAATCGTATGCTCCATACTCGGTGCATTCAAATCGTGAATACATACCTCACAATTCTTGCCGAACTCTCTGGCAATGCCTCCGGCAATCGTCAAAAGAGAATCCGGATATAAATCATGACTCATCTCATTCCTCCTCTTTGATCGGTTAAGCATTTAAAGCCCGTTAAACCATTTTGACCCGCAAGTCAATCTAAATTTTTTTTAGGTTCATACTAACTATAACACAACCAAAAAATATTGCAATAGATTTTCAGAAAAAAAATTTATTTCATCAAAAAATTAATAATTAACTCTTG
>JBHAEV010000031.1:0-4631 GCA_041855735.1 Lachnospiraceae bacterium
AGCCGAAATCCTCCGAGGATCGAGGAAAAAATGCGGGCAGATCGAATTCGGGCAGATCAAATTCGAGCAGATCAAATTCGAGCGGGAAAGGTCGCGGATCGAGCAGAGTTGTTAAAGTCGGCAAGCAAGGGAAAGCTGCCGATGTCAAGCGCGGAAAATGGATTCGGGATGCGATCGGCTGGTGGTACCGGTTTAACGACGGAACCTATCCGAAGAGTGCATGGCTGCAGGATGACGGAAAATGGTATTATTTTGATGACAGGGGTTATATGGCAACCGGCTGGGTGGAATAAAAAAATATGCCGATTACATCATACGCCGTCCGATAAAATGTCAATCGAAAATACCGGTCGAAAATACGGTTTTCCTCTTGACAATCCGGCCTTTTTGAACTAAAGTATGGTTTATAGTCAAAAGCGATGATGAGAAGAGTAGTATATCGGGCAGTCACAGAGAGAGTCGGTTGGTGAGAAGACTTGGCAGGAAGATATATGAAAACCACCTCTGAGCGGTCCCAATCCGACCCGTTGACCACGTTATCGTCCAATGAGAACCAATTTGGGTGGAACCACGATTATTCGTCCCTTAGCAAATATTGCTAAGGGATTTTGTATTTTCGACCCGAAGATTTCGTTCAATTACGATGGAAAAGGATAGCGCCTAAGGCATGGGAAAGATGGGATTATCGATGCAAAGGAGAGAAGAATGAAGATTACATTAAAAGACGGATCCGTAAAAGAATATCAAAGTCCGATGTCGGTGCAGGAGATTGCGTACGATATCAGTGAGGGGCTTGGAAGAGCAACCTGTGCCGGAATCGTAGACGGTGAGACGGTGGATTTGAGAACGATTATCGAAAAAGACTGCAACTTAAGCATTGCAACCGTTGCGGACAAGGAGGGACTGGATACACTCCGACATACCACATCCCATATTTTGGCACAGGCGGTGAAGCGTGTTTTTCCGGAAGCGAAACTTGCCATCGGTCCGAGTATTGAGAACGGATTCTACTATGATATTGACCGTGAACCGTTTTCAAGGGAAGATCTTGACAAGCTGGAAGCGGAAATGAAAAAAATCATTAAGGAAGCGCTGAAAATTGAGAGATTTGAACTTCCGAGAGACGAGGCTGTCAAATTGATGGAAGAGATGAATGAGCCGTACAAGGTGGAACTCATCCATGATCTGCCGGAGGATGCCAAAATCAGCTTTTACAAGCAGGGGGAGTTCACCGATCTTTGTGCGGGACCACATTTGGTAAGTACCAAGGGCGTGAAGGCGTTTAAGCTGATTTCTTCTTCGATGGCATATTGGAGAGGAGATTCCGATAAGGCAAAATTGCAGAGAATTTACGGTACCGCCTTTAACAAGAAAGAGGAACTGGAGGCGTATTTGGCGCACCTGGAAGACATTAAGAAAAGAGATCACAATAAACTCGGACGGGAGATGGAGTTGTTTACCACCGTGGATGTCATCGGACAGGGTCTGCCGCTGATGCTGCCGAAGGGTACCAGAATGATCAATAAACTGCAGCGATGGATTGAGGATTTGGAGGACAATGAATGGGGTTATGTCAGAACCAAGACTCCGCTTTTATCCAAGAACGATTTGTTTAAGATTTCGGGGCATTGGGATCATTACAAGGACGGAATGTTCGTGCTTGGAGATGAGGAAACGGACAGGGAAGTATTTGCACTCCGGCCGATGACCTGCCCGTTCCAATACTATGTTTATAAAAATACGCAAAAGTCCTATCGTGATCTGCCCTATCGTATGGGTGAGACCTCGACTTTGTTCCGAAATGAAGATTCCGGAGAGATGCACGGTTTGACCAGAGTCCGGCAATTTACCATCAGCGAGGGGCATAATGTCATTCGACCGGATCAGGTGGAGAGCGAGCTTGCAAACTGTTTGAACCTTGCCATTTTCGTGCTTGAAACTTTGGGACTTCGTGAGGATGTAACATTCCGGCTTTCCAAATGGGATCCGGACAATAAAGAGAAGTATCTGGGAGATGATGCATACTGGGAGAATGCACAGGGGGCGCTTCGAAAGATTCTTCTGGAAAAAGAGCTTGTGTTTACCGAGGCGGACGGTGAGGCGGCATTCTACGGACCGAAAATCGATATTCAGGCAAGAAATGTATACGGCAAGGAAGATACCATGATCACCATACAACTGGACTGTGCGATTGCCGAGCGTTTTGACATGTACTATATCGATCAAAGCGGAGCAAAGGTCAGACCGTATATCATTCACCGCACATCTCTCGGCTGCTATGAAAGAACATTGGCTTGGCTGATTGAAAAATATGCCGGAAAATTCCCGACATGGCTTTGCCCGGAGCAGGTCAGAGTGCTTCCGATTTCCGATAAGTATGCGGATTATGCCGAAAAAGTGAGAGCCGAGCTTGCAAGAAACGGAGTGGATGCAAATGTGTATTCCCGATCCGAAAAAATCGTCTTTAAGATTCGTGATGCCAGACTGAACCGGCTGCCATACATGCTGGTGGTGGGAGAGAAGGAAGAGGCGGACGGTACGGTTTCCGTGAGAAGTCGATTTGCCGGAGATGAGGGAAGCAAGAGCCTTGCCGAATTCACCGAGCAGATTTGCAGAGAAATCAGAACCAAGGAAATTCGCAAAGAAAATCCACAGGAAGAGGGGAAGTAAATCGAAAGGACTTCGGTTGCCGGTACGATGCCGGATTCGGACAATACCGGTAACCCGTCCTATTCTTTCAGATCGTGAATGGCACCCATATCCGGCAGACGGATGGAGTCGGCATTCACAAATTCACCTTGAAAATCCCGCTGCCCTGCGATGGTGGCGGGGATTTTTCCATCCAATTGCAGACGGATGCTTTTTGCACGCAGCAGGCAAAATTGCCGTATGGTGTGTACACCGAGCCGATGCTCTTCAAAATTGCAGAAGGCGGTCGGATCGTTTTGAACATGGGGCGCAATCAAATCCGAAAAAAAGTCTACACGTTCTTCAAAATACCCGCTCTCAAAATATTCCCGTATAAAATAATCAAAATAATCATGATAGGCTCTAAAATATTTGGGATGTTTCATCACCTTGTGAAACATCGGGCGATTTTTCATAATTTCCCGGGATGCCGGAGTATTGATAGGATGATTGACATAGTAGGTTGCATCGTCAATCGGCTCCGGCATTCCGAGGGAATAGGTGGTAAACGCAAGATTGTAGTCCCAAGGGAGCATGGACAGGATTCCGTTCTCTTCGTATAAAAAATAATTATGGGCATTTTTCCCGAGATATCCGTCCAGATTCAGAACGAAAACCTGTACCGGGAAATAGCGCATCAGAGAATCGATATTTACGCTGAATCCCGGGTCGCTGCCCGAGTTCAGATTTTTCAGCGCAATAATGAGTCGGATGCGATCGGCATCTCCGATTTTAAACTTCGATTTTCGAAAGATATTGTCATAACTTTCGAAACGGTCATCCGTGTACAACAGTGCCACATCGGCATTGACATCGTTCAAGGATTTATAATCCGGTTTGTACAATTTTCCGTAGGCATCACCGAAGTTTCGTTTGGCAAAGCTTTCCTCCGGTTCTTCCACGGCGAGATACAGACCGAAATATTCACCATTGAAGGAAAGGGTTGAAAAACTGCAAAGCGGTGTGGCAACCTGCATAAAGCGCATCATATCCAAGGCGAGCATGGTCTTTAAATAGGAATTATCCTGAAACGATGCGTCCAGAGAAAACTTATCCAGGCCATGGTAGTGCTGCGGCAGATAGTGATCGAATTCGATTTTAAAGCTGAAACGTTTCAATCCGTAGCTTTCGGTAAGTCTTCGGGAATTATTGCCTTTGATCCGAATTCCCACATCATAATAGTGCTCGTCATTGATGGTGATATCTGCGGGGAAGTATTCTTCCGTGTCGGAAGATGCCAGAAATGCATCCATATCTTCGATTTGAATGTCGATGTTCTGTATGCGACCGGAATCAAAGAGTTTATTTTGGTAGTTCGGAACATTGGCGGGAATACCGGGTGCGGTATGGGGAGAAAGGGTTTCGGAATGCATAGAGGGCAATCGAAGCGATTGCCCTGTACCGGAAAGGAAAGTGATACTGACAGCAAGGAAAAGGACAAGAACCATTTGGAAGATGAAAAATGCATCGCTTTGCTGCGGTGTTTTTTTTTCGTTGAATTGAAATGCGTGTTTCATCGTTCTTGTCCTTTCTTTTTCGCTTCTTTAACGAGAGGTCGGATATCCTCTCTCAAGGAAATGCTGTTAAATCAGCGCTTCCTTAGTTACTGTAATCGGTGTTCCCATAATCGGACTGGTGATAGTCGGTTTGATTTTGTGATACCGGATTTGCCGGTGCGGCAGTCGGTGCGACAGCCGGTGCAGCTTTGTAATCGGTGACGCCGTCATTGTTCGGACCGTAGTCGGTGTCATTGTAATCGGTGACGCCGTCATTGTTCGGACCGTAGTCGGTGTCGTTGTAGTCGGTGACGCCGTCATTGTTCGGACCGTAGTCGGTGTCATTGTAATCGGTCACGCCGTCATTGTTCGGGCCGTAGTCGGTGTCGTTGTAATCGGTCACGCCGTCATTGTTCGGGCCGTAGTCGGTGTCATTGTAATCGGTCA
>JBHAEV010000032.1:0-27312 GCA_041855735.1 Lachnospiraceae bacterium
TCGAACCTATGACCCTCTGCTTGTAAGGCAGATGCTCTTCCAACTGAGCTATGATCCCAAACGTCTCAACGCTTTGATAGTATACGATAATATTCCATATCTGTCAACTGATTTTTTTTATAATCTGGTATATTGACACTGATTTTTTTTATAATCTGGTATATTCGATTCCCCTTGACTTTAACAGCCTCTCCACATCATAATCCCATCTTTTTTCAACTTCCCTGTCCATTGAAAAATCGGAATACGAACATGCCGAAATCATGGTCAGCTTTCTGTTTTCGTATTTAATATTGAGAAAAAGATTCGAAATGGTTTTGTTTTCCTGTGCCCGGAGCCAGTTTTGCTTTTTCGATTCATCCAAAGAAAGCACGATGGAAAACATCAAAGGCAGCTGTCTGCCCTTGATCAGCTGCACGCAGACCGGCTTCAACTCAGCGAACCTGACATACCCGGAATCCGGTTTGTCCCCCTCAAAGAAATCGGCATTGATCTTTCCGGAAATTTCAACATCCATTTGTGTTTTTATTTTGATTCGGTGAACCGACAGATTGTCCAAAAAATCTCCGGTGAAGAGTAGGCTTGTGAATTTCTTTAATTCCTCAATTTCAAATGCCTGCATATTGCAAACCTCCGATGTATATTTCACAGGTTCATTTCTTTCATCCTATGGAGAAAAGAAATCCTCCCGCTTCATCCGAAGCGGGAACTTCTGCCCTTCGTTCAAAATCCGGCAAAATCCAACTGTTTCCGATACAGCGTAAAAAACATGATATGATCCGGGTCGCTATCCAATGTTTTGTAGTTCTCCTCCACCCTTTTTACGGTATCACTCCAAACCTGCGGGTCCAGATTCAAAGGATTTCTGCTCCGGTACTCCGCATAAATGTTCACAATGGTGTCTTCCATCACCCGATACTTCATTTCTTTTTTCTTTTTTGCGGTCGCTTCGGTATTGTAACCCTCGATACATTTGTAAATATAATAATTCCCGTCTACCAAAATCGGTTCGCTGACTTCCCCGTTTTCCAACTCGCACACGATTTTATCCGATTCCGGATCCATATCTTCATGACCCACCTCGATATTGATTGCGGAAACAATGGAGTTTTGTCGTGCAATGGTAAAGAAATCGGCTTCTCCCGCTTCCAGTTCCGATTTGACCTTTTCCAGCGCTTCCTCACTTGCCAGAACAATCTGCTGTAAATTCAGGATTCTGGCATCGTCCTCACTGATGGAATCCACTTCCTCTTTCGTAATCTCAACCTTGGTTTTTTGCGCCAGTGCATACTCTTTAAAGATGCTGTCCACCTCTTCATGAGAAATGTCCGGATCGAAGTTCGAATTCGAACTCAGATTATCATACAATTCCCCTGCCATCTTTCCGACCTTCGCTTCCTCTTCGGTGGTAAGGCGAACGCCCCTTTCTTTTGCAATCATATTCAATGTTTTCAATTCCACGAAAAACTCCTGCATTTCGTTTAAAAATTCCGTTTTATAGGTCAATCCGTCCGCATTCAGCTCCTTTTCCCAAATCTCTTTTCCGAATGCCAGCTGGATCTCTTCCATTTTGGATATGATCAGCAAAAACATCTGCTTTTCGCTGTAGTTTATGTATTCTTTTTTTTCGGTGATTTCGGTTGCCTTATCCTGTACCGCGCGGCATCCGATTAAAGTGATGCAAACCGAAATCATAAATAAAAACCATCCGATTTTCTTCAATTCCAACCCCTTCCGTCGCAGATCCTAGTCCAGGAGATTCATCAATATCTTTAATACACCGTCCGAAGTATTTTTGTCCGCCTCAAACCTTGCGGCCCGTTTCGCTTCGTCCACGGCATTGGCAACGGCAAAGGAATAGTACGCGCTCCTTAGCATGTCCACATCATTCCCCTGGTCACCGAAACAGATCGTTTCCCGGTAACTCACATTCAGCGATTCCTGCAATGTACGCAATGCGCTGCCCTTGCTTACATCCTTTGACGTAAAGTCCAGCCACATTTCGCCCGCAAAATTTACATTCAGCTTTGTATTGTACATCTCCTTCAGATATTCATAAGGATAGATGCCGTGCTTTGCATAGGCGGATATCTTCATGATCTCCAGTCCCGCTTTCGTCAAGTCGTCCACCACTTCGATTCGCCCCTTGTAGCCGTCTCTCACCCATGCAATCAGCTCATCATCCCGTCGGTCCACAAAATACCCGTCTTTGGTCGCGACAACTGCCGTCAGCTCTTCATTTTCCTGAATGGAATGTACAATACGATGCGCCAAATCCGCATCCATTGTCTTCACATACAGCGGTCTGTCTTTCACCCCGATATAAGCACCATTGTCGGAAATATAGAAAATCTTTTCCCGAATCGGATAAAAAACGCTTTCCAGACTGCTCCAATGTCTGCCGGTTGCAATGGCAATGTATTTCCCCTGTGCATGCAATTTTGAAATTACTTCATACAACTTCGGATTGATATCCGTCGTTCCGTCCGCCACCAATGTTCCGTCAATATCCGACGCGATTAATTTTATCATAGTTCTCCATCTGTTGTTTTTACATTTTTTCGGTATGGAAACGGAAAGGTATTAATGATTGTATGCAAATGCAATCAGAATTCCCAAAATCGCTCCCATCAGTACCTGCAATGGCGAGTGACCTACAAATTCCTTCAACCGTGTGTGAAACCTTTCCACATCCGTAAAATCAAAAAAGTCCTGTTCCATAATCATGTTCAACAGTTTGGCCTGCTTCCCTGTTTCCCTGCGCACTCCCATCGCATCATGCATTACAATTGCCGCCAGAACAAAACTTGCCGCAAACTCATATCCGCCGACTCCGTAGTGCATGCCGGCCGCCGTAGTCAGGGCGCAGACCGTCGCACTGTGTGAACTTGGCATACCGCCGCTGCCCCACATCCTTTCCAGGGAAAAGCTTTTCGTATACCAAAAGTCAATGATTGTTTTTAATATTTGTGCGATTGCCCATCCTAAAATGGCGCTCACCAGCACCTTATTGGAAACAATCATGTCAAAAATCGTCATTTTCTCTCCTCTGAACCGGCTGTCAATACCCGATCAGCCAGTCGTATAATTCTTGATATTTCAGAGCGGACGAATGCCATGAAAAATCTTCGGCCATCGCGCGATCAATGATCTTATTCCACTCTCTCTTTTTATGATAAAAAATATGTTTTGCATATTCGATGCAGTGCAGCATTTCATGCGCATTGTAATTGGCAAAGGAAAAACCGGTTCCGCTTCCCTCGAATTCATTGTAAGGCTGCACGGTGTCTTTCAAACCTCCCGTTTCACGAACAATCGGCAGAGTTCCGTATCGCAGACTCATCAGCTGGCTCAAACCGCAAGGTTCAAACAAAGACGGCATTAAAAACGCGTCGCAGGAAGCATAGATTTTATGGGACATCGCCTCCGAATAATAGATATTGGCGCTGACTCTGTCCGGATACTTCCATGCATAGTGGCGGAACATGTTCTCATACTTTTCCTCTCCGGTTCCGAGAACCACCAGCTGCACATCCTCTTTTACAATATCATCCATAACATGTTGTATCAAATCAAAGCCCTTCTGGTCCGTCAGTCTGGACACCACACCGATCATAAATTTCGAAGAATCCTCGGCGAGACCAAGCTCTTTTTGCAATTCCTTTTTATTGACGATTTTCTCCTTCCGGAAATTCCGGATATTGTATTGCTTTGCAATATATTCATCGGTTTCCGGGTTAAAATCCACATAATCGATCCCGTTCACAATGCCGCGAAGCGCATTGCTTCTTGCACGCATCAGTCCGTCCAGTCCTTCTCCGTAAAACGGATCCTTGATTTCCTCCGCATAGGTATTGCTGACCGTAGTCACCGCATCCGCGTAGACAATTCCGCCTTTCAGTAGATTGCTGTCTTTGTAGGCTTCCAGTTTATCCGGCGCGAAATAATAGTCCGGCAAACCGGAGAATCGCTTTATGGTAGCCACATCCCACACACCCTGGAATTTCAGATTGTGGATGGTGATCACGGATTTGATATCATGAAAGAAATCTCCTCCGCGGAAACGATCCTTTAAGTACACCGGAATCAACCCCGTCTGCCAGTCATGGCAATGCACCACATCCGGCTTGAATCCGATAATCGGAAGTGCAGAAAGAGCCGCCTGCGAAAAGAATATGAATTTCTCCAGGTCAAACAGCCAATCTCCGTACGGCTTTGCACCGCTGAAATATTCTTCATTGTCGATAAAGTAAAACGTAATTCCGTCCACCACACTCTTCATGATGCCGACATAACGGCTTCTTCCATTGTAATCCATATAAAAACTGTCCACATATTCCATTGCAAAACGCTTTGCTTCCGGAATACACATATACTTCGGAATGATTACCCTGCAATCATAATACGCTTTGTCAAAACACTTCGGCAAAGACCCTACAACATCCGCCAGACCGCCGGTTTTGATAAACGGAACCGATTCCGATGCAACAAACAGAATATTCTTCATATGCTCCTCCTTTGATTACATTGTCTTCCTTAAATCCGCCAGTTTCTTCATCTCTTTTGCCGTGCCGAGTACGGCGGAAGTAATTTCACTTCCCCCGAGCAGCCTGGCAAGCTCTTCAATCATTCCCGTTTCATCCAGTTTCGTGATATCCGTTCTGGTACTCTTGCCGTCGCTTGTTTTGGAAATCCGATAATGGTGATCCGCCATTGCGGCAATCTGCGGCAAATGGGAGATGCAAAGCACCTGCTTGTTCCTGCCGATGGCAAAGAGTTTTTCCGACACCATCTGTGCGGTTCTCCCGCTGATTCCGGCATCCACTTCATCAAAAATCAAAGTCGATATTTCATCCGCCTTTGCAAGCGTCGTCTTTACGGCAAGCATCACTCTGGACAGCTCTCCGCCGCTGAGTACATCCTTGAGCGGCTTGATCGGTTCGCCCGGATTGGTGCTGATTTCAAACGAAATGCCGTCCCTGCCGCCGGATGAAAAAACATGTTCAAAAAAAGCAATGTCAAACTCAAAATTCAAAAAATTCAACCGGCTCAGCTCCTTGACGATTTCCTTACTCAGGCGCTTTGCCGCACCTTTTCTTTCCCGCGTCAAATCCTCGCATGCCTTCGCAAGTTGTTCTTCCAATTCGGCAATCCGCTCTTTTGCCTGCTTTCTGCTCTCGTCATAATGGGATAAGAATTCCAGACGCTCCCGCTTTGTTTTCAGCTTTTGCATCATCGATTCGTATTCACCGTATTTTTGCGTCATCTTATGAATGACATCCAGACGGTTTTCCAACTGATGGAATTTCGCATCGTCAAACTCGGCTTCTTCCAGATACTTGTTGGCAAAGTGCAGGACATCATAGACCAATGCATCGATTTCCTCTGCCTGCCTCACCAGATTCTCAAGTGAACTGTCGAAGTTCATGGCTTCTTTCAGCGAACGAACGGCATTGGAAATCCCCGTTTCCCGCAAATATCCGACGGATTCAAAAAGGGACTGACGAATCCTCGCAAAATTTTTCATCCTCCGGAATTCGTTCAAAAGCTCCTCTTCTTCGTCCGGCAAAATCCCGGCATTCTCGATTTCCTCGATTTCGTAGCGCAGTATCTCGGTTTCTCTTGCACGAATGCCCTCATCCAGCTCTTCCCTGACGGAATCGAGCAGCGGTTTGTACTCATGAAACAGTTTGGCAACCGACGCTTTCCTGTCCTTGATCACGGCGCCGCCGAATGCATCCAGAACCTCCAATTGCTTTGCGTTGCTCATCAGAAAGTGATGCTCGTTTTGTCCGTGAATGTCCATCAACATGGCGGTGATCTGCTTCAGTCTGGAAATGGTAATGCTTTCATCATTCATTTTGATCACGGATCGCTGCGCATTGACTTTCCTTTGAATGATCAGAATCCCATCCTGCTCAAGCTCCACATCCAGATCCTTCAGCTTCTCAAGCACTCGTTCATCGTCAATGCGAAAGACCAGTTCCACAAAGGATGTGTCGGCACCGGTCCGAATCATATCTTTGGAAAATTTTGCCCCGAGCGCAATATGGATGGAATCGATCAAAATGGATTTGCCGGCACCGGTTTCTCCCGTCAACACGCTGAATCCCTCATGGAATTCCAAATCCGCCTTTTCAATCAAAGCCAGATTCCTTACATGAAGTTCTAATAGCATCTGCACTCCTTTAGGTTGTCAAAATGTTGATTTTATTCTTTACCTCTTTCGCCAATTCTTCGCTTTTCACGACGCAGATCACGGTATCATCCCCGGCAATGCATCCGAGTATCTCACGAATTGCCAATGCATCCAATGCAGTCGCCACTCCCATCGCCATTCCGGTAATGGTCTTTACCACCAGAATATTCTGCGCAACCTCCATACTCACCAGTCCCTCCGTGAGTATCCGTACATATTTGACGGAAGGTCCGTCCACTTCTTTGATGATGGCGTACTTGTGTTTGCCATTGTCCGCCGGCACCTTGGTCAGTTTCAGCGCGCGAATATCCCGGGATGCCGTCGCCTGCGTCACATCGTATCCGTTTTCTTTCAGGACCGCAACTAAGTCTTCCTGCGTTTCAATGTCCATTTTGGTAATCAGTTCCACTATCTTGGCTCGTCTTTTGGCTTTCATCCCAATTCCTTTCTTAAATACTGTTCATTTTTCTTCGGATATTGTCAAGGAAACTGCCCTTGCTCAATTTAATGATATTCGTAACAATTTTTGATTTTTTGATATGAATGTGATCTCCAACCTGTAAATTCGCCTTCAGCTCCCCGTCAAATACCGCGCCGGATCCGGAGTCGGCATTTGACTGAATCGTAATATCGATCTCATCATCCGGAGACAGCACAATGCTGCGTTTATTCAAAGTGTGCGGACAAATCGGCGTCATCACCAGGAGATTGGAATTCGGACTGACGATCGGACCGCCGGCACTTAAATTGTATGCCGTGGATCCGGTCGGTGTTGCTATGATTATACCATCGGATGCATATTCATTCAAGAATTCTCCGTTAACGAAAACACTGCATTTAATCGGTTTCAAACTGAACATTCGCCCCACAACAATATCATTGAGCGCGAAACTTTTCAGAAACTCCGCTCCGTTCGTCGTACAGCAACCCTCAATCATCATACGGGGTTCGATGCTATAGTCGTTTGCAATCAGCTGATCCAGACAGGGAAAGACTTCCCTTTCCTCATGAACTCCGGTCAGGTATCCGAGATGCCCCATATTGATGCCCAAAAGAGGGATCTCTCTCCCCACCATATCCTTCGCGGCGCGCAAAAGCGTCCCGTCGCCTCCGAGAGTAATCAGACATTCCACGGTATCCGGCACGGATTCCGGATCCACATAGCCTTCTCCTCTGTGACAAATGCAGTTGCGGGACTCCAGAAAACGGGAAATTTCATCCGCCATTGTTTTCGTATGTTCCTTGCCATTGTTCTCTATCAAGTAAAATTCTTTCATTTTGCACCCTGCAATCCTTCATGCGCCATGTTGACAATTTCCGTCATCTGCTCTTTGGAAACAGCATTCACCGGCTGATTTTGCCCGGAAACCTCACATTTTTCAAGCAAAACCAGATATTCGATATTTCCTTCCGGTCCTTTGATCGGAGAAAAGGTCAGATTTTTGACCGAAAAATGACTGCCTTGCGCATAGGAAACGACATTTTCAATCACTTCCAGATGGATCGATTTTTCTCTGACCACACCCTTTTTCCCGACCTTTTCTCTTCCGGCTTCAAACTGCGGTTTGATCAATGCAACGACTCCGCCCCCGCTTTTCAACAGACCGTGAACGGGTGGCAATACCTTGGACAGAGAGATGAAACTCACATCAATCGACGCGAAATCAATCTCATCCGCCATCTGCTCCTTCGTCACATAGCGAATATTCGTTTTCTCCATACAGACAACCCGATTGTCGTTTCGAAGTTTCCAGTCCAATTGCCCATGACCCACATCAATCGCATACACCTTGCCCGCACCGTTTTGCAGCATGCAGTCCGTAAATCCCCCGGTGGATGCTCCGATATCCATGCAGGTTTTTTGTTTCAAATCCAAATCAAATTCTGCCATGGCCTTTTCCAGTTTCAGTCCGCCGCGGCTGACATATTTTAAGGTGCTTCCCCGCACTTCGATCGGGAGGCGATCGTCAAACACGGAACCCGCCTTGTCTTCTTTTTGTCCGTCCACATACACGATGCCGGACATAATCAGTGCCTTGGCCTTTTCCCTGCCGGGGGCCAATCCTTTTTCAACCAGCAACACATCCAATCTTTTTTTCACAATGTTTCACTTCTTTGCTCTTTGTATTCAATCCGAGGCACGACATCTCCGTCCGTTCCCTGCCGTTTGCGATTTGCTTCGCACTTTACCCGGCAAAGAATGTTTCGTCTTCGCCCGGATTGTTTTGCATCCTGTTCCAGCGTTCCAAAATCGAGTCCGAATCGATTTGCAGATCTTTTCGAAGCAAACTGACATCTCCGTGATCCACATACTCATCGGGAATGTGAATGTTTAATATCTGTTTCCCCGGATAATGTTGTCGAATATGATCATTGACGGCAAGTCCGAACGAACCGCATGCCACATTCTCCTCCATGGTGATGATCCGATCATGATTTCGGCAGACTCTGTTTATCATATCATAGTCCAAAGGTTTCACGAAACGCAGATTTACCAAACTTACACGATGCCCCTTGGCTTTTAATTTCTCCCGGACATGCTCACCAGTGCTGACCATACTGCCCAGCGCAAGGATTGCGATATCTTCTTCCTCATAGAGCATTTCGGCTTTGCCGAGCTCGATTTTTTCCCGAAATTCATGCAGACCCGTATAGGCCTTTCCCCGCGGATAGCGAATGGCGATCGGTCCATAGTAATCATTTGCAAAATCCAGCATATCGCACAGCTCCGCGTCATTTTTCGGTGCAAGAATTGTCATATTCGGAATCAGATTCAAATAGCTCAAATCAAATATTCCCTGATGCGTTTCCCCGTCCGCACCAACCAGTCCGGCACGGTCTATGGCAAAGAGCACATTCAGCTTTTCGATGCAGACATCGTGAATGATCTGGTCAAACGCCCTTTGCAAAAACGACGAATAAATCGCAACCACCGGCTTTAATCCGCCGACTGCCATACCTGCCGCCACGGTCACGGCATGTTGCTCCGCAATTCCCACATCAAAAAAGCGACGCGGAAATTTCTTTGCAAACTCCACCAATCCGGTTCCCTCCGGCATGGCTGCCGTTATCGCAACGAGATTCGGGTTTTTCTTGCCGAGCTCCAGCATTTTTTTGGAGAAAACATCGGTATAGGTGGTCACTTTTTGCGAAGAAAGAGATTCCCCGCTGACAATATCAAAGCTTCCGACACCGTGAAATTTCTCGGGATTTCTTTCTGCAGGCCTGTATCCCCTGCCCTTTTGGGTGATCACATGAACCAGAACCGCATGATCCAGCTTCTTCGCTGCCGAAAACACTTCATGCATCGCCTTGATATCATGCCCGTCCACAGGACCCAAATATGTCAGTCCCATGTTTTCAAACAACATTCCCGGAATCAACAACTGTTTCAATCCGTTTTTTGTATTCCGAATCTTTCCCACGGCAGGCTGTCCGATCACCGGAATTTTGGAAAGCGAATCCGCCACCTTATGTTTTAAGGAATTGTATCCTCTGTCGGTTCGTATATTGCTTAAATATTTCGAAATACCCCCCACATTCGGCGAGATGCTCATTTCATTGTCATTGAGCACAATGATGAAATTCTTTTTCAACTGTGCCGCATTGTTCAGCGCTTCGTAGGCCATGCCGCCGGTCAGTGCTCCGTCGCCGATTACCGATACTACGAAATAATCCTCTTTCTTGATGGATCCCGCCTGACACAGACCGATTCCGGCAGAAATGCTGGTGGATGAATGTCCGGTATTGAACGCATCATACTTACTCTCTTTGGTCTTGGGAAAACCGCTCAATCCGCCGTATTTTCGAAGACCTGAAAACCTGTCGGCTCTTCCGCTGAGAATTTTGTGCGTATAGGTTTGATGTCCGACATCCCATACCACCTTGTCCTCTTCCAGATTGAATGATTTAAACAGTGCGATGGTCAACTCCACCGTACCGAGATTGCTTGCCAGATGCCCTCCGGTTTTGGACAGATTCTCAATCAGAAAATCCCGTATTTTTTTTGCAAGTTTATTACAATCGCTCAGACTTAAGTCCCTGATTTCTCCGGGACATTGAATATTCTCTAAATTCATCTCATTCCTTCAGTTCGTCCTCTTCGTCAACCACATGGTCATGGAGCTAAGTGCGGATATATCCCGATTCGCATCCTCCCATTTGATTTCTTCCAAAAGACGAAGTGCATCCGCACTCAATTCTTCCAGTTTTCGTTTCGCAGTCTCAATTCCGAACAGTGTAACATAGGTTGTCTTATGGTTCTTTTCGTCGGAATGAATCGTTTTGCCGAGTTCCTCTTCGGTGGAAACCTCGTCCAGAATGTCATCCTGAATCTGAAATGCCATACCGATATTTCGTGCAATCTCCTCCATGCGACGAATGTTCGTCGGACTTGCTCCGGATAAGACGGCACCGACCATAAAGGACGCTTCCAACAGAGCGCCTGTTTTCAGACGATATATAAAATCCAGTTCCTCCCCGGAAATCGATTTTCCGGTACTTTCCACGTCCACAACCTGACCGGCTATCATACCCTCGATTCCGGTTTTTCGGTCCAGAATCTCCTTTGCCGACGCCGCTCTTTTCATGCTTTCAAAATCTTCGGAACTTGCGATCGCATCGGCGGTAACTCTCGATGCTTCGACAATCAGTGCATCCCCCGCCAGCACCGCCATGTCCTCTCCGAATGTCACCCATGTGGTCGGCTTTCCTCTTCGAAGCACATCATTGTCCATGCATGGCAGATCGTCATGAATCAGGCTCGACGTGTGAATCATCTCGATTGCCGCCATAAATGGCGCAATGATGCCGAGATTTTCTCCGCCGAACATTTTGTAGGTTTCCAGCATCAATGCCGGACGCACTCTCTTTCCGCCATTCTTTACGGCATCGTTCATCGCGGTCAGGATTGTCTTTGCCAGACCCTCCACCTTCGGCAGATAGGGAAAAATCAGTTCTTCCACTTCCCGAATGTCAAAAATCGCTTTTTTCATCGCTCTCCTTATCCAAGATTACCAAATCTTTTTCCACTTTATCCATCTTTTCGCTCACTTCTTTGACGATTTTCATCCCGTCTTCGTACAGTTTAAAACTTTCCTCCAGTGATTTTTCGTCACTTTCCAGATGTTTGATAATTTCTTCGATATCCGAAAGCATTTGTTCAATGCTCTTACTTTTCTTCGCCATTTTCAATCTCCGTAACTCTTGCGTAAATCTGTCCGTCCCGCAGTCGTAATTTCAAATCGTCACCGTGATTCACCTCTTTCACGCTTTTGACACGCCGGTTGTGCTCATCGGTCACAAAGGCAAATCCGCCGGAAATCCGATTCAGCGGTGAAAGTGCATGCAGTTTCTCGGCAGCGAACAAAAAACGATGTTTGACCCGATGAAATCTCTCATACATGCCGTTTTGCAGCAGGATACTGTATTGCAAAGCCCTTGCTCTGCTTTCCCGAAGCCGTGTTGCGGGTGACAAGGCATCCAGTCGCAAATTGGCGGAATGCAGCCGATGCCCGATGCGATCCAGTTTGGACTGCATCAAACTCCGCAAGGTATATCGAATGCTGCCGAGATTTTGTACAAAATGATAGTAGTCAAAATTTGCAAGCTCCGCCGCCGCACTCGGTGTTGCTGCACGCAAATCCGCTACAAAATCCGCAATGGTAAAATCCGTTTCATGACCGACCGCCGAAATAATCGGCGTATTCGCATCAAAAATCGCTCGCGCGACCACTTCTTCATTGAATGCCCACAGATCTTCCAATGAGCCGCCGCCGCGTCCCACAATGATGCAGTCCACATGCAATTTATCCAGGATTTCAATGCCCCGGACGATGGACGGTGCCGCAAAATCTCCCTGAACAATCGCCGGATACAGAATCAACTCGACATACGGATTGCGCCGCCTGGAAACGCTGACGATGTCACGAATGGCCGCACCGGTGCCGGATGTCACAATCCCGATCCTTCGGCAGAATTTCGGAATATCCTTTTTATATACTTCCGAAAAAAGTCCGAAATCTTCCAGTTCTTCCTTCAGCTTCAGGTATCGCTCGTACAAATCCCCCAACCCGGCTTTTTTCACAAAACTGACATAAATCTGATACCTTCCGTCCCTCTCATAGCTCTCCACACTGCCTTTGGCTTCAATCTTCATGCCGTCCGACAGTTGAAATCTCAATCCCGAATCCCGGTTCCCCTTGAACATGATTGCCGAAATCGAGGAGTTGACATCTTTCAAAGTAAAATAAATATGCCCGGAGGAATGGTATTTGCAATTGGAAACTTCTCCCTCAATGCAAATATCGGAAAGAAAGAAGTCCTGTTTAAACATCGCTTTGATGTATTGATTCACCTGGGAAACACTGTATTTACTCGCCATCGTTCTTCGCCAGTTTGGACAGAATGCCGTTTACGAAACTCTTGGAATCATCTCCGCCAAATTTTTTACAAAGTTCCACCGCTTCATTGATGGCAACTTTCGTCGGAATCTTTTCATCATATCCCATCTCATATGTGGCAAGGCGAAGTGCGGTCAGTTCCACCTTTCCGATGCGCTCCAGCTTCCAGCCATGCGTTATCTCCATCAGTTTTTCATCAATCTCATCCAGATATGCATATACTTTTTTCACTTTCTCCTGTACCTCATCCTGCTCTTCCATTGTCATATTCGACTCATGCAGGATGCAAAGTTTTCCGTCCGCATCCTCTTCCTTTTCAAACGGAAGAAGCATATATGCCTCAACCTGCTCATCCAGCTCATCCTTCGGATGAAAACTCATGCAATACAATAACTTAAAGCAATGCTCTCGAAATATTCTTCTTTTCACAATTCCCTCCAAGGACCTCCATGACCTGTTGTCATATCATTATATATGATTCCGGGTAGGAGGTCAAAAGGTATTTTGATAAACGGATTCACAACCGGGACGACTTCATCCGGTTCTTTGGATACCGGATCGGACTTATCGGAAAATGCCGTAATCGAGCGATGTTTCGGGAACCGCAATCCATTCCTCCATTTCAAACGAATAAATATACATTCCGATTACCGGTTTTCGGAAACTCATTTCCAGCGCTCTTTTATAAAAATGCAATTGTACATGGTATCGTTCAATAAAGTCTTTCGGGCGGTGCAGCCGATCCGTTTTGTAATCCACAAGCAGCAGCCCGTCCTTCGTTTCGGCAAAGGCATCGACAATCCCCCGAATCAGGATCCTTTCCTCCGAATCAGACAAATTCAGTTCATTGGCAGGTATTCCCATGATGAAACTCTGTTCCCGGTACAGTGTCCCCTCTTGTTCGGCCTGCTTTAGCAATTTCCCGATCGGACCGGAAAACAGATTCCGGATTTTTTCCCGGGAAATGTCATTGGCGTCCTCCGAGATTTTTTTGCTTTGAATCATCTCCTGCACCTGCTCCCTCAGCTGTTCTGGAGTATCCGTCCGGCGAAAATCCAAAAGTTCCATCACTCTGTGATACAGATTTCCTTTTCTCGTTCCCGAAAAATCCGTCGAAGCAATTCGCTGCGCCGAAACACTGCGCGTTTCATCCGGTTTCTCCGAAAACAGCAATGCGCTTTGCGCTTCATCCGCAAATTGTCCGATGCGTTTCAGCTCCGAAATGCTGAATGTCGCCTTCCGGTTTACATCGTTTTCATACGGATACACAAAGTTGATTCGGGACTGTATTTCCTCATCCGGTTCCGTCGGCAGGATGCCATGCAGATAATCGGCATCGGTGATCTGTCGAATCTGCTCTTTGACCTCATCCGCAATCAAATATTCCTGCGAACAGACTTTTAAACGAAAATGCCCGGATATTCCCTCATAACACATCATCAGCCAGTCCAGATAAGAGCCTGCTTCCCGAATGTTTAAAAAGGAAAGCGGACTGTCATTCCCCGCATCCACATGCGAATACTTTTTTTTGTATTTTTCAAAATCCTTGACCGTGCCCGTGATGATCAGTTTCTCCTTCGCTCTGGTCATTGCCACATAGAGCACACGAAGCTCTTCCGCAATATTGTCCGTTTTTTTCTTATATGCGATAAGCTGTTTTTTCAAGGTTTCGGATTTCACACGAAGCTCCGTATTTACATATTTGCATGCAATTCCCAAATCGTCGTCGATCAGGATGTCCGTTCTGAGATCCGTTTCATTGAAGCGTTTGTTTGCATTGGCGAGAATGCATACCGGAAACTCCAGACCCTTGGATTTATGAATGGTCATGATTCGCACCGTATCGTCAAATTCCCCGACGCTGCCGGCTTCTCCGAAATCGGTGCTGTATTTTTTCAGATTCTCAATGTATCGAACGAAATGAAACACTCCCTGATACCCGGATTTCATAAACCGCTCCGCCTTTTCCAAAAGCACATCCAGATTGGCGCTGCGAACATTTCCGGAGGAACTTGCCGCACAAAAATCATAAAATCCCGTGATCTCGTAAATGCTTCGAAGAAGCTTCGTCAGCGGCTCCGTCACGGAAAGTTCTCTCAGAAGGCTCAGAGTTTCCATCGCCTTGCCGAGCTTTTGTCTCAGCTTCTCATTTTCCCCGTTCTTCATATACTCTTTGACGTCCGAATACAGTCTGCGCATGCCGGTTTGTCCGGATGCGGCGCGTTTTTGTGCGGAAATCTCCGTCAACTCTTCATCCGTAATCTTTGCCATCGGAGAATGCAAATATGCGCAAAACGCGATGTCCCGGTACGGATTGTCAATGACGGTCAGCACCGCAAGAATTTTTCGAATCTCGAAGGTATCAAAATATCCGGTTCCGGTCTGCGCATAGGCCGGAATTCCGTAATTGACCAGAATCTGTGCCATATTCTCCGCACGATTCGCCTGCGACCGGAGCAAAATGACAATATCGCTGTATTTCAGTCTTCGATTCTCCCCGTTGTCGTCCCGTACCAGAAGACTTTCCTTCAGTTCCCGGATTCGAAGGGCAATCATTTTCGCCTCCAGCTCAATATTTTCGCTGTCTTCAAGTTCCTCCGAAATCTCCTCATCCTGCAAAACATCCAGCAGCATTATTTCGGGACAGTCGGCGGTCGATCTCTCCCCCCTTACATCCTCGTAACTCGCACCGGTGTGCAATGCCGCCGCCTCATCATAGGAAATTCCTCCCAAAGAAGTGTCCATGATGCGATAAAACAGCGCATTAATGCTCTCCAAAACACTGCTTCTGCTGCGAAAATTGGTGGACAGATCGATTTTTACATCCGAGTCCGCATCCTCATTTCCCTCATAGTATTCATAGGCATTGTATTTCGAAGTGAAAAGCTCCGGCTTTGCCTGACGGAATCCGTAGATGCTTTGTTTGACATCCCCCACCATGAACACATTGTTTTTTTCTATGGCCCGGATGAGCTCCTCCTGCACAAAATTGGAGTCCTGGTATTCGTCCACATAAATCTCGTCAAATTTCTCCCGGTAATCCGCGGCAATCTCCGGAAAACCGTAAAGCAGTTTCAATGCCAGATGCTCCAGATCATTAAAATCCACCTGGTTTTTCCTTTGTTTTTCCATATGAAAGCGCTTGTCAAACTCTTTGGCAAGTCGGATCAGCTCCATGATATATTTGGCGGTTTCCGTTTCCTGAAGCCGAACGGTTTCCATCGAAAAAATATATTTTTCCTGAAGGCTCTTGATGTTTTTTTTGTACTGATCCCGTATCCCTTTTGCCCGCTCTTTCAAGTCCGCATCCACCCCTTTTGCGACTCTTCCCAGACGCTCGAATTCCATGGACGAAAGCAGTCGGCTCAATGTTTCATAATCCGAGGTATCCAGCATGGAAAGCACCATGCTTTTTTCCGCCAGTATCGCATCCAGATAGGCAAGCGGGCCGTCCGTACTGTTGCAAAGACAGATTGCCGCATCCATATCCGATACGATGTCTTTCAAAACGGTGTGAATAAGATGCGAAACTTTCCGTATCCAAAGGGAATCCTTTTCCTGCCGGTCGTTGTCCTTTTTTTCGCATTTTCCTCCGGCAAAACCACAGAAATCCTCCTGTTTTTTGTACCATTCCTCCGGCCATGCACTCGTCTGGGCACTTTGGTACACCAGCTTGATATGGTTCTTGATCTTTCCGTCGCTTCGGGTTGTGGAAAAAGCGGCAACCAGATCCATGAATGCGGGATCGGCTTTTTCATATTCTTCCTCCATCAGATTTTCAAGGATGTCTTCCTTCATAAGGCTCAAACTTTCTTCGTCGGCAATCACAAAACCGGGATCCAGATTTGCCTTATCCGGATTTTCCTCGATGATTTCCTTGCAAAAACTGTCAATGGTGGAAATATTCGCGCAATCCAGCAATGCAATCTGACGTTTGAGTCTTTTGTAGACCGCACTTTGATATTCCACGGTATGCAGGGCTTTTTCAAGTGCCGACGCAATCCTCTCCTTCATCTGACGTGCCGCCGCTCTGGTAAAGGTCATGATCAAAAGATTACCGACATCCGCCGGGTGTTCCTTGTCCAGAATTCTCTCGATAATGCGTCCGACCAGAACCGCCGTTTTTCCGCTGCCCGCCGCAGCGGAAACCAAAATCCTTCGATTTCTTGCATCAATGGCCTGTTGCTGATTTTTACTCCACTGCATCTTCTTCCTCCCCGATGATCAACTCCCATGCTTTTGCATTTTTCAGACTCGGCATATTGTGATATCGATAGCCCTTTGTTTTTTTATCGAACCCGCACACACTGAAATACGGGCAAAAATCGCATGCCGTTCTGCCTTTTCGGCTGCCGGGATACACACTTACATCCCCGTCTATCATCCGCCTGCCGATCTGAAGAATCTTTTTCTTCACAAAACTCTCCATTTTCCCGATCATCTCCCTGCTCGCCACAACGGAGGAACTCTCAACCACATTGCCGTCCTTAAGCGTAACCGGTATGACATTGCTCTTGCTCTCAATCTCCCGATCCAGATACCGGATGATATTCGGTTCGGAATTGACCACCCCGCTCGGACGAAGTGCCGACAAGGTTTCGTTTTGTACATATTCCCGCATTTCTTCGCTCGAAAGCATGCCCAAAACATCCCCCGCCTCGATGATCGGATCATCCAGATGCATATAAAAAAACGCCGCCGGTATGATTTCTTTTTTGTTTGTCACTTTCAATACCTCTTTCATTGCGCTGAGATAGAGGATCAGCTGCAATTGCTTTCCGTAATAAATCAGATCCGTTTCCCATTTTGTACTGCCGGTTTTGTAGTCGATGATTTTCAAAAGAATCGACTCTTCCATCTCCAAAATGTCCACACGATCAATCGCTCCGGTCAGGAGCAGTTTGTGCTCATTGTCCAGATCAAATTGCAGGGCATTCAATCCGTCCGAAACGCGAAATGTCTTTTCAAAGTATTCCGGTTTAAAATCGCCCTTTTCCAGTTGCCTGCCGAGTATGTACAATATCCGCTTCGCCATCCCGGCGATGCGATCCACCATGTGTCTGTTCTTTGAACTCTCCTCAAAAATCCCCTTTTCATCCTCCGACAAAATGCCCTGCAGACTTTTTTCAATCAGGTCAAAGCGCTCTGTTTCGGAAAGTTTTGTTATGTCCAGATTCTCTTTTTTTGCAAGCACAAAGCATCGCTCAATGATTCCGTGCGCCAGGGTACCGATGTCCGCACTTTCAAAGCGGTATTCCGGATCTTCTTTCAACCCCAGTCCGTAGCGCAGGAAATGCTTGTACGGGCAGTCCACAAAATGATCCAGTCTTGTTGCACTCGCAATAATTTCCGACCCGTAGATTCGATCTGCCGCCTCTTTGCTGAGTCCGGTATCCGAATAGCGAAAGGTTGCCGCCGTGATCAAATCCTTTGCCATGTTTACAAAAGGCAGCCACTTTGCCACCTCCCCCTCCTCTTCGTGATACTCCCGAAGTGCGACAATCAGCCTCTCCTTGGCTTCCAGCCTGCTGTAAACCTCATGCACCGAATCCACATAGGAAATTTCCAGATCCGTGTACAGTTTCTGTACCTGCGAAAGCACGCTCGCCTCCTTTAATGCATTATGGGCACGGTCTTTCCCGGCAAAGGTAATGAACAGCTTTTCCCTGGCCATGGTAAACATGAGATACAGATAGTATCGTTGAATGAAAATGTCTTCCTTCATGGTCGGGGAAAGCGATATCCCGAGCTTTGAAAGCGCTTCTTTATCCCGATCCGAAAGGATCGCATTCTGACTTTTTGCACTGATCAGAACGCCTTCATTGGCACCGACGATGAACAACACCTTGATGTCATCGAGTCGGGTGCGGATCAAATCCCCCAATACCACTTTATCGATGGAAGCCGGAATCATTCCCACACGGATTTCCGCAATTCCGGCATCAAAAATGCCGAGCAGATCCGACTTTTCCAGTTCCTCCTCCCGCAAAATCTCCGAAATCTTTTGCAGCAATGAGATGACTTGCTCATAAATATCGGCATATTCCCGGGACTTCTTTCCGTTTTCACCTTCTTTTGCAGCAAACCCCTTCGCCATCTTTGCCATTTTCTCTTCCATGGAAAAAAAATCCAGCAGACGAATCACTTCCGAAATCACTGTATTTGCGTGAATGGTTGCCCCGGCGTACAATTTCCTGAGCGGTTCCAGTTCATTTACGATTTCATCCCGAAATGCCATAAGTTTTGCAAGGTCCGTCCCCGACAGTTCGTTCGGTATGTATTCCCATTTTGAAAGTATCTTTTTCTGCGAGCGGATTCCGCACGCTTTCATGTACAATTCCAGTTCCCACACCATTTCCTCGTCGGTATCGGGTCTGCATTTTAAGTACATCAAAAAATTCTCGTCATTCATGGCATTTGACATCAGCAAAAGTACGCTCCGGACAAACTCCACCAGGGGATTGTTGACGATTGCGATGTTTTCATCCACAAAGAGCGGAATGCCGAGATTGCCCAGTCTTTTTTCCAAACCGTCCCTGTAATTGCTCAAGTCCCTCCCGACAATGGCGATATCCCGATATCTCATTCCGTCTTGTATCAGCTTCAGAATGTTTGAGGTGACAAAGCGAATCTCCGCATCGATGTCCGCCAGCCGGGTAATGGAAATCGCTTCCTCACAGGAGCAGGGCACAAAACGGTCAAATCTTAAAAAGTGCTTTTCCAAATGATTCAAAGCAGAATTCTGCAGATTGTTTTCCACAAAAATATCGCCGGAATGCTTCACACCGCCTCGCTTTGCCATGTCCGTAATTTTTTGAATTGCCGTTTTGCTGAGCAGGAACAGATCCGAATCGTCCGCTTTCGCATACGCCTCCTCCAGGCTGTCACAATGCATTGTAATCGTAACTTCCTTCGCCTGCTTTAAAAAGATTTCAATGATTCGAAGCTGAATCGGCGTAAACCCGGTAAATCCGTCCAGCACGATATGCGATTCGAAAAGCATCTTGCTGTGCGGCAGGACTTTGCACAGCAAATCCAAAACTTCCTCGGTCGTGATGAACCGGTCTTCGATGAATTTTTGGAATCCCTCATAAATCGCCGCCGTTTCCGAGAGCTTTGTTTTTAAATGCGCTCTCTTTATTTGCGTCAGCGCATCGCAAAGCACTCCCGGAGTGATGCCGTATTGGTAAAACTCGGAAATGACGGAGTTCATATTGGAGATAAAGCCGGGTTTGTCCAGAAGTTTTTTATAATTCGTCAATTCCTCCTTCTTTGACAATGCGACTCGTTTTACGATCAATGACTTTGCGATATCGTCAATCATCTCGGGATGTTCCATGCCCAACTCCTGAAACACACGATATGCCAGACGATTGAAACTGAGCACATCGATATTCATGGTGGCATGATTCGGATGCATATCCACTATCTTCTTCTGCGCGGTCATAGTGCTCTGCTCCGGAACGATGATGATATACCGATTGCCGCGATCGCCCCGGATGCACTCCTCAAAGGCGGTTTCGGTCTTTTTGCTTACGGCGCTGCCGATGATGAATTTATAGGACATATTTCCTCCGATTTCGGGATTTTTCAATTGCTGATCCTAGTATAGCACAGTTTCCGGTATTCTTTTTGAAAAATTGTGCCCGGGTCATGCGATCACTCCAATAAGGCAACTACCCGGCCGTACGGCCAAGCGGTTGCCTCCAAAAATGCATTCACACAATTCTGTTTTTCTATGCTCACTTTTTTCATTTTCGACCCGTTTTCCAAGGGATTTCGGATCTTAGCGGGTATGTGTTACCCTTAATGTCTTATATCCGTCGATTTTTATCTCGATGGTGTTTTCACCGTCTTGAAATGCGCTGTCTTTGAATTCGAGCGCCGACTGATATGGCAAATTGCTGTAATTGCCCCAATGACGGTTGTATTCATTGTCATTTCGCATTCTGTAATTGTATGTGTACGGAATATCGTTTATCTTCACACTGTATGCGATCCCCACACTGCGCAACGGCGTAATGGTTTCAATGAACACTTTTGTCGCATCGCTTGGAACAAATTGTAAAATAACCGTTCTGGTGGAATACGGCCGATAATCCCGTACCGTTTCCACCTGCGGTACATCGTTTCCCGTTTCCTCCACTCCGTCAAGCGCATTCGTCGCTTCTCTCAGCGCTCTTGCGGCCTCCTCTATGTTTTCCGGAGAATCCTCATTTGCCAGCTTATCTTTTGCGGCTCTCAGAGAATCATTGAACGCATTCTTCGGTGCTGCACCTGCATTTAAATACCTGTAATTTGTCTTTACGCTCTCCGCCTCCGCTATGGTTGTTTCCAAAACCGACTTGGAGGTATCCAGTATTTCGGCATTGTCCGCCAGCTCGTTTATGGAACGGATTCCGGTTTCCTTTGCCGTAAGCACATTTTCCTTCGTCCGGGACGACAATACTTCATTCTTTGTACGGATCGCCAGACTTTCAATCCCGCTTTTGGCAGATGTTTTCTGATTCTCATTCAGTTTGTTAAGCATCTCTATCCTTGATAAACCGGCGGTTGAGGCATCCTCTATTTCCGTGAGCGCCGTCAATTTCGACTCTGCCGCTTCTTTGGCACTTCTCTCATCGATGTTCGCTCTTTCGGCTTCTTCCAGTGCTCTTCTTGCATCCTCCAGCGCCCTTTTTGCCTCTCTCTCGGCTTCTTCCGCCAGTCTCCTTGCTTCTTCCGCCAGCCTTGCCGCTTCATTCGCTCCGGCAATATCCGTCCTTGCATTCTCGACTGCTTTCTCCGCCTCCATTCGGGCGGTTTCTGCCGCCTTTGCATCTTCCTCGGCTCTGGCAACATCCGCCCTTGCATTTTCCAGTTCCCTGTTGAGAATCTTCACGACTTCATCGGAGGCAGCATTTGGATCGTTTTTCGTCGACGGATTCGCATTGCTTGCGCTTGCGGTATTCGTATCGCTTTTTTTCGCAGAATCGGCATTGCTTTTTGTCGCAAGGATCGTACTGCTTCTGCCGGATCCTCCACCCGATCCGCCGGAAACTCTTTTAACCGTTGTAAGACCGGTGTTATTTTTCTTAGTGATGATTCCCGTTTGAGCCGAATACTGAGCCACTCCGTTTAGAGTCCACTGTCCATGTTCGTTTACCGTATATCCGTCCGGTGTCGTCCCCCCGTGCATCATGCGCCCCTCACTGGCACCCGAAGCATTGTCGAAGTAATAGCTGTAACCGTCGATCCGCTGCCATCCTGTCAGCATTTTTCCAAGACTGTCCCCGTCCACGGTGTTTAAAAAATACCAGCTTCCATCCGCCGTTTGCAACCATCCTGTTTTAAGCGTAGCGTCCTCCGGATTTAAGTAATACCATCCGCTTTCCGTTCTGATCCATCCGGTATGAGCCGTTTGAGAATCCGTATAATACTTCCACGAATTTGCCACCTTCTGCCATCCCGTTTTTACGGTGGCAAATGTCGGAACGGACGATACCAGTAACAATAAGGATACCCCCGTCAAAGTTCTTCTGAAAAAAGCACTTCTTTTCATAACTATACTGTATACGCACCGGAATACTTCGGTCCGAAATACATACTCCTTTCTTTATCTTTTTTGATCTGTGATTATTTGTCACAATCCACTCCGTTTATTGAGATGCATTCATTGCGTTGATCTACTTCCGTAAAACCTCAAACCAATGTAATTTTAGTTCGGTTCAACTAACAACATTTACAATCCTAAGACAATTCAAAATATGAAGTCAATATTTACTCCTGTACTTTTCAAAAAACATTATGTCATTTTTTCTGTTTTATTAATATTTTTGAATTTACATTCAATTTATTATTGAGTTTTCAAAACTCTCCCTTGAAGCGACTCGAGGCGAACACAACGATATGAGATAACTTCCGGGAACAGTACTCATCCAAACATACCGGGCAAGACCACCATTGGCATTCATGCAGACATCGCACCATACGTGACCGTGAGGTTTGGTCATGCTCTGGCACTGTAATCCATCTCCTATTCTTCTACAAAAGAAAAACAAGTGGGAGGTTTTTGTTTACCTCTCACTTGTTTGTGATACCCCATGCCGCATTCGTGGCATTTGGAACGCCAATCGTACAGGTTTCTTTTCTCTTGCCCTAATAAAAGGCCTCCTATGATTTTTTATTTTATCATAGAAGACCTTCTGCGATAAGCTATTTACAGAAAAAGTTTCACATGCTCAGATCACGGTTCCTGCGGTGAGACCTTGATACAAAATTACATGAAAATATTATTTATCCAACTTATTCGATCTTCAGATCATCACATGGATAACTTCAGAGATTAGTATATATAAAATGTCTCCAAAGGGATACCGTGATCTAAACAAAAATACCTAATCAATGTATCTGACTTTGTTATTAGCACAAAGAGAGAATGTCGATTTAATAATCCAGACTATCTTCATTCAGTAAAAAATCAAATAATCCCATAATCGTTATGCCTTGATCATTTCTCCATACCGGAGTATTCCCACCGGTAATTATTATTTTCTTAAAAGAGTCAGGTATTTTAATAAGTGATGTTTGTTCCTGTTCAACCTTTGCCTGATTTGGCAGTGAATATGCAGACTGGATATAATATCGCTTGCTGCCTTGATTAACTACAAAATCTACTTCTAATTGTTTACGCACTTTTTTGCCATCTTCATCAATTCGGATTTCAACTACACCTACATCTATTTTGTAACCTCTGTAAATCAATTCATTGTATATTGCATTTTCCATCAAATGTGTCTCTTCAAATTGACGAAAATTTAAAAGAGCATTTCGGAGTCCTAAATCCGTATAATAGTATTTTGATGGTGTGCCTATATATTTACGCCCTTTAATATCATATCTTTCACCCTTTTGTATAACAAAGCTTTCCGTGAGATATCTTAAATAATTAGATATCGTAGGCATTGAAATGGTCTTGTCACCATTACTGTTAAATGTATCCGATATTTTTTGAGCATTCGTCAAAGAACCAATAGCTGAAGCTATAACCTTCATCAGTATTTCCATTCTGGAAGCATCTCGAATGTCATATCTTTCGACGATATCTCTAACATAAATTCCGGAGTTTAATCTCTCAAGATATGCTTCTTTAGATTCATTATCAGGCTCTGCCAGGATATGAGGCAGCCCTCCATAAAATAAATACTCTTGCCATGCATCAAACTTATCCTTCCCGGATGCAGGAAAGTATTCCGAAAACGCCAACGGTGCGATATGTATTTCATCACCACGTCCCCGGAATTCGGTTAGAATATCGGAAGATAAAAACTTAGAATTGCTTCCTGTAATGTATACATCAATATTCTTCTTTCTAAGCAAGCCGTTTAAGACTCCATAAAGTCTGATCGGAACATCCGGTTTTTTTATTTCTTCCTTAGAAATCGCATATTGTGCCTCATCGATAAATACATAATATTGCTTCTTGGAATCGGTTATTCTGCCTTTGATGTACTCAGATAGTTTTTGGGGCTCGCAGCATTCTATATAATCATCATCATCTAACGGAACAGATATAATGCAATCCTTAGATACACCTTCTTTAATGAGATAATCATAGTACAAATTGAAAAGTAAATATGACTTACCACATCTTCTGATTCCGGTAATAACCTTGATCAATCCATTGTTTCTTTTACTTATAAGCCTTTTAAGATAAATATCTCTTTTTATCTCCATAAGCATCTCCTATTTTAATTTATTGGCATTATTACCATTTTTTTAAAGTATACTGGACAATGGATGTTTTCACAAGCTATATTTTTGAAAATCGGTAATTGTACCACTAATGGATATACCGGTGCGGTGAAACCGACAGTCCGGGATCGAGTAGGAGGGGGTGATTAGCCCCCGTCCTCTCACACCACCGTGCGTACCGTTCGGTACACGGCGGTTTCAATAGTTGACGTGCACTGACCGGTACGCATTGGACAGGTCAAAGAGCCCCCGGCGTATCCGTCTTTCTTTTGACAATGCCCAATTGACCGCCTTGTTCCCGCTTAGGAACCAGTATCCTTTCCGGCTGTAAGCTATGGTAGCGGCATAGTTTACACTGCCTATATCCTTTATCAATGAGCGCTTTACGCATAATCAGCCTCTTCGATATACTCTCTTAACTCAACCTTTCTTTTATCCTCCTCAAGGTCTCTTCGAGATTCCTCGATATACTCCCTATGTTCAATATAGGCAACGCCCTTCAATTTTTCTTTAAGGCTTTGCAGAAATCGAATCTTATCTATAATCAATGGAACTTTGCTTCCCGACCACGAAGCTGACATTGGAAACAAGTGAATTTTCTTAAAATCTTCAACATTTTGGTTATCCTTTAAAAACTCAAAAATAAAATCCAGTTTCCAATGTGGCATAACATTAACAACCACATCAATTAACTTGCTACATTTAGATACATCCATGCAATTGTCGTGTAAACTATCAAGAAGCCATTGTTTTTTTCTGTTTTGATCAACATTTGACTCTTGCTCCGTTCGCCCAAAAAGCAATTGAGCCGGATGTTTTATATGAAATGCTGTATTATCTTCAACAAGAACCGAATAAGCATATTTAATACATTCTTGCCAATTCTCAGTAGACCAAATCAATTCGAATATCTTTTGCTCATATCCATCACGACGTGAATGGTTCTTTACCCAATCTACGTAGTCTTTCCATATGTTCGGTCTTTGTTCAAATATTTTGATAAACAATTTTCCGCCATAATCCACATGATCACTTATTTCAAGAGCGTTCATATAAATTTGGGATAGTGTATCAAAATCATCTTTGAAAAGACCCAAAATGACTTTTATATCATCATCTCGGTACATATACTCCAAAAACGCTGCTGACAGGCTTGCCTTTTTCGCTATGCTTTTAAGAATGCTATTCTTTAACTCGTTATCTTTTTCTCCATACTTTACCAACAGCATAGGCGAAGATACTATTGGATTATCTCCATCCAAATTTCTTTTAGAAAAACTACTATAATCACAAACAACTGTATCCGTAATATCACTTTCGTTTATGCACTCCCAAATCAGAGACAGCCATGAATCTTTTCTTCGATACTCATATCCGTTCATCAAACTATATGTTTTTTCGTAACCTAAAGTAGAAAGCAAAAAAACAACTTGCCCATAACCATCTAATCTGAACGGAGCATTACTTTTGAAATACTCTTCAATTACATTTACATAAAAATCTGGATTTGCTTCCAATAGTTCAAAAACTATAGCAAGCCCACTGCTTAATGACCAGAGATTTCTTTCACCAATAGTATCTTGTAAGAAATTGCATGTTTTAAACAGATCCGTATAGT
Source organism: Lachnospiraceae bacterium (assembly GCA_041855735.1). GTDB lineage: Bacteria > Bacillota > Clostridia > Lachnospirales > Lachnospiraceae > CALALP01. The sequence goes on from JBHAEV010000032.1 coordinate 25,952, forward strand.
TATCAAGGCTATATGACTCAAATTCCGCAGCTATCTTAGCCTTTCGAATTTTCTCATCTTCTTCAATGGTTCTGCCAAGTAAATGTTCTCCTGATAGAATCCTGTACATTCTGAAATCATGATTATTCTCAGAAATCAAATATCTCTCGTCAACCGGACTATTTATTTGACCGGCAACTTCTCTGTATCTATCAATTATTCTTGCATCGGAGAAATCAATATCTTCTTTCTTAATCACCTCCGCAAAAATCGCATCAAAATCTGATTGTAAATAGGCTATTGAATCCTTCCTATCTAAACCATAATAATGAACTTCAGAGATGATATTATTGATTATCTCTCGATATTCATTTTTTTTACGAAGAATCCCCAGCATTTTCCAGATCTTATTACGCAATATTGCTATTTCTTCGGTGAAGCCAATCGTCATTCTAACAAAATTAAATTCTCGGCGATTCCTTCCTTCTTCCGTATATAAAAGCTCCGTCTTCAATGCGTATTGAGCAACATGAATATAAAGTATACTGAAATTATAGTTTTCGCCTTCATTAGTTGCTTCCCAAAGCTTATCCATTAGCACAGTTTCATTTTTATACTTGTTCTCCCATGAATACGTGTCATAAAGAAGATGCTTGCAAATCACAAAATAGAAATCCATGATCAAATCTGGACGCTTTTTAAAATACAGCACAAGAAGCTCTATCGAATCATCAAATGACTCCGTGTACTTAAATCCTCCTAGAATCCCAATTTCTTTTGTAGAAATATGAAGATAATTCTTTTTAGAATCTACATCAAAGCTATGCATATCAAAATCCGCATACTTTTCTTGCTCTATCTTCTTTTTTATGATGCACAACGCTTTATCTGGATTTACTTGGTGAAAAGCCTCTAAATACTCCATGTCTTGCCCATCAGGAGCATTATCCCACGCAGAAATAATAGATTTTTTCACATAGTGAGCAACATCCTCAGAATTAAAAATCTCTATTATAGTTTTTAATGCATAGACAGCTTTATTCTTGTATCGTGGGAAAGCAATAGCTATTAGACCTTCAATGCTTACCCATCTTTTTTCAAACAGAACATAGTATAAAATATAATTTCCAAGGCTTTGATCCGAAACCTTAGTTATTTCGTTTTTAAACCAATCAACAAGTTCAAGAGAATAAAGCTTTTCTACTGTTTCACTCTCTCTAATTTCGGCGCCATAATGGTTTTTTAAAACAGTATATAGCTGGTTTTCTTCTCCTTTCACGGGACCTGCAACAGTAATCAAGAAAAGCATTATAACATCATCTTTTGTTAGGTCTGCTTCACTTAATATACAGCCATAATAGTTCCTAAATATATCTTCAACA
>JBHAEV010000033.1:0-7905 GCA_041855735.1 Lachnospiraceae bacterium
CAGTTTTCTTTTGAGCCTGCTGCTGGCGATGATTCAGGTCGTGTCCGCATTGCTGATTCCGGTCATCATCGGACATACCGTCGACGCGATTGTCGGAAAGGATCGGGTCATTTTTTCGAAAGTCAGTGTGTCTGTTATGCAGATGGTGTTTGTCACGGCAATCGGAGGATTGTCGCAGTGGACGATGAGCATGCTGCACAATCACATTGTCTATCGCATGGGAAAAGATCTGAGAAGCAGGGCAATGGATAAAATCCTCGTGCTTCCGATACAATTTATCGACAAAAAATCGCATGGAGAAATGGTCAGCCGAATCGTTTCGGACATCGAACAGTTCTCGGAGGGCGTCTTGATGGGTTTCGGTCAGTTTTTTACCGGCGTCATGACCATACTTCTGACTTTGGCGTTCATCCTTCGATTTAACCCGGTACTGGCAATGATTGTCATTCTGATTACACCATTGTCCCTGGTGGTCAGCGGATTCGTTGCAAAACGAAGTTTCCGTTTCTTTAAAGAACAAACGATTACGCGCGGGGAAATGACCGGAATTGCCAATGAGATGATCGAAGGAATGACTACGATAAAGGCATTCCAAAAAGAGGAACGCGCGATTTCGGAGTTTGCGATCGCCAATCAAAATCTGGGAAAGGCCTATCTGAATGCGATTTTTATTTCGGCGATTTCCAATCCTGCAACCCGTTTCGTAAACTCTCTGGTGTATGCGGGAGTCGGCACAGCGGGAGCATACTTTGCGCTTTCGGGAAGCATCACCGTCGGACAGCTGGTGAGTATACTGAGCTATGCCACACAGTATACCAAACCGTTCAACGAGATTTCCGGCGTGATTTCGGAGTTGCAAAATTCCGTCGCCTGTGCATCCAGAATTTTTGATTTGCTGAACGAGGAAGAGGTGGTAAAAGACAAGCCGGGTTCGGTGAGTATGGAAACCTGCGAGGGAGAGTTCAAAATTCAAAACATCGGTTTTTCCTACGATAAGACGAAGAAATTTATCGATGGGCTGAGTGTCGATGTGAGCGCCGGCAAAAGAATTGCCATCGTCGGACCGACGGGATGCGGAAAAACCACATTGATCAATCTGATTCTGCGGTTTTATGAAATGGATGCGGGGAATATTTTACTCGACAATAAAGACATTACCGATATCAAAAGAGAGGACTATGTCGAGTGCTTCGGCATGGTGCTTCAGGACACATGGCTGATGGAAGGAACGATTCGGGAGAATATTGCAATGGGATGCCCGAACGCTTCCATGGAAGACATCATTCTCGCCGCAAAAGAGGCATATGCGCATCATTTTATCCGACGATTGCCGGACGGATACGATACGGTTGTGAAACAAAACGGAGGAAATCTGAGCGCCGGTCAGCGACAGCTTCTTTGCATTGCCAGAGTGATTTTAAAAAAGCCGAAGATATTGATTTTGGATGAAGCGACATCTTCCATCGATACCCGAACGGAAATCAAGCTGGCGGAGGGGTTTGAGCGGCTGATGCAAGGGCGTACCTGTTTTATCGTGGCTCACAGACTGTCCACGATAAAAAATGCGGATACCATTCTGGTGATGAAGGACGGTGCGGTGATTGAATCCGGAAATCACCATGAACTGTTGGAAGCAGGAGGATTTTATAAGAAACTGTATCAAAGCCAGTTTGAGGGATAGCCCGGCATTATGCCGTGTATGAACGAAAAAGCGATTGCAATCCCGGACTTTCGCAATGGGCAGTTCAAAAAGTGTGTAACCTAACAAAGGGGGGACAGAGTATGACAACCGTGTTTTCATATGCATTCAATGCCGTTGCACCGATTTTACTTCTGGTGATGCTGGGATATGTGCTGAAGCAAAAGGGCATTGTATCCGCCGATTTCTTTCGGAAACTCAATTCCTTTGTGTTTCACTACAGCTTTCCGTTTTTGATGTTTTATAATCTCTATCAAGTGGATAGTGTTCGGGAGCTGGATTATCGCCTGGCATTTTTTCTGGTCGGAAGTATTGCGGTATTGACGATAGTATCCGTTTTGATTGCGAATCGGATTACGGAAAAAAGAAGCCGCAAAGGAGTCATGATTCAGGCGGGGTATCGCTCTAATTTTGCTCTGATCGGCATTCCGCTGATTGAGGGACTGGTCGGCTCACAAGGGGTTTTCACGGCATCTTCGATGCAGGCTCCGATTGTGATATATTATAATTTTTTCTCGGTGCTTTTTTTGGCGATTTACGGAGACAGCAACAAAGTGAGTGTGAAGAACATTGTAAAAAATCTGATCAAAAATCCGTTGATTCAGGGACTGTCCGCAGGGATTGTCGTTTTGCTGCTTCGGGAGATCATCCCGGTGAATGCGAATGGGGAAGCGGTGTTTTCGATCAAGAGAACCATTCCGTGGGCATACAACACCGTTTCCTATCTCGGACGGGTGGCAACACCCATGTCATTGATTTCGCTCGGCGGGCAGTTTCATTTTTCAAAGATGTCGGGAATGAAAAAAGAGCTGTGCTGCGCGGTTTTCATGAAACTGATTCTTGCGCCCGCGATCGGCTTTTCCCTTGCCGCTCTGGCGGCAAGGACGGGATTCATAGCCCTGACACCCGCCGCCGTCGGCACCATGATTGCCTGCTTCGGATCTCCCCTTGCCGTATCGGCGGTTCCGATGGCGACGGAAATGGGAGGGGATGCCGAACTGGCAGGGCAAATCGTGGTCTGGACCTCCTGGCTGAGTATGTTTACGATTTTTTTCATGGTGGTGTTGTTTCGCACAATCGGGATACTGTAATGCCGGATACGATTCGCACTGTGGAAGCAAAGCGCAAATTTTCTTGACAATTTCGGATTTTCGTACTAGACTGGAACGGAAGAAGTTTCGGAATGACAAATATAAAAAAGCTTTGACGGCGCACAGTAGTGATCTTACAACGTTCAGAGAGGGAGAGGGAGCTGCGATTCTCCTACGCAATGTGATATCATGAAATTCACGCTTTAGCTTCGAACTTGAAGAACCGAAGGTTTGGTAGAGTTCGACGTCCGTACACGTTATGTACTTTGAGTGCCTGGTCAGGAACTTGGGTGGTACCGCGATGATTCGTCCCAATACAGCTTGCTGTATCGGGACTTTTTTTCGGGATTTTTCAAAAATGGAGGGACTATGATAAAAGAGCAATTAAGTAAGATCAAAGAAGAGGCGCTGGTTTTTATCGAAAATGCAGCTGATCTGGATGTGCTGAATGAAATCCGGGTGTCGATTCTGGGAAAAAAAGGCGGACTTACGGCTGTTTTAAAGAGCATGAAGGATGTTTTGCCGGAGGACAAACCGAAAGTCGGGCAGATGGTAAACGATGCCAGAGAGCTGATTGAGGCCAAACTGAACGAGAAGAAAGCGGAGCTTGCCAATGCCGCAATGGAAATGCAGTTGAAAATGGAAACCATCGATGTGACTTTGCCGGCAAAAAGAGTGCAGGTCGGGCACAGTCATCCGAACACCCTGGCTTTGAAAGAAGTGGAGAAGATTTTCATTGCGATGGGATATGAAGTGGTGGAAGGTCCGGAAATCGAATACGACGAGTATAATTTTGAAAAATTGAACATTCCCGCCAATCATCCGGCAAAGGATGAGCAGGATACCTTTTACATCAACAAAGAAATCGTGCTTCGTACCCAGACCTCACCGGTGCAGGCGAGAAAAATGGAAGAAGGAAAACTGCCGATTCGCATGATTTCTCCGGGCAGGGTGTTCCGTTCGGATGAGGTGGATGCAACCCATTCTCCAAGTTTCCATCAGATTGAGGGACTGGTCATCGATAAAGACATCACATTTTCCGACTTGAAGGGAACGTTGGCGGAGTTTGCGCGCAGACTGTTCGGTGAAAACACGAAGGTAAAATTCCGGCCGCATCACTTTCCGTTTACCGAACCGAGTGCCGAGATGGATGTCAGCTGCTTTAAATGCGGGGGAAGCGGTTGTCGGTTCTGCAAAGGAAGCGGATGGATTGAGATTCTCGGCTGCGGCATGGTACATCCGCATGTCTTTGAAATGTGCAAAGTGGACAAGGAAGAATACCAGGGCTTTGCATTCGGTATGGGACTTGAGAGGATCGCGCTTCTCAAGTACGAAATCGACGACATGCGTCTGCTGTATGAAAACGATGAACGTTTTCTCGAACAATTCTGATTTATACAGGGAGAAATCAAACAGTTAAACAATTCCAGATAAAGGAGAAAATATGGAAACCAGTCTTTCATGGATCAAAAGATATGTGCCGGATCTTGATGTCAGTGCGCAGGAATACACCGATGCCATGACTTTAAGCGGCACGAAAGTGGAAGGATTTACAAAATTGGATCAAAATCTCGATAAAATTGTCGTGGGACGGATTTTATCGATTGCACCTCATCCGGATGCCGATAAGCTTGTGGTCTGTCAGGTGGATGTCGGCAGTGAAGTCGTTCAGATTGTAACGGGTGCTCCGAATGTATTTGAAGGTGCAAAGATACCTGTGGTTTTGGCAGGGGGGAAAGTGGCCGGCAACCACGACGGCACACCGAATCCCGAAAACGGAATCAAGATAAAAGCGGGGAAACTGCGCGGTGTGGAAAGCTTCGGTATGATGTGCTCGATAGAGGAACTCGGTTCCGATCGCAATTTCTATCCGGATGCGCCGGAAAACGGAATTTATATTCTGCCGGATGATACGAAAGTCGGCGCGGATGCGATCGAGCTGCTGGGATTGCGCGAAACCGTTTTTGAATACGAGGTAACTTCGAATCGCGTGGACTGTTATGCGGTAATGGGAATCGCCAGAGAAGCGGCGGCAACATTCGAACAGACCTTCATTCCTCCGGTTATCAAAGAAACCGGAAATCGGGAGGATGTCAATGATTATCTTAAGGTGGAGGTGGAGGATCCGGCGCTTTGCCAAAGATATACCGCCAGAATGGTAAAGAATATTAAAATCGGACCGTCACCGAAGTGGCTGCAGGATTGTCTGCGTCAAAGCAAAATCCGCCCGATCAACAATCTGGTGGATATCACAAATTTCGTGATGGAGGAATTCGGGCAGCCGATGCATGCCTTTGATTACAAAGACATTGCTGGGCAAAAAATCATCGTTCGATTGGCAAAAGACGGAGAAGAATTTACCACATTGGATGCTCAGACAAGAAAGCTGGACAAGGATGTGCTGGTGATTGCCGATACAGAGCGTGCCATCGGCATTGCGGGGATCATGGGCGGTGAAAATTCCATGATTACCGATGAGGTGCAGACCGTGGTTTTTGAGAGCGCAACATTTGACGGTACCAATATTCGGCTGAGTTCCAAGAGGCTCGGCCTTCGCACCGATTCTTCGGGCAAATTTGAAAAAGGTCTGGATCCGGAGAATGCACTTTTGGCGGTCAACCGTGCATGTACGCTGATTGAGGAACTCGGCTGCGGTGAAGTTGTCGGCGGCGTGGTGGATGTGTATCCGAACCGGAAGAAAACGGTATATGTGAAATTTGAACCGGAGAAAATCAATCGTCTTTTGGGAACGAACATCCGCAAAGAGGAGATGCTTTCTTATTTTGCAAGGCTGGAGCTGACCGAAATCAAGGGCAGAGACATCCGGCCCGAAAATGCGAAGACGGATACCGGGGAAATCGAAACGGATGCCGTGTACATCCGTATTCCGAGTTTCCGGCAGGATATCGAGTGCATGGCGGATCTGGCGGAGGAAGTTGCCAGATTCTTCGGATATGACAAAATCCCGACCACCTTGCCGAAGGGCGAGGCGACCATGGGCGGCGTCACGCTTAAAAGAGAAGTCGAGGACATTGCAAGAAATACGGCAAAAAGACTCGGTTTCTCGGAGGCGATGAGCTACTCCTTTGAATCCAGAAAGGTATTCAACAAGCTTCGGATTCCAAAAAACAGCAAACTCCGGGATGCCATCGAAATCATGAATCCTCTGGGCGAGGATTTCTCGATTATGAGAACGGTGAGTCTGAACGGATTGCTGAACTCTTTGTCGATCAATTATAACCGGAGAAATAAGAATGTAAAATTATTCGAGCTTGCCAATATCTATCTTCCGAAATCCTTGCCGGTCCGGGAACTTCCGGACGAGAGAATGCAGTTTACACTCGGTTTTTACGGGGAGGGCGATTTCTTTACGATGAAGGGTGCGGTGGAGGAATTCCTTGAAAATGTGGGAATCGGGAAACTGCAGTTTACACCGGAATGCGACATGGAATTTTTGCATCCCGGCAGAAGGGCAAACATTCTGTTTCAAGGTGAGGAGCTGGGGATTTTGGGGGAACTGCATCCGGAGGTTGCGGGGAATTACAGGATCGGCGAGAAGACATATATTGCCGTACTGGATATGCCGAGCATCATGAAACATGTGTCATTCCGGACAAAGTACACCGGTATCGCGAAGTATCCGGCGGTCAATCGTGACATTTCGATGGTGGTGCCGAAGAACATTTTTGTCGGGCAAATCGAAGAAATCATCGGAAAATTCGGCGGAAAGAATCTGGAGTCCTATCATCTGTTCGACATCTATGAGGGAAATCAGATTCAGGAGGGATTCAAGTCCGTCGCGTATTCGATTTGCTTTAGAAACAAGGAGAGAACTCTCGAAGAAAAGGAAGTCGGCGACGCAATGGAGAAAATCCTGCGCGGACTTGGAGAACTCGGCATTCGCCTGAGAGAGTAAAGAGGACAGAACACTTTTTGGGGCAGAGCCGATTTTGAGGTTCTGCCCTTATTTGCGGCGATTGCAAAACATCCGAAGCAGGCTGTGCTTGTTGTTTTTGCATTCATTTGCTATAATATGACTGTTCCGATTCCTTTGTGTTTCGGGTATCCGTATTCAGGAAACTCTTTTTACGGCATCATGATAAAATGGGTGTTGCCTTGCGCGTAAGCGTAAAGGCAACATTGTAGTGTAAAAAAACGAGTCAAAACAAGGAGAGACCATGGGCAAGATAAATGTAACCAAATGTGAGATTGAGGGATTGTATATTATTGAACCGACCGTGTTCAAGGATGAGAGGGGATATTTTGTAGAAACCTATCATCGCAATGATTTTGTGGAAAAGGGTCTTGACATGGTTTTTGTCCAGGACAATCAGAGCATGAGCACGAAGGGAGTGCTGCGGGGTTTGCATTTTCAGAAAGAACATCCGCAGGGGAAGCTGGTACGCGTCCTTCGGGGAGAAGTTTTTGATGTGGCGGTGGATCTGCGCAAGGATTCCGAAACTTACGGAAAATGGTTCGGTCTGGTGCTGAGCGCGGAAAATAAAAAGCAGTTTTACATCAGCGAAGGGTTTGCACACGGATTTCTGGTGCTGAGCGAGGAGGCGGAGTTTGCGTACAAATGCACGGATTTTTATCATCCGGGCGACGAGGGCGGAGTGATTTGGAATGATCCGGACATCGGGATTGAATGGCCGATTGAGGGAATGGATTTGATCATATCGGAAAAAGATAAGAATTGGCAAAGATGGAAGGAAATGGCCCGGACCGAATGAGCAAAACGCGCGGATCGATACCGAGAAACGCTCAAATCGGCAAAGGAGAGCTTTTCCGGTCGATCGAGCGAAATCCATAAATATGGGAGAATGCATGAAGAAATTATATTGGCTTATGAAAGAGAGTTATCAAAGAAGAGCATTGATCATCGATCTTTCCAAGGCGGATTTTAAAAAGAGATTTGTGGGATCGTATTTCGGTCTGGCATGGATGTTCGTACAGCCTGTCGTAACCGTGTTCATCTATTTTGCGATTTTTCAGTTGGGATTCAAATCCACGCCTCCGGTCCCGGGTACGCCCTATGTGCTCTGGCTGGTTCCGGGAATTGTGCCGTGGTTTTATTTTGCGGAAAGTCTGAACTTTGGTGTCGGAGTACTCGTC
>JBHAEV010000034.1:0-32641 GCA_041855735.1 Lachnospiraceae bacterium
ATTTGATGTGTTTACAATGGATAGCATTATACCCCTTTCATCACGGATTGTCAAGAAAGTTCATAGTCGTTTTCGAACCGTTTCGATCAACCCTGTTCGGGACTTTGTTCGGGACTTGTTTCCGGAAAAGTTTCCTTCGCATTTTCTATATCAAAGTCCTCGGATTCACATAGTCCATCCCGAATCCGACCGCAACATTTTCACAAGTCAAATGCCCTTTGTAGGTATTAATCGCGGAGTAAATCACATCATTCTCCCTGCAGGCCGTCTCCAATCCCTTGCCGGCAATCTGCAAACCGTAGTTCAATGTGGCATTGGTCAATGCGATGGTCGATGTTCTGGGAACGGCTCCCGGCATATTTCCCACACAGTAATGCACGATGCCGTCCACCTCATACGTCGGAGCGTCATGATACGTCACTTTGCTGGTTTCAAAGCATCCGCCCTGATCAATCGCCACATCCACAAGTACCGAACCTTTTTTCATGGATTGGAGATATTCCCTTTTAACAATCTTGTCCGCCGCCTTACCCGGTATCAGGATCGATCCGATTACCAGATCCGCATTTGCCATCTCACGCCGAATCACGGATTCACTGCTCATCAATGTATGAATCCTGGAACCGAAAATATCGTCCAGATAGTTGAGTCGCTCCAGATTGATGTCCAGAATGCTGACGCTCGCTCCCATTCCCACCGCCAGTTTGCAGGCATTCATCCCCACAACGCCGCCGCCGAGAATCACCACCTTGGCTTTCGGCGTACCCGGTACCCCCGACAACAGCACTCCGCTTCCGCCAAACGGTTTCTCCAGGTATTTTGCCCCTTCCTGAACACTCAGTCTTCCGGCAATCTGGCTCATCGGTGCCAGCAGAGGCAGGGTATTGTTTCGCTCCAGCAAAGTTTCATAAGCCACCGCCTTAATCTTTCCGGCAAGCAAAGCATCCGTTTGCGGCCTGTCCGCCGCGATGTGCAAATAGGTGTATAAAATCAAATCTTCGCGAAAATATGCATACTCCTCTGCAAGCGGCTCCTTGACCTTGATCATCATATCCACATTTTTCCAGACTTCTTGTGCATTGTCGACAATCTTCGCACCCGCTTTTTCGTACTCTTCATCATAAAATCCGGAACCGATCCCCGCCTTGCTTTGAATCCATACTTCATGTCCCGCCCTTTTGTAACTGATTACATTGTCCGGCGTCATGCCCACGCGATATTCCTGTTGCTTAATCTCTTTTACACAGCCTACTCTCATCCGCTACCTCCATACTGCTTTGACTTTTTTTGCCGATTTCAAACATTATTATAATACCTATCGCGCCAATACTCAAACATTGTTTTTGCAATTCAGCGGCTGTGAGCAAGGTTTTGGCTGATTGTCGGTACTTTTAAAAAAAACGCTGCCACTGTAGCATGGCAACGTTTTCCGGTAATTTTTAACTCACTTTTTCCAGACTCTCCTTGATCAATCCCGTCTGCATCAATACATCTTCGATGGTTTCCACCAAAACGATCGTAAGTTTTTCTTTCACCTCTTCGGATACGTCTTTCAGATCTCGGGCATTGGATTTCGGAATCAGCACTTTTTGAATGCCCGCTCGCTGTGCTGCCATCAGTTTCTCCGGCAGACCTCCGATCGGCGTCACCGCACCGCGCAGGGATATTTCTCCCGTCATCGCGATTTCCGGGTCTACGGCTTTTCCCAGTATCAACGACGCAATGGCTGCGGATAAGGTGATTCCGGCACTCGGTCCGTCTTTCGGCACCGCCCCGGACGGCACATGAATGTGCAAATCATGCTCCTGCAATACATCGGCTTCGTCCGGGAACATACTCTTAATCAGACTGACGGCAATCTTTGCCGACTCCTGCATAACATCACCCAGCTGACCGGTGATTTGCACATTTCCCTTGCCCTTTGTCAATAAGGTTTCAATATACAGGATATCTCCGCCCACCGCGGTATATGCCAGTCCCGTCACCACGCCCGGTTTTGAGCTTTTCAGCGCCTTGCTGTGCTCGATCGGCCTGGAATCGATGACCTCTTCCACAACATTCGCATCGACACGGAGCCTGGCATCCGGATTGGTCGCCACTTTGACCGCCAGTACCCGGCACAGCGTATCAATGCGTTTGCGCAGTCCCCTCACACCGCCCTCCATGGTGTATTCGGAAATGATTTTTTCAATCGCATCATCTTCGATTTCCATTTGTTGCGCGGAAATGCCCATACTCTCCATAGACTTCGGGACGAGATGTTCCTTTGCAATTTTCAGTTTCTCAATCGGCGTGTATCCGTTGAACGGGATGACTTCCATTCGGTTTAACAGCGGTTCCGGAATGGTGTCGACAGTGTTTGCCGTACAGATGAACAGCACATCCGACAAATCATACGGCACATTCATATAGTGGTCGGTAAAGGTATTGTTTTGCTCCGGATCCAGAACTTCCAAAAGCGCACTCGCCGGATTCCCGTGAAACGATGCCGACATCTTGTCAATCTCATCCAGCACAATGACCGGATTGCTCGCACCGCTCTTTTGTATCCCGCTCATAATGCGTCCCGCCATCGAACCGATGTATGTGCGGCGATGTCCGCGAATATCGGATTCGTCATGCACGCCGCCCAGACTGACCCTCTCGTATTTTCGTCCGAGCGCTCTGGCAATGCTCTTGCCGATACTGGTCTTGCCCGTACCCGGTGCCCCGACAAAGAGCAGAATCGAGCCGGATTGTTTGCGTTTTAGATTCATCACCGCAATCTGCTGAATGATGCGGTCCTTGACCTTGGCAAGCCCGTAGTGGTCTTCCTCCAGAATCTTTCTCGCCTCTTCCAGGTTGATGTATTCCGCTTCCTCCTTCGTCCATACCAGACCGGTCACAAAATCCAGATAATCGTAGAGCATGCCGGATTCCACACTGTTTTTGCCCTCCTGACGAAGTCGGTTCAACACCTTTTCCGCTTCTTTCTTCGCCGTTTCATTCATTCCCGATTCGGCAATTTTTTTCTCAAATTTCCGGACATCCGTCACATTTTCCGGATGCATTTCATCAAGCTCCCTCTGCAAATGCTCGATTTGCCGCTTGATCGCCGACTCGCGATACATTTGCTGGTACTCCTTCTGCTGTGCGGTGGCTGCCTCGTTTCGGATCCTGCCGATTTCCAGAAAATCGTACATGATGCGCTCGATCATCTCGGCTCTTTTTTGCCGGCTGTCCTCCGCCAAAATCGCATACCTCTCCTCACTGCTTAGTTTTATCCATGGAGATACCGCACAAATGGAGGTTTCAATGGTGTCAATCTGCATGATCCAATACTCCGCACTCTCCGCCCACTCGGTCTTTGCGGAAAATCGACGCATTTCCTCCAGAATGTTTTTGAGTTTCTCCTCTTCGACCTGTTTGTCCAGATCCTGTATGTCATTTCTTCTGGAGGTATTCAGGTGCAGAGTCTTGTCGGGATTCACAAATACATCTTCGATATTCACTCTATATTGCGTGCGAATGGTTACAAACCCCTGCTCATTGACATCCGTAATCACACCGCTCACACCGATCGGATAGAAGCTGTTTTCATGGATTTCCTCCTTGTAGGATCCGTCTTTTGCGGAAATAATGGTCACTTTCTCATTGACACGCACCGCCTTTTTCCCCGCACTGCTCTTTAATTGTTCCAAACCGAAATACAATGTCGCATTCGGTGCCAAAGTTATATTATAAACCGGTATAATAATCATTTCTTCTCCTTTGCGCGATTGCAGACAGCGACATTTCCCGCATTCCCGATATTGTAAAGATGTTCGGAAAAAGTCTTTCTCGGTATCGTCGCTAATACAATCGAAAATATGATATATCTCGAAATCTCGATATATATGTTTTAAATTTCAGGCAAAGCTCTGCTCTGCCTGTTGCTGCCATTTCCTGATGTAATCCGTCCAACGTGATGGCCGTCCTACAATTCCGTCAAAAGATACTCCGCAAAACGGCGAATCGTCTCTTCATTTCTCCGGTACAAAGTCCACTTGCCCACTCGATAGGCTTCCACCAGCTCCGCCCGAAGCAGTATGTCCAGATAATGCGAGATGGTGGACTGAGAAATCCCCGCCCTGATACAAATGCTTCCCACACAGACTCCTCCCTCAAAGTCCACACCGTCAATAATCACTCGGGTTTGATCGGGAAACTGATTGCAGGGATCTTTCAGCCACCTCAGAATCTGTAATCGTATATCATTGTCCAAGGCTTTTAATACTTCTCTTGCATTCATGTCTGCTATTATATCGCATTTTCTCGAAATGTCAATATGAAATTGAAATTCCGATGGAATCGAACCGAAACGCGGTGTTTCGGTTCGATTCCATCCATTCTACATCATCCCCTGCCGCTTCATCTTCAAATGGTTCACAAACTGTCTTGCCGTCCTGCCGGAAACACCGCCATGTTCCAGCTCCCATTTCTTCGCATCGGCAAGCAGTTCCTCGTCATTCACCTCAACGCCCTCTTTTTTTACCAATTCCTTTACAATCTCCAGATACTCCTTAAATGTCGGCTTGGAAAAATAAATATTGATGCCGAAACGCTGCGACAGACTCAACACTTCCTCGATGGTCTCCGAGCGGAAAATCTCACTGTTCTCATCCTCATCGCGGCGCATTTTCCATGTTTCCTTCACCAGATGGCGGCGATTGGTTGTCGCATACACAAGAAAATTCTTCGGCAATTGATTCACGCCTCCCTCTATGATGGCTTTCAGATATTTATAATCCGATTCAAAATCTTCAAAAGACAGATCATCCAAATACAGGATGAATCGATAATTTCTGTCTTTTAATTTTTGAACCAGAGTCGGGATGGTGTCGATTCGATATTTCGGAATCTCAATCAGGCGAAGACCTTCATCCAAAAACATATTGATCACCGAGCGAATGCAGGTGGACTTGCCGGTTCCGCTGTCGCCGTAGAGCAGGCAATTGTTTGCCGTGCCGCCGTTTACAAAGCTTCTGGTATTTTCAATCAGCTGCTGCTTCTGTGTGTTGTAGCCGATCAGTTCATCAAAACTCACATTGTCTGCTCTGTCCACCGGCATTGTGGAATACACATCTCTCTTATGTTCGTCCACCCCGTCCCAGTCATACAGAAAGCTCTTATAGAGCCCGTAAATACCGGCTCCGTTTCTTTGATAATAGCGCAACAATACCTCCAGGAGTTCTTCGCCATTTTCACAGCTTTCCATCTTTTCGCACAATGTCGACACTCGAACACCGATGGGATTGGCAATGGACAGACCATCTTCCTCACGAACGAATTCTTCTTTTTCCGTTGCATAAAATGAGAAGATGCTCTCCCACACATCCCTTCCGAAATAATCTTCGATTTCCTTTCCGTCATACCAGAAAATCTTAAACAATCGATCGGCATCCAACCTGGCAAGATTCATAATGCTCGCTCCCGGATCTTTTCCGATTTCGCTCGCTATCGCGAAAACACTTTCCTCTTCCATCAACCCGAAAGTTACCGCAGCCTGCCACAAATTCCCGGAAATCCTGTACCGATTCCCGAATGCCGTCAAATGCATGATCAAATCCGACAATAATTCATAGCCTACGGTATCGATGGTTTTCAACTTCTTATTCCCCTCTTCATCCCGCGCTCCGAAAGCCGATGCTTTCGAATCTTTCCCGTTCATTTCTCCCGCCGTCACATACCCCAAACCTCTTCGGTTTCTTTTTGTATCCTGTTCAATCCAGTCAGCGAGGTTTTTTATTTCTCTTAAAAAATGACCGAAAATTAAAAATTGAACGTCTTTTTCCTCCAATGAAAATTGAAACCTCATACATTCCCCCTTACAAAGTCAAATCTTTATTATGTGTTATACCATTTTTATTTCTTTTTTTCTACCGTCAGTTTGTTGAATCGATTTCGAAGCATAACCGTCCTCCTTCATCCGCACTCAAAAAGGCCAAACGGCAAAACTGCCATTCAGCCTCGAAAAGTATCTCTTTGTTTTCTGCGGCTTCACCGCCGAATCCGACAAGGATGTTGCCGGTGTACCTGACCTTGGCCTATGGGATCCATACACCGTCGGCATCCACTCGATAGCCGTCCGGAGTTTTGCTGTTTTGATACAATGCACCCTCCGGCAGACCCGTTTGCCCTGCTTTTTGGAAATAATACCATTTGCCTTCAATCAGCTGCCAACCCGTCATCAGCTCTCCGCTTACCGGGGACAGATAATATGTATTTTGGGCATCCTTATAGAAGCCTCGGATCATTTCACCGTAGAATCCGTTGTGTTCGCGGTTGAAATAATACCATTTGCCGGACGAATCCTTAAACCATCCTGCCGTCATTTCACCGTTTTCGTTAAAATGATAGGTACTCTCCTTGGTTTTTCCCGCACTTGTATAGGTGATATTGGCAAATCCTTTGAATGTCTCGCCATTTTTCAATGTATATTTCCAAACGGATCTCTCCGCGTCTGCCAATACAAAGCTACCCTCATTTTCCTTGAAACTCGTGTATGGATTTGCCTTGCCATTTTCGGTTTTTTGAACGGATCTGACCGCTCTTGCGCCGCCGGATCCGCTGCCGCCGGAACTTGACGATATTCTGCCGGAGGAAATTCCGTTTCTTTGCGGCGGAGTTTCCGGTGTCGGCGTGGTCTGCGCCGAATCGGAAGGATTTTGATTCTGCGGTTCGCTTGGTTCCGGACTCTGCGGCTCGGTCGGATGGCTTGTAGAACCGTTTCCATCCGGCTGTTGATTTTGATCGTCGTCACTTACTTCCGCTCTTTGCACCGTATACACAAATGCGCCCGCATTGATCGGCTTATGATTTGCATTTCCGATGAAATTTTCTTTCTCGCCGAAAGCCTCGATTCCGATGGTTTTGATTTCTCTGTCCTCGTTACCGATCGGATAGGAGAACACAAGCTCATTGCTGTCCTCGCCGGAAACATAATTCGCCATCTTTTCGGTTCCGTCCACTAAGATCCGCAACCCTGCCTGACCGTATTTCAGAACATTCTGATCCAGTTGCACCTTGAAATTCAACGTATTATCAACCTGTTCGAACGCAATGTCTTGAATATTGATATTGTCCCGTTCAATCGTCGGTTCATACATCAGCCAGTCCAGGCTGAAGGATGTAAATTTCATGGTCGTTCCGGCAGCCTCATAATGCAGTCCGATATGCCCGTTTTGCATTACCGTCAAACAGGAATATGCATACTCTCCCGCTTCCACCAGTTTGCTGTGTTTCCACTCGATTTTATCGGTTTCTTCATTGTAAAATCCAAGACGTACCATGCCGTTTTTTCTCCTCGTAGGTCCGCCCGGATTGGAGATGATATAGGCATCCTTACCTTTTACTTTCTGCGGATATTTGATGATGGACAACTGCGTTCCTCCGACTTCCGGAACATCCTTATCAAACTCGATTTTGTCATCCCAGGTTTCTCCGCCGTCTCTGCTCGTGCTGACTCTCACGAGATTGTTTCCTCTGGTGTTTCTGGAATACATCTTCAAGACACCTTCATTTCCCACCTCGACAACCTGTGCTTCGGTGGACTGGTTTTGAACCTCTTCCATATATCTGGCATTTTGAATTTCACCGTTAAAATCGTTTCCGTCCACCACGGATTCCCCGATCTTCCAGGTTTCGCCTTTGTCATCACTGTATATTACCGCAGATGCCTGCGATCCGCTCAAACCGCCGATGGCATTCGTGGAGTACACGGATACCACAAACCGGTTCTTATGTTCCCCGTTTCGGATTTGATATCCCACACCCGGTCCCAGACCTAAAAATCGCATCCAGTCTTTCTTCACCATGTAGGTAATGTCTCTCGGTGTCGACCATGTTTCTCCGTCATTGTCCGATGTGATCATCCAGATATATGAGGTTCGGTCAATGGTCAGATCCGCCGCGCGTCCATGGCGATTGTTATAGATGAAAATGCTCTTGTTCAGTTTCACTCCATTTTGATACAACTCTCCGTCATAATAGTTCGGAACCGTGTAATCGGTCGCTTCTCCGTTGAGCCTGCGTACCGTGCCGTTGATTTCATTGTCCAGGAAGAACACTTCATTGGTGGAACGATTCGTCAGCTTGATGTAGCGTTTCTCAACTCCGTTGTAATTCACAAGGATACGTCCGTCCCCCAAATCATTTCCCGCAATAACCTGATTGTTTACATTAAACAACCCGCCGGATTCCGGATACATATCCACCATAAGGAAGAGTTTTCCGGTTTCCTCATCCTGAAACATCACCGGGTCGATGAAAAACGGATGATAATCGTACATTCCGCCATGTCCCGGAATATCCAGCAAGGTTTCGATTTCCGTCCAGTCTTTGCCGTTGTTCGTGCTCCTACGGATTGCGGTATCGATATTTCCGTTGTCCATCACCGTGGTGTAGCGCTTGTCGATTGCGGCAATTACCGTGCCGTTCTTGGTGGTAATCAAAGACGGAATGCGGTATTTTCTGGATCCGGAGTAATTGTCATAGAACAGTGCGATCGGATCGGTCTTTACCGCCGTCTCCGGCATTTCATTGTCTGCGGACAAATATGCCGTTACTGCATGCAGTTTCGCAATCTCGTCCTCATCCAATGCCCTGTCATAAACCCTTGCGATATCCATTTCTCCCTTAAAGAATCTCTGATTCAATGCGCGATGGATTCCGCCTATGCAGAGCATATCCCCGGCTGTTACCGCATTGACAAACGGTGCGGACTCATCTTCTAAAACCATCTTGCCGTCCACATAAATTGCCATGCCGCCTGCCTGCTTGTATACCAGACTGATATTGTGCCAGTCTGTGCCTTTTAAAATCGGAATATTTTCCGTTTTGGTGTACAGTACCGTACCGGTATTCTTGAGTTCGTAGGTCAGGCTTGCATTGCCCGGGTTGATGCTTAAATATGCATGCGTATTCTCCGAATTCTGATCCGCACTGTTGCTGAGAGCGAACAATGCCTGATTTCCGCCCGTTCCGCCGTTAATATCGGTAATTCTGTAACGAAAATGCACGGTTGCACTGTCCAGACTCTTTATCACATTCGCTTTTTTCGGCAAATGCATTGCATCCTGCTCCTGCCCGCTGAAGCTGACTTCCTCAATGTTGAGAATGGTTTGGTTGACATTCTCCCGGATATTTTCCGATAAATCCAATTCTCTTGTTGCAAAGATAAGGGTGGTAGCACGATCGTACAAATCCGCTTCCACGGTTAAGGTATACTTGCCTGTCGGCAATTGATCCAATGTAACAATATCGAATACCCCATTCGAATGACGCTGTCCTTCGACAACATAGGTCTGACTCTCGGTGCTTGCAAACACACGAACTTTTCCGATATCGCCTCTGCTGCCGAGATCCGCCAATTGAGCCGGATCAACGCTGATGCTGTGATTTGTTGTATTCACTTTCGGTTGATGCGAAATTCTGACCTTGCTCACTCCATACAGATACTTCAGGTGATAGAGATCGGATTGATCGTTCTCCAGCGCCAAACCGTCCACCAGTCCCTTAAACACTTCGAGATTTCCTCTGGCATTCGGATAATTGCCATCGTAATAATACCTGCTGTCCGTATAATACTTTTGGCTTGCCGTTTCCTGCTCCAAATCCGTAAAATGGTCAATGAAGAGCACATTTTTTTCCGTCGCAAGTTCCCGAATTACCGCCACATAACGTTTGATGTTTGTCTTTTCATCAGCTGACGCACTTTCACTCAGAGGGAACGGCGTCCGGAGTACCGGGATGGCATTGTTAGCCTTTATATCGTCAATCAAAGTTGCCAGGTTGGTTTTAAACGTGCTTTCTCCCGTATCAAAAAGCGCGTCATGCAAACCGAATTGCAGGAACACGATGTCCGCAAAATTGTAAGCATCATATCGTTGTGCTTTTCTTGAAAGCATGGTTTCCAGATTTGTCCGTGATACCGCTGTATTCAGCACCACATCCTGATTTCTTCCCAAATCATGGTATAAATATTTCTCAAACAAATTTTCCGCACTGTCATAACCGGATGTCGTCCGGCTTGCCTGCGTCAGCTCATCACCCAGGAAAAGCCAGGTCGTCGGCTGTACCATACGGTTTGCAATCTCCGACTGCAAAAGATTCTCGTCCTGCGGCAGAGCACCCGTCTGCCCAAACGCACCGGAGAGCATCGGCAATCTCTTTGTCATATCGAAAATTTGCAGTTGATATGTCTGTGCACCGAGAATTCCGGAAACGCTGAATGTATCCCCCGCAATGCTTCCCGTGATTTTCCTGCCGTCATCCAGGATCAATTCATATTCCGGATTCTTCAGACCGGACGCCAAGACTCCATGCACATTCAATGTATTCTCACCGGCTTCGACCGAAACCGCCGCATTCACCAATTCCCTGCCTTCCGTTGCATAGGCATTCAGCTTGATGTCACTTGCCTCCAGAATTCTTTCCGTAGTTGCTTCCACCGTCTGTTTCGCAACCAGAAAATGCCCTTTTGCATTCAGAGAAAGATCAAGATTCAGATATTCGCTCTTTTCGATATTCGCAAATTTGGCGAAGTGATGAACAATGGTAAGATACTGAGCCGTTTCCGAATTCAGTTCGGACAGTTTTACTCCGACTTTTTCAATCAATGTCTGATAGCGTTGATCCTGAACCGCATCCTTGGTCGGAATCGGCATTCCGATCACCGTATAGCGACCCGCGGATGCATTTCTTTCCACCAGTGCTTTCACGGCATCCGCACTTGCCTCCGCATCCTCGGCATCTTCTCTTCCGAGCAGTACATGCACCGCCTTCGGACGGTATTTGCCAATGCGTTCCTCATATTCACCGACAATTTGAACGATTCCCAGTCCATCCTGTGCGGTATTGAATACGAAACGTTCCTGCGTTGCTACCGCATTGTCCGTTTTCATACGATCCCGAACGGCTTCTTCAAAATGCTCGGAATAGTTCCGTCCGGTTTTGATGGCGCCGTATTTTCCGATCGCATCCGATGAGCCGGTAAATACCCATGTATTTCCGTCATTCGCATTGAACATCTCTTTGGAATTCGATTCCGTATATCTTTGGCTCAGTTCCACCGCCTCGTCATCACTAATGATTTCATCGGTAATGATCACGGCTTTGATCTGTCCCCGAAATCCGTTCCGAACGGTTACCCCATTGTCACGATACATTCCTCCGATGGTGATTTGCATGTCGTCCGGATTGACATTTCGCATCTGGCTGACAAATCCGCCCTTGGTTTCGATCGGCAGTCTTGGACTGATCGCAAAGGATCCGCTTGCCTGTCCGTCGAGGGACATTCGAAAGATTTTATCGGACGGTCCTCTGTAATCCTTCGGACTGTTGTGAAATACCATGGTATGCCATTCTCCCGCCGGAATATCTCCGACATTCCCGCTCTTATGATTGGCATGGTCTTGCGGGAGGGCAAAACGGAACATTTTCTGATCACTGTTTCCCGCAATCAAAAGCGCCGCCTGTTTTGCGGATGCATCATTCAGCCTTACCTGATCCGAAAGCTTTCTGGCATCCACTGCCTGATCCTTTACCGCAAACAATGCCTGTCCGAACGGTGCACCGACTTGCGGCTTGAACTTCAATATCGCCGTCACGCCGTTGGCATTCATCAAATCGTCGTTTAATTCCGGATACTGTTCGGAAAGATCGACCAGACGGTTTCCGTCAAAATTCATTTCCTCATCTTCAAATTCCACATAGTATATTGCGGAGGAACGCAGCCCCTCTTCACCGGTTACATCCGATTCCATCTCCCCGCTGATTGCAAGGGATTCCGCATTTCGCATCGCCTCCACTTTGTATCGCGCACGGTTCCCCTTGCCGATTCTGTGCCAAAAATACTGTCTTTCTCTTGCGGCAGCGGTCTTTGTGTCTGCCAAAGTAAACGCCCCTCCGTCCGTCTGAACCCAGATTTTATAAGCGGTTGCTTCCGGAATCGTCTTCCACTCTACCTTGTTGCTGGCATATCCGCTTTTTACCTGAAGTTCCAGAATCGAATCGTCCACCGAAGTATCTGCCGGATTTGCATTGGAAACCGATGCGGTTCGCACAATATTCGAAATTTCATCTTCGGATAATATGTCCGGATCATATTCCCCAAACCCCTGCAAATATACATCCGACGTTTCCGCACCATTTGGGTTTGCCATTACCGGAAATGCCATGTTCATCATCATACTCATTGCCAGCATGCAGGATATTATTTTCTTGCCATGTTTCATACCATACCTCCTATACAATTTTCCCTTTTTCCGTTTCCTTTTGCACTTGTATTGTGCTTTTATTGTATTTTTGATGATTGAATATTAACATTTTATGAAGACAATGAACAAGTATTTGGAACAATATAGAATGTAATATCGTCATTTCCGTCATATTGTACATTTTTCGTTCGTAAAAGGATTTCAGTTTCATATCATATCTAAGCACTTTGAAAACACTTTCAAACATGCATAGAATTTCCTTGCTTATATAAAAAATATTGTATATTATTTCGTTTTTTTCCTCGGATCCGAACAGTGTAAATGCAAAGTGAACATAAAAAATCAACAAACAATCGGGTTGTTTCTCCGATTATTTGTTGAAAATACTTGATGAATTATGACGATATCCCGAAACAAAGGTCTTGCAATACTTTCGGAATCTCCTCCTCATTCCCCAGCCATTCCCCTTGCAGCATCACCTTGCTGCCGCCGCCTTTGAGCAGATTCATTTGCCTTAAATCCGGCAGTATCCGGCTCAAATCCACCGCTCTGCTGGCAATGGTAATCATCTTTTTTTTGCCGGTCGTATTAAGCAGAACCAATATTCCGGTCTTCTCCATTCGCTCATTCACAATGCCCGGAATCAGTTTCGGCTCGAAACCTTCCACCTTTGTCAGGTGAAAGTTTTGGTCAAAGGTGCTGTCCATAAGCAGCTTCAGATACTTCACCTGAAAACCCTGTGATTCCCGTTTGAATTCTTCCTGCTTTTGCAGACATTCGACCGTTTTCGCCGCCAGTTCATCCGTCCGCGAAGAGAGGATTCCGTTCAGTTTTTTCAGTACATTGTCCTTGGCAATGTAGTCATGCAATGCATGCATTCCGATTTGCATTGTAATTCTGGATCCGCCCTTATAGCGAATCATATCGGTAAAATGGATCAGTCCGATTTCCCCCGTGGTCCTGACATGGGTTCCGCAACAGGCGCAAAGATCCACATCCCTGATTCGGATGAGTCGAATCGGACCGTTTATTTCTTTTTTGCTCCGATAGTCCAAATTCTCCAATTCTGTTTTGGAAGGGTACAGCACTTCAATCGGCAGATTTTCATAAATGATTTTGTTGGCATCCAGTTCGATCTTTGCCAGAACATCCCTCTCCACCTCACCATTGTAATCAATCGTAATATCCCGGTTTCCCATATGAAAACCGACATTCTGATAACCATAGTGCCTGACGATCAAACCGGACACCAGATGTTCGCCGCTGTGCTCCTGCATCCTGGCATAACGCAGATCCCAGTCAATTTTTAATCTGATCTTGTTCCCTGTCTTGATCGGTGCATCCGCAAGATGGACAATCACATCACCGTCATGATATGTGTCCTCAACCACATGGACAGTTCCCGATGCTTCGTCGAAAATCCATCCCTTATCCCCATATTGACCGCCGCCCTCGGGATAGAAAATCGTCCTGTCCGACTCGATTTCCCATCGTTTTGTATACTTTTTACTTGGTCGACAGTCCACTACTTTTGCGGTGATTTCCTGCAAGTACATATCTTCATAATACACTTCTCTCGTTCTGGAATTCATCCTCTTTACCGCACCTCATACTTAAAACTCGGCATAAGCTGAAGCTTGAAGAGATTATTGCGATGTCTTGTGTCGATTTTATTTTTGATTTCCTCATCTTCACAAACTCCCTCCCGAATGTATCGATCCAGCACGTCATAGGTGAATCCGATGACGTCCTCATCGCTTTTCCCGGTAAGTCCGTCACTCGGCACCTTGTCCACCAAAAACTGCGGCAGGCCGAGATAGCGACCGATCTGCTTCACTTCCGTAACCGTGAAATGAGAAAGCGGGGAAAAATCGCCCACACTATCACCATATCTGGTGGAATAGCCGATCCAATCCTCGGAGAGATTGCAGGTATTTGCAACCCTGCCGTTCATACTCTGACTCACCGCATAGAGTGTGGACATGCGGATTCTGGGCGGAAGGTTGATTCTGGTCTGCTCGCTGACTTCAATTCCTTGCATTGCATCCAAAACCCCCGAAACCGCATTCCGAATATTGATCAGATAGCTTCGAATTCCCAGGTGTGATACCAATGCCTTGGCCATGTCGATATCCGCCTGCTCCCCGTTCGGCATCAGCACACCGATGACTCTGTCTTTTCCGAGTGCTTCCACCAGAATTGCCGCCGTAACCGAACTGTCTTTGCCGCCGGAAATCCCCAACACGGCATTGCATTCCTTTCCGTTTGCATCAAAAAATTCCCTGACCCACTCGATGCACGCTTTTGTTGCTTTTTCCACATGAAACGTATACATCTCTCACCTCTTTCCGAAAATCATCTTTGAAATCGCTTGCAAAATTTACATGGCTTTGAATTCCACCGTATCCATTTTGATTTCGATTTTCAAATCCCTGATTTCCAATTGTTATCGTTTTCCGAAACCATTCCATACAGCCGGGAGCAAACGCTTTTGCTCCGACATCGTACCATGCTATTGTAGTAATAACATCACCCATTCGTCAATCGTATTTTCGACATTCGCATTGCGGCAAAACCGTGAAATCCGATATAACGGTAGTTCCGTGTTTCATATATTAAGATTTTTATTTACAATTATGAATTTTTATTAATTTGCTTAATACGAACATTAATGCTATATTTTATTCAGCAATGGAAATATTGCCTTTCATCATCATACAGATATATTTAAGTATCAGCTTAGAGGAGTATTTATGTTTTTAATGAATCGCTACAAACAAAGATGCACTTTGGTCGCTCTGGCGGCAGTTTTTTTTGCCATAACCCCTGCAATCACGTCCCATGCGAACACATGGAAACTGGATGCGAACAACAACTGGCATTTCTATGACCGCGCCGGAACCGAATTGAAGAATCTTCGTGTCCGAATCAATTACAAATGGTATTATTTTAATAATGACGGAATCATGGTTCGTGGATGGTTTTTGGAAAAAAGCGGAAGATGGTATTACTTCGATGCAAGCGGTGCCGCGCTGACAGGCTGGCACAAAATTGACGGAAAAGACTATTATTTCCGCCCGGATGCCGAAGGAAGTTTATTTACCAATGGCGTAACTTTGGACGGCTATGTCGTGGACAAATACGGCGCATGGACGGGAGAAACCGCTTCTTATACCGCCAAGTCTACGGAACACGACGCGGTTGTCCGTGAAGTGCTGAATCTCGTAAACTCTTACAGGGCGGATATCGGTCTTGCACCGCTTACCTTAAATCAGAAATTGAATCAGATTTCCGATATCCGTGCCGTGGAAATCGATGATTTGTTTGCTCACAGCAGACCGAGCGGCACCATTGAGGATCTGTTCGATCAATACGGCTACGACTGGGGATTTCGTTCGGAAAACATCGCGGAGGGACAGACTTCCGTCGAAGACGTTATGACCTCATGGATGCATTCCGAAGGACATCGTGCAAACATCCTCAGTCCGAATGCAACCGAAATCGGAATCGGTTACTATGTTCACAACAATCGCGCCCACTGGGTACAAACATTTGCCGCTCCACGATAAACTTGCAAAGCTCTCCGATTGAGAAATTTTCGGATTGAGAAATCCCTCGAATCGCTACTCTTGAAGATGATCTCTTCTTTGCAGTACCGATCGAGGGATTATTATTTTCACAAACTCCGGTTCCCGTTCATTCCTTGCAGCTTTCTTTACGGAAAGCCAAGGAAATTCCGGTGCATATTATTCCGGCTTCTCCACCTCAACAATTGCGCTCTTTCTCATCGGAATTCTGCAATTCTTGTTGTTACCGAATTCCACGATTACGGTATCATCCGTAATATCGATCAAAACGCCGTAAAAACCCGCCGCGGTCAAAACCGAATCGCCCACGGCTAGACTTGCCATCAAGGCCGCCATTCTTTCTTTTTCTTTTTTTTGCGGTCTGTATGACATGAAATACATCAATGCACCAAAAAAAACCACATAAACGATGATTATGCCAAACCCGCCAAAACCTTCTATTCCACCGGTTAAAATCATTTTTTTCCCTCCGTCTTTTCATATTGCTATTATCTTAATACATCGAAACGAATTCTTCAAGTCATTTATTTACGCGGATCAATCCCGGCTTCGACCGACTCAAATCCATCCCTTCCAGTTTTCTTGCCTTGTAATTTGCAAATTCGCCCTTTTCGATCGCTCCCCGGATTTCCTCCATCATGGTATTGTAAAAATACAGATTGTGAAGTACGCACAGCCTGAGCCCCAGCATCTCGCCCGCTTTGAGCAAATGCCGAATGTACGCCCGTGAATAGGAAATGCATGCCGGACATTTGCATCCTTCTTCAATCGGTCGTCGATCCAGCTCAAATTGTTTGTTTGACAGATTCAGTCTGCCGTGATTCGTATACACATGCCCGTGACGGCCGTTTCTTGTCGGATACACGCAGTCGAAAAAATCCACACCGCGCTCCACCGCCTCCAGGATATTCGCAGGCGTTCCGACTCCCATCAGATAGGTCGGCTTATCCTTCGGCAAATGCGGAACGGTCACATCCAAAATGTGATACATCTCTTCATGGCTCTCTCCCACCGCCAATCCGCCCACGGCATAACCGTCCAGGTCAAGCTCGGAAATTCTCTTGGCATGCTCTATGCGAATGTCATCCAGCACGCCTCCCTGATTGATTCCGAAAAGCATCTGCTTTTTGTTGATCGTATCTTCAAGAGAATTCAGGCGATCGATCTCTGCCTTGCTTCGAATCAACCACCGGGTCGTTCGATCCACCGACTGCTGAATATACTCCCTCTTCGCCAAAGCCGGAGGGCATTCGTCAAATGCCATGGCAATGGTCGAACCGAGATTGGACTGTATCCGCATGCTTTCTTCCGGTCCCATAAAAATCCTGTGACCGTCGATATGGGATGCAAAATGCACCCCTTCTTCTTTGATTTTGCGAAGCTTTGCGAGGGAAAACACCTGGAAACCTCCGGAATCCGTCAAAATCGGTCTGTCCCAATGCATGAACTCATGCAGACCGCCAAACTCCTTTATCAGCTTGTCACCCGTCCTCACATGCAGATGATAGGTATTTGAGAGTTGTACCTGACATTTGATTTCCTTTAAATCATCCGTGGACACCGCGCCTTTGATTGCCGCCACCGTGCCGACATTCATAAAGACCGGCGTTTGAATCCTGCCATGTACGGTTTCGAATACCGCCCTCTTGGCAAGTCCGTCCGTTTTTAATACTGTATAACTCATGTTTTTCTCCGCTTTGAACCGACACGGCCGATTTTAAAATACGGCTCTGTCTTTCTTTTGCATTCTTCTCAAAATAAACCAGACGCTGCCCGCCAAACAGATGGAAGAATAGGTTCCCGCCACGATGCCCACCATCATCGGAAGTGCAAATTCCTTGATGGAAGACACTCCCATGATGTACAGCACGCCGATCATAATAAATGTGGTCAAAGAAGTGTTCACACTTCTGGTCAATGTCTGGGAAATGCTTTCGTTCAAAATCTCCTCGCTGCTTTTCTTTTCGAGTTTGCCGCGATTCTCACGAACACGATCAAAAATAACAATCGTCGCATTGATGGAATAACCGACAATGGTCAGCATGCACGCAATGAATGTCGATCCCACGCTCCAGCAAAAGATCGCATAGCAGGCAAGTACAATCAGCACGTCATGCAAAAGCGCGATGACGGAACTTGCCGCAAACTTGAGGTCGCTGAATCGAATCCAGATATACAGCAACATCAGAATCGTCGCGATGATTGTCGCAATGATCGCATCCTGACGCATCTGTGTGCTGACGGCACCGGAAATACTCTCCGCAGTGATTTTTTCCGCATCAATGCCAAACTCCGCTGCCAAAGCCTGATTGAGCGCTTCACGCTCATCCACAGTCAAGGTTCGGGTCTTAATAATGACCTCCGTGGAATTCTGCACTTTCTGCGTCTGTGTTCCCGCTTCCCTGGTGATTCCCTCTACAACCGGCACCACTTTGGAGGAAATATCCTCCAGACTCATATCTTCATTGAAGGTTACATTTGTGGATGTTCCGCCTTTGAAGTCGATGCCGAAGTTCAGAATATCCCCGATTCTTTGTGTATTCACACCCATAAAAACAAATCCGCTCAAGATTCCCGCTGCCGACACCGCAAGAAAGAGCTTTCGATGTTTCAGGAAGTCGATGGTCTTTCCCTCTTTCACACTGCCGTACAGTTTTTCCCGGGTCAGTCCCAGATTATAGAAGGAATGAATGATCCATCTGGTAACCGCCAAAGCCGTAAACATGGACAACACGATGCCCAGAGCCAGTGTTGTCGCAAATCCCTTAACGGTACCCGAGCCTTTCACATACAGCACCGCAGCCGCAATCAATGTCGTTACATTTCCGTCAATAATCGCGGAAAGCGCCTTGTGAAAACCGGTATTGATTGCGGATTTTACACTGAAACCCGCTCCGATCTCTTCTTTGATTCTTGTAAAAATAATAACATTGGCATCCACTGCCATGCCGACCGCCAGAATCACGCCGGCAATTCCCGGCAAGGTCAAAGTCACTTCAAATGCCGCCAGCAGACAGATTGTCAGCTCCACATACAATACCAGCGCAAGAACGGCGGACAAACCCGGAAGCAAATATACTCCAATCATGAACAACGCAAGAATTCCAAAGCCGACAGCCCCCGCTTTCAGGCTGGTAGCGACCGCCTCCTGCCCCAGTTTTGCGCCGACCACATTGCTTCGAAGCTCTTCCAGTTCCAAAGACAGCGATCCGATCCGAATCGTTGTCGCAAGCGCATTCGCCTCTTCATGACTCGTCATCCCGTCAATCTGACACTCTCCCCCAAGAATCGGTTCCTTTACTCTCGGTGCGCTCACAACCTGATCGTCATACACGATGGAAATCTGCTGATTTACATACTTGGTGGTCGCATCCGCAAAAATCCTGGTGCCCTCGGGGGTAAACTTCAGGCTGACCAGATGCACCTTCTGCCCATTCTGATCAGAAATCACGGCAGTCGCATTTTCAACTTGGTCGCCGTTTAAGATGACACTGCCATCCGGACCGACAAACACCAAAGATCCCGGTTTGCCGAGCTCCTCCAGAATCGTATTCGCATCGGAAACTCCCGGAATATCAATATTGATTCGATTCTCTCCCTCCTGATATACCTCCGCTTCCGTGGAATACCCCTGCACTCTTTGCTGCAGTTTATAGATGGTATCCGCCATATCCTCCGCACTCGGGTGCTCCTCTTTCGCCTGATAGGTGATACTGACACCGCCTGCCAAATCCAATCCCAACTTAATCCGGCTCATACTCAGGTAAGCCAAATATCCGAAACCGGCAATCGCCAGCAGGATCAGAAACAAACCCAATAAACCCTTTCCCTTTTGATTTTTCATATTGCTTTACCGCTCTCGCTACACTCCTTTCCGACTTTTATTCTTCTGCCATGGCAGCCTTTATCATTATAGCACATTCTATTCTCTTTTTTTGCAATTCGCAGCCGATATCGTAAACATCCGTGATATTCCCGTAGAAATTATGGGAATTGGCGGCACATCCGCCGGAGCAATAGAATTTCGCATAACAATCGCGGCATTTCGGCTTCGCATACACATTGCATTCTTTGAACGCATCCCTTGTATCCAGGCGCTTTACTCCTTCAAACACCGTTCCCATCCGAAAATTTTCCCGACCGACAAACTGATGGCAGGGATAGAGATCTCCGGTCGGTGTCACCGCCAGATATTCGGTTCCGGATCCGCATCCCGACAGGCGTTTTGCAACACACGGTCCCTGTTCCAGATCAATATTAAAGTGGAAGAAATGAAAACCCCTTCCCTCTTTTTTGCGCCGAATGTATTCGACTGCAAGCTTATCGTATTCTTCTTTGATCTTCGGAATATCTTCCCAACGGATCGCGTATGGCTCATCCGCTTCCCCGACCACCGGCTCCATACTGGTTTGTTCAAAACCGAGATCCGCATAATGCATGACATCCTTGGAAAACTCCAGATTGTTTCTGGTGAAGGTACCGCGGATGTAATAATCTTTGGTTCCTCTGCTCTTGGCAAACTTGATAAACTTCGGGACAATCACATCATAGCTCCCGTGACCGCCTCTGGTCGGACGCATGGCGTCATTGATTTCCTTTCGCCCGTCCAGACTCAGCACCACATTGCTCATCTCCCGATTGCAATACTCCATAATTTCATCATTGAGAAGCATGCCGTTGGTGGTAAGCGTAAACCGGAACTTCTTGTTGCTCTTTTTTTCTCTGGAGCGCCCGTACTCTACAATTTGCTTCACGACCTTCCAATTCATCAGCGGCTCCCCTCCGAAGAAATCAACTTCCAGATTTCGACGGTTGCCGGAATTCTCAATCAGAAAATCGATGGCTTTCATCCCCACTTCGACACTCATCAACTCTCTCTTGCCGTGATATTCCCCTTCTTCGGCAAAACAGTACTTGCAAGCCAGATTGCAGTCATGGGCAATGTGCAGACAAAGCGCCTTCACCACGGTTTCCCTCTTTTTATAATCCGTGATATAATCCAGGTATGTATCCTTGGTAAACAATTCCCCGGCAAAAATCAACTCCCGGATATCATCCAGAATATCCGAAAAGTCCTCATCCGGATACGCCTTTTTACGTAGGCCGGCACAAATCCCCTCTTTTTCGTACTCCGTCAACTCTCTGGGTGTATCCAGTTCCCCGACAATCCCCTCGGCGATTGCGATGGCATCATACATCATTTCATCGGTGACATGCACGGATCCGGAATTGACATCCAAAACGATATAAAACCCATTATTAATATATTGATGTATCACCTCTGTTATCCTTTCTGCATTCCCAAACTCGAAAAACCCCTACAATCCTTTGACCGTAGGGGCTTCTAAGGTAAAATAAACAACATCGATTATCGGTTCGGATTTTCACAGCCTTGGTTGCCGACTGTACATGATGTTTTGCAAGCCGATTGACACGAAGTCTGGCACTCACCGCAACCGCCACGCTTAAGGCTTTCCTTAAGTGTCTTATTATTTAAAGTCTTCACATGTTTCATACACATCAACTCCTTTCCATAGCATTACTTACCATATTCTGCTACTCCACAGCTGGAAAGATTATAGCATATGCATAAGCGAAATACAACTTTTCATGTGCTTTGAATTAATTGTATCCTATTCTTTTGACAGGATTGCATTTCATTTATCCGCCCTTGTTTTGATGAACAGACGAATCTTGTCGATGCGTGCTTTATCCATGCTTTCCACCACCATTTTCCAGTCTTCCGTTTCAAAAAACTCACCGGTTTTCGGAATCTTATCCATCTGCTCAATCAAATATCCGGCAATGGACTCGTATTCATCGGAATGAAATTTTGTGAAAATCTTTTCGTTCAGATCTTCGATGCTGATGGATGCATCAATCAGATACTCGTATGGCGACACCTTGATGACTTCATCCGCCTCATCCCTGTCATATTCATCCCGAATCTCTCCGACAATCTCTTCAATCATATCCTCTATCGTAACGATGCCCGCCATCTGACCGTACTCGTCCAGAACAATTGCAATGTTTTCAAATGTTTTTCGCATTTCCACGAGCAAATCCTGCACATTTTTGTACTCGAAGGTAAACAGCGGCGGCCGCATATAGTCTTTGATCTCAAAATTTTCGGTATCGGTTACGCGCAGTAAATCCTTGATATTGATAATGCCTACGACCATATCGCTTTCATCCACTACCGGAGTCCTTGTGTACAAATCCTGTTTCAGCTTATCCATCAAGTCATGGTAGGATATATTCACCTCCACCGTGGAGGTGTCGATTCTCGGCGTCATGATCTCCCTTACCACCAGATCGCCGAAATCAAACACATTCTTGATCATCTTGCGTTCTTCATTTTCGATCAGACCTTCTTTGTGACTGACATCCACAATGGTTCTCAGCTCATCCTCGGTGATCACGGTCTTTTCCTTCCCCAGATCCCCTCCCAATAGCCGAATGAAGAAGTTTGAAGCATGATTTACCACAAAAATGAACGGCGTCATAATGTAGATCAAAACGGAAATCGGAGGCGCAAACAATACCGCCATCTTTTCGGCATTTCGCGAAGCCATGGTCTTCGGGGTGATTTCTCCGAAAATCAAAATCAAGATCGTAAGCACGCCGGTCGCCACTCCGACCATGGTACTCCCGAACACCTTGATGGTCAAAGTGGTGGCAAGAGAAGATGCGGACAGGTTCACGATATTGTTTCCGATCAAAATCGCCGAAAGCATTTTTTCCGGATTATCTTTTATTTTCTTTAATGTAAATGCGCTGCTCTGCCCTTTGTTCATCATGGAAAGAATTTTCATATCACTGATGGTAACCAGTGCCGTCTCCGCCGACGAAAAGAATGCGGAGGAGCACAGCAACAGAATTAAAATGATCAATTGAATGATGACCGAACTGTCCATTATTTTTCTTCCTTAACGATTGCCTGAATAAAAAGGAGCAATGATCCCAGGATGATAAACAAATCCCCGATGTTAAAAATGGTATCTCTGAATTTCCCGGACCCGAACCTCGGAAAACTGAAATAATCCACAACATAACCCTTTTTCATCCGCTCCGCCACATTGCTGAGTCCACCGCCGACCACAAAACTCAATCCGAGCTTTTCCATGGTACTTCCCTGCGATGCGAAACGCTTTTTCAAAACCAGAAAAAGCAGTCGAAAACCGCAAAAAACGAGCATAAGCAGCGGAAAAACCTTTGTTGCCAGGAAATGACCGGAAAATTTTCCGAACGGCAATCCTTCATTTCTGGCGCAATGGATCTTAATGCACCCCTTCGTACCTTTCAGATATCTCGGAAACTTTTCCTGCGGAATCTGTTCGATGGCGAACTTCAGGAAAAGATCCGTCACGGCAATGATCTTCGCCAAAAGCAAATAAAACATGCTATCCTACCTCCTGCCCACGAAATGTGATATGCGGACCGGATTTTTTCTCCAGATACTCTCTGGTGATCTTCACCTCACCGATGGCCTTATCCTTCGGAATCTCAAACATGATGTCCAGCATAAACTCTTCAATGATGGAACGAAGCGCTCTTGCTCCGGTATTTTTCTCCAGCGCCCTCTGTGCAATCCATCCCAGCGCTTCGTCCGTAAAACTCAGCTTCACCTCATCCAGTTCCAGCAAACGCACATATTGTTTGATAATGGCATTCTTCGGCTCCTTCAACACCTTCACCAGATCTTCCTGACTCAACCCCGACAAAGAAACGGTGATCGGAAGCCTTCCTAGAAATTCCGGTATCATTCCGAACTTGCGGATATCTTCCGTGGTCACAAACCGCAGAAGATCCTTGTCCTCATCAAAACGATCTTTCAACTGTGCATTGAACCCCATGTTGGAATTCTTGGTGAGCCGCTCTTTGATGATGTTCTCCAGATCCGGAAATGCACCGCCGCAAATGAACAGAATATTGTCGGTGTCAATGGTCGTAAGCGGGCTCATGGCATTCTTTTGATTGCTGCCGATCGGAACTTCCACTCTGCTTCCTTCCAACATCTTTAAAAGCTCCTGCTGTACGCTCTCACCGCTCACATCCCTTGTATGCACATTTTTCTTCTTTGCAATTTTATCAATCTCGTCAATAAATACGATCCCGCACTGTGCCCGCTCCACGTCATTGTCCGCCGCCAGCAGCAATTTGGAAAGTACGCTCTCGATATCATCGCCGATGTAGCCGGCTTCCGTCAGGGATGTCGCATCGGCAATGGCAAGCGGTACATCCAACAGTTTTGCCAGAGTTTTCACCAGAAAGGTCTTACCGCTTCCTGTCGGGCCGATCATCAGTATATTGGACTTGTCCACTTTGGTTCTCGCTTCCGACTCCGCTCTTTTGAGCGCCTTGGTCATACTGATGTATTTATTGTCGTATCCGCCAAGAATCGGCGATACATCTTCCTGCTCGGACGCATCTGTCGAATTTTTGTGCTTCGCCTGCTCATCCTTGTTCTCCCGCTTTTGTCTGTGATCCAGAAAGACTCGCTTATAATGGTTGTACACCGCGACGGAAATGACTTTTTTCGCCCTTTCCTGCCCGATCACAAACTCGTCCAGCATCGACTTGATGATATGCGGCGGCGGAACATCATCCATGGTAAAGTTTGCAGACTCCTTCGTCGACTTCTTAAGCTTCTTCCGTTCGGATATTTCATGCGCGGGATTCATTTGCAGATTGATTTTACTCATATCAATCTCGCCCTTTTCATTGACGATCCCCATATCATTGATTTTATCAAAATTGATATTGGCATTCCCCATTTGATTCATTGCTCTTTGCATGCAGTCGGGGCAAATATCGATATTTCCCGGCATTTTGATAATCTTACCCGTCTTGGACTCGGTACGTTTACAGACAAAGCATACTTTTTCAAAATCATCCCCACCTGTGTTTTGTGGTTTTGATATATCGTTATTCATAGTTCTCCTATCTGTGTTTTGTGTTCTTGAACTCCACAAAGAGTTCTTTCCATGATATTTTATCACAGACACAAAAAAATAAGAAGAGGATATTAGATTTTACCAATATCCCCTTCTCAATCTATCTTTGGTTCCATACAAGACCTCTCTTCCTATAGATTTCTATTCAATTGTAATCCGCCACTAAGCTTTCATGTTCCTTATATCCTACACTCTTTGTCCATCATGACTCTCTAGGAAGTGTATCTGCACTAGAATCGAAACTGTGTGAACTAAGGACTCTATATTAAACTTTTACAAGTATTATATCTCCTCACATAATCAATATATATAATTCAAACATTTCTGAAATTCACGAATCAAATTCTCTAAAAGTAAATTAAATATATGTTCCTGTGGTACAAGAGAATCGCTCGAATAAGGGAAACGACTTATGAGTATACCTGCTAGCCCGGCTATCACAAACTTTTCTGCTCTTATTCTCCAATCGGATTCTCAGTTGATCGGCTACCGCTTAGTGACTTCTGTATTACCGATGGGATATTACCTTAATCTGTCCTTCGGAGTGTACCTCCTTTCTTTTGGATTTTTCCTTTCACTCTCTTTATGTGATTTAAGTATACCATTAATTCCGGTTTTGTCAAGCATTATTCTGAATTTAATTGTCGAACTTTGTTAATTATTGTTCTTTTTAAGTGCCATTCTGGGTTGAATTTTCTTTATTGTTGTAAAAATTAAGATTATTCTGATTATAAAGAAGTTTCGATGATTTTAGCAAATAAGACATTTTCAATCCGATCCGTCGCTTTTCACAATCACGCTCTCCTTTAAAGTATGAGTTTCACATTAAGAAAATCTCTTATTTGTTAATACATTATTATAAAGTTTATTCCGTTTTTTATCACTATTAAAACATCCTTAAACCTTTGTATGAAAACCTTAATTCGAAACATTATCAAATAAATTCTATTGTTTTTTTTATTTTTTTGATATATAATTACCATATAAAGAGGGAGGATATGGAGATGTATAAGAAAATTATTACAACTTTTTTCACCATCGGATTCATTGCCGTCGGTTTGTTCGGGATAAAAGCCCACGCCCAGGCCGATGTTTCATCCGGCGGTTGGAAGAAAATCAACGAAACAACGATCATGCTTTATGATTCCGGCAACAATCTCATCGTGGGTTGGAAGAACGATTATCATTTTAACAATTCCAGTCCGTCCAAATACGGGTATATGGATTACGGCTGGTATACCGACAACACCGGAACCTATTTCCTGAATACCACAATCGGGGAGGATTTCGGCAAAAAGGTCAGAGGCTGGCAGTGGATCGACGGCTATCGATACTACTTTGATGACAACGGAAGACTGGTGTACA
The DNA here is from genome assembly GCA_041855735.1 of Lachnospiraceae bacterium. Classification (GTDB taxonomy): domain Bacteria; phylum Bacillota; class Clostridia; order Lachnospirales; family Lachnospiraceae; genus CALALP01. The sequence goes on from JBHAEV010000034.1 coordinate 26,146, forward strand.
ATATGAACACACAGGGCACAGACAATCTTACCAACGAAAAAGGGCAGTGGGTACTGGGTGGTGCCGTTCAATTTATTGCGAACCAGGGTTTGAAATCGGATCCTCATGCCAAAACCGGCACAACCGTACAAAGTGTCGGCATATCCGTGCAAAGCAGCGGAACCCGCACTTCACCTTTTGCGGAAAGCCTTGAAGTATCAAAGAAAGCAGGAAACTCACAGACAGCTTCGACTCAAAGCAATGGCGAAACGCTCGGCCTCATCGCTTCTCCCAGAGCATCCGTCCAATCCGGCGTATCCAATTATGTTTCACCGCCGAACGAAACGGTTGCACAGGTTTCCATACAGTTTATGAGTGATATTCTGATCATTGAAACAAAGGAAAATGTGTCCGCCGATTATGTTCGCAATGCCGTAGCACCTTACAGCGGAAGCATTGACAAGGCCTATGAATCGATTTCAACATATCGGATAAAATTCGGAACAATCAACAGCACCACCAGACTGATCGAGATTAAGAACGCACTGCAACTCGATTCGAATTTCAACAATGTATATCTGGATATGATATTAAATAACAATCCGTAGGAATCCGCTTTGCATCCCGACGAATTCTCATGCGTACAGGATGCAGCTCCTAATAATTTCTCATAGTTCAAAAAGAGCCGAGGTGAAGAATCCTCGGCTCTTGCAGTAAACAAACGAATAACTAAGCGGTAAATTCATTTGTTTACATTTTGCGAATGAAATTTGACTGCTGCATTTATGACATTTATGCTTTGTAATTGACAATACTTCCGAACTCCGGTTTCAGACTGGCACCGCCAACCAAACCGCCGTCGATATCCGGCTGTGCAAACAACTCTGCCGCATTCTTTGCATTCACGGATCCTCCGTACTGGATACGAATCGCATCCGCCGTCGCCTCGTCATAAATTTCGGCAATACATACGCGAATTGCCGCACATACTTCCTGTGCCTGCTCGGTGGTCGCGGTCACACCGGTACCGATTGCCCAGATCGGCTCATACGCAATAACGGCTTTCTTTGCCAAGTCTGCAGAAACATTGCGAAATGCAATTTTAATCTGCATTCTTACCCAGTCAATGGTAATGCCCTGCTCTCTTTGCTCCAATGTTTCACCGCAGCATACGATCGGAGTCATTCCCGCCTCAAAGGCCTTTAACACTTTTTTGTTGATGATCTCATCCGTCTCTGCAAAATACTCTCTTCTTTCGGAATGTCCGAGAATGACATATTTTACTCCGATATCGGTCAACATCCCCGGCGCGATTTCACCGGTGAACGCACCGGCATCTTCAAAATACATATTCTCGGCACCGACCTCAATATTACTTCCCTTGGTTGCTTCCATAACCGGAATCAAATCAATGGCAGGTACGCAAAATACCACATCCACTTCCGGGTTGTCCACAAGCGGCTTCAATTCATTTACAAGCGCAACCGCCTCAGACGGTGTTTTATTCATCTTCCAGTTTCCGGCAATAATTTTTCTTCTTGACATATCTCGTCCTCTTTTTTATTTTTATCGGCATCACATGCGAAATACACAGTGCCATTTTCACAAACATCCATGCCGGCTTCACAGCCGATTTACCGGCTCGTTGCCGCTGCAACACCAGGAAGCTCCTTGCCCTCCAGGAATTCCAGACTTGCACCGCCGCCGGTGGAAATATGTGTCATCTTGTCGGCAAAACCGAGTCTCTTTACCGCGTTTACGGAATCTCCGCCGCCGATCACGGTCGTCGCATCCGCAAGTTCCGCTACCGCTCTGCACACTTCCAAAGTTCCGTTTGCAAAATTCTCGAACTCAAATACGCCCATCGGTCCGTTCCAGACAACCGTTTTGGCTCCCTTGAGAGCGTCCTTAAACAATTCCACGGACTTCGGTCCGATGTCAAACCCGGAGAAACCGGCCTCGATCTCATCCACGACCTTTCTTTCGGTGTCATTGGAAAACTCTCTGCCTTCCACATGATCCACCGGAAGCAAGAAACGAACACCCTTTTCCTCGGCCTTCTTTACCATCTCCAGTGCATAATCCAGCTTGTCTTCCTCGCAAAGGGAATTTCCGATTTCCTTTCCCTTCGCCTTCAAAAAGGTATACGCCATACCTCCGCCGATGATCAAGGTGTCAACCTTTTCCAGCAAATTGTTGATGACATTGATCTTGTCGGAAACCTTCGCGCCGCCCAGAATGGCCACAAACGGGCGTACCGGATTTTCAACCGCTTCACCGAGGAACTTGATTTCTTTTTCCATGAGGTATCCGACCACATTCTCTTTGCAGAAGTTCGCCACACCGACATTGGAGCAATGCGCTCTGTGAGCGGTTCCGAATGCGTCGTTTACAAAAATGCCGTTGTCCGCAAGTGCCGCAAGTTCTTTTGCATATTCCGTCGCCGCATCGTCCTTGCCATACTTGGTTTCTTCCGCTCTGTAGCGGGTATTCTCAAGCAAAAGAACTTCTCCGTCCTTCAACTCTGCCGCGAGTGCTTTCGTCTCTTCACCGGTCACTCTCGGATCGGATACGAATTTCACATCCACTCCGAGTCTTTCGGAAAGTGCAGGTGCCACCGGTGCAAGGCTCAACTCCGGCAATGCCTCTCCCTTCGGTTTTCCGAGATGAGAGCAAAGAATCAGTTTCGCTCCGCCGTCCAAAAGTTTTTTCAAAGTAGGAATCGCACCGTCAATACGATTGTAATTCTGAATCACGCCCTCCTTCAACGGCACATTGAAATCGCAACGAACGAGAATCTTCCTGCCCTTGATATCTTTTAAATCATCCACTGTCTTCTTGTTCAACATAAATAATCTCCTTTTTTCGCAGTGTAAAAAGAGAGTTCCGGTCCTAAGACCGGACCTCTCATGGTCATTCCGATTTTATCGATTATGCCAATTCCGCAAAGTACTTGATGGTTCTTACCATCTGAGATGTGTAAGAGTTTTCATTGTCATACCAAGCCACAACCTGCACCTGATACAAATCGTCGCCGATTGCACTTACCATGGTCTGTGTTGCATCAAACAGGGAACCGAACTTCATACCTACAATATCGGAAGATACGATCTCATCCTCGGTATATCCGTAAGATGCATTCGCTACGGACTTCATGTAAGCATTGATGTCCTCTTTCTTCAGGCCCGCCTTCTTAACCACTGCGGTAAGGATGGTGGTGGATCCGGTAGGAACCGGAATTCTCTGCGCCGAACCGATCAGCTTGCCGTTGAGCTCCGGAATAACCAGTCCGATTGCCTTAGCGGCACCTGTGGAATTCGGAACGATGTTCGCCGCGCCGGCTCTTGCTCTTCTATAATCACCCTTTCTGTGAGGACCGTCCAGAATCATCTGATCACCGGTGTAAGCATGGATGGTGCTCATAATGCCGGATTGAATCGGAGCGAAATCATTGAGCGCCTTTGCCATAGGAGCAAGACAGTTTGTTGTACAGGAAGCCGCCGAAATGATGGTATCTTCCTTTGTAAGGGTGTTCTCATTTACATTGAATACGATGGTCGGAAGATCGTTTCCTGCCGGAGCGGAAATCACGACCTTCTTGGCACCCGCATCAATATGAGCCTGTGACTTCGCCTTTGTCACATAGAAACCGGTACACTCCAAAACCACATCAACTCCGAGTTCTCCCCAAGGAAGCTTGGATGCATCCGCCTCTTTGTAGATGGTAATCTTCTTGCCGTCAACGGTAATGGATCCTTCCCCTGCTTCCACGGTGTGTAAGCCTTCACCGAATTTGCCTGCGAAACCGCCCTGTGCCGTGTCATACTTAAGAAGATGAGCAAGCATTCCAGGATCGGTAAGATCGTTAATCGCCACTACCTCATATCCCTCCGCTTCAAACATTTGTCTGAATGCAAGACGTCCGATACGTCCGAAACCATTAATCGCTACTTTTACTGACATTTTCGTTCCTCCTGAAAATATTTAGAAAGTTTAATTTGTTAAAACTCAATCAACTTCAAGTATATTTTACATAAGTTCCCGTTAAAATGCAAGCTAAAATATCGGTCTTTTCGCGGCTTTGTTCGCCGGCGAAGTACCGCGGAAGTTCTGAAATTTTCATTCCCGTCATATGCGGTTTTATTGCATACAACCCATCAAATCCACTTTTTTCACGGCTTACCGGAAGCATTCCGAATAATAAATAATTATTTTTCACTTTGGAATTGTTTTCTTACGGATTATTGTTTATAATATCATGGTAGAATTTTTGGAATGCAAGTAAAGGAGAATGTATTGTTTAGTAAAAAGAAAAAAAATCTGTGGATCCGTTTGGCGCTCGGAATCGGTCTGGCCGGTGTGTTTGCGTCGACAGCGGAATTTACGGCAACGGCATCCGCCACAGGATGGGTATTTCAATCCGGCAAATGGAAATATTATCGTGCAAACCTGGATTTGCAGTTCGGATGGCTGCATACCGGAAACGAATGGTATTATCTGGATGACCGAAACGGCGAAATGAGAACGGGATGGCTCCTTGCCCCTGATGGAAAATGGTATTTTTTAGATGTCGAAGAAGGACAAAACAACGGAAAAATGCTGAAAGGCTGGCAGTGGATCGACGGCTATTGTTATTATTTCGATCCGATTTCGGGACATATGTTTGCCGATGAAAAGACACCGGACGGCTATGCGGTAAATACGGACGGTCGATGTCTTTTGTCCGATGGCAAAATTCTGTTTGAAGAGGGAAAAGGAGTTCGAACCATTCCTCAAAAAATAACCGAACAAAAACAAAGCGGGCAAACTTCCCGCGCAAAAGGCGGCGGCTCTTCCGGCGGATCTTCCTCCGGTCGCGGCAGCTCTTTTGGCGGCTCTTCCTCCGGCAGGACTTCTTCCGGTCGCGGCAACTCTTCCGCCAGCGGCTCTTCCTCCGGTCGCGGTGCGGTTTCCGACACGCTGTCTTCCGGGCAAGCCGCTTCTTCCCCGCATTTGTCTGATGGAAAAACGACTGCCGATACCGCAACAAATCACACGGAATCCGCAACCCCTTCCGAAGCAAAGACGGTACCGGCACCGGACGGCGAAAATGCAGATACGTCAAAGCAAGTTCCGCTTTTACCGAAAGAGGCGGATGATACTACAAGTGATACCGGAGCAAAGGATTCTTTGTCGTCCGGCACGCAGGAGCGTGAGGATACCGAAGAGAATACTTCTCCGAACGGCAACAATTCCTCTGACGCAAACGACGGCAATTCCTCCAATGCAAACGGCGGCGATTCCTCCGATACGAACGGCAATTCCTCCGATACGAACGGCAATTCCTCAGATACGGACGGCAATGATTCGCCTGTTGAAAGCGAAGACAACCTGATAAAAAAGGATCCGGAACATGCGGACAAATTCAAGGAAGAATTGGAAAACGGGCAAAATGACAATATCACCCATTACACCGACGAGAATCATCAGGAGCGCAGTATCATCTGGGTGCAGGGAATCACACCTTTGACCATGGGAGAAGGCAAAGATTTCCAGAAAGCAATCACCCATACCTCCAATGGTACATACATCGACTATACGACGGAGCAAAAGATGAACTCCTCATGGTTTGATACCAATAAAGCTTATGTCGGCTCGTCGGAAAGTGCCCGTGACAGAAATCTCTGCTTTGCGGCAACGGCATCCAATATGCTGCACTGGTGGATGGAGCAGAATCGGGAAAATATCGAACGGTTTTCGGAACAAAACGGAGAAATCCAAAGAAAAATCAAAGCCGAAACCATCAGTCTGAGCAGTCTGATCGATTCCTATCACAATCAGCAAAGCAGCGGCTTTTTTGAAATGTTCAAAAAAATTTACGGTTTTCGACAGGACGGATTCAATACGGATGTTCTGATCGACCTGTTCATAAATGGGTATACTCCGAAACCATACGGAGGATTGAATCTGGAAAACGAAAATCTGATTCCGGATTCCGGAGGCGGATACTTTTACGAGGTATTCAAAGGGAAAAAACTGACAAACCGGAGCTATCGGGGAATGTATGCGGATTTGAGTCAATATTTGAAAGAAGAATTGCTTCAGGGAAATATTCTCGGAATTGAACATTCGGTGCTTGGCAACAATCACATTGTAACACTTTGGGGCGCGGAATACGATGCGGGCGGAAATCTGGTCGCAATCTATGTCACGGATTCGGATGATCAAAACGAGGAACACGTGGCCATGAAGCGATATCTCGTAAACAATGCGAACGGTATCGCAAAGCTGACCACCAATGTCACGGACAAAAAAACCGGTTCCGCCGTTCACATGCTACACAGTCTTTCTCTCGGACAAGAGGGATGGGATAGATACTTTCAAAACGGATTCGGAAAGTAAACATCGTTCATAATCGAGTAGGAGGCGGTGACTAACCGCCGTCCTCTCACACCACCGTGCGTACCGTTCGGTACACGGCGGTTTCAATAGTTGACGTGCACCGACTGATAGGCTGTGGCTAAATCGTAAAAGCCAC
>JBHAEV010000035.1:0-29631 GCA_041855735.1 Lachnospiraceae bacterium
CTGAGAATTTAAGCCCCAGTAAACGGCGGTGGTAACTATAACCATCCTAAGGTAGCGAAATTCCTTGTCGGGTAAGTTCCGACCTGCACGAATGGCGTAACGACTTCTCCACTGTCTCAACCACGAACTCGGCGAAATTGCACTACGAGTAAAGATGCTCGTTACGCGCAGCAGGACGGAAAGACCCCGGGACCTTTACTATAGCTTGGTATTGGTGTTCGCTTGTGCTTGTGTAGGATAGGTGGGAGACTGTGAAGCTGGGGCGCTAGCCTTGGTGGAGTCGTTGTTGAAATACCATTCTGGTTCAAGCGGTCATCTAACCTTGGCCCGTGATCCGGGTTGGGGACAGTGCCTGGTGGGTAGTTTAACTGGGGCGGTTGCCTCCTAAAGAGTAACGGAGGCGCTCAAAGGTTCCCTCAACCTGGTTGGTAATCAGGTGGCGAGTGCAAGTGTACAAGGGAGCTTGACTGTGAGACCGACGGGTCGAGCAGGTGCGAAAGCAGGAACTAGTGATCCGGCCATGGCATGTGGGTGCGTGGTCGCTCAACGGATAAAAGGTACCCCGGGGATAACAGGCTGATCTTGCCCAAGAGTCCATATCGACGGCATGGTTTGGCACCTCGATGTCGGCTCGTCGCATCCTGGGGCTGGAGTAGGTCCCAAGGGTTGGGCTGTTCGCCCATTAAAGCGGTACGCGAGCTGGGTTCAGAACGTCGTGAGACAGTTCGGTCCCTATCCGGCGTGGGCGTAAGATATCTGAGAGGAGCTGTCCTTAGTACGAGAGGACCGGGATGGACTGACCGCTGGTGTACCTGTTGGGGAGCGACCCCATGGCAGGGTAGCCAAGTCGGGCCGGGATAAACGCTGAAGGCATCTAAGCGTGAAGCCCCCCTCAAGATGAGATATCTCATACGAAAGTAGTAAGACCCCTTGAAGACGACAAGGTAGATAGGGCAGACGTGTAAGTGCGGCAACGCATTCAGCGGACTGTTACTAATCGGTCGAGGGTTTAACCAAAAGTCGGAATGGTGGAAATTGGATGAAGTGTGAAAACACAGTTTGATATGTGGTTTTGAAGGTATGGAACACAAAGCATATGTTCGGATAGATTTTACTTTACAAATATAGCATTTATTGCTATACTGGTGAAGTGATTTTTATTATTCCTTGATAGCTCAGTCGGTAGAGCATGCGGCTGTTAACCGCAGTGTCGTAGGTTCGAGTCCTACTCAGGGAGTTAAGATGGAACGGATTTGTTCCTCTTTTAAATATCGGCGACATAGCCAAGTGGTAAGGCGTGGGTCTGCAACACCCTGATCACCAGTTCAAATCTGGTTGTCGCCTCTTTAAAACCTATGAGATTTCATAGGTTTTTTTATTTATGTTGCATTTCATGTTGCATTTTCATTCAGCAAAACCGAAGTTTATTCATGGTTTTTCTTGCGCTTATTTTCGGGACGCCGTTGATCACACGATCAGCGGTATTATTTTGCTTCATCATCATACAGAGAGCAGAGGAAAGGATAGAAATACTGTGTTTTTGTCTTTATTACATATGATAAAATTTATCTAACATAATGCTATTTTCAAACAAAATTAGTGAGATTATATTATTAGACAAATAAGTTTTTTAAATTTATCATAGAGGCTGGAGAGAGACAATGAAAAAAAGAAGAATCCTATCGATATTACTCAGTTGTGCCATGATTTTCACTCCTGCTAATGCCATGATTGCAAGGGCGGAGAACAGCAATATCAGGTTAAGTGATGAAAAGATGGTGGATGCCAATGTGTTGCTCGGATTAACCCCGAAATCCAACAGCAAAATACATTACAAGCATTTCACGGAGCCGAATTCCAATGTACACAGAGACGGTCTGGCGACCGATGCGGAAAAGACGAACAGCAACAATGAGGAGTTCAACACGGAAATTTCGACAGGTACGGAAAACGGAAAGCCTGCGGAAAACAACGGATTTGATAGCTGGGATCCGGTATATTTGCAATACGATTTCGGCAAGGAGCGGGAAGTCAATCAGATCAATATTTACAGAAATACATATGACAATGCCGTTTCCACATTTAAGGATGTAAAGGTGGAATTATCCTTGTCGGAGGATTTTTCGGACAGCAGGGTGGTTTTTGGTACGGAAGATGTAGTGGAAACCCGAGAAAACAAAGGGAAACCGCAAGTTATCCGCTTCGACCCGACAAAGGCAAGGTATATCCGAATATGGCAAAAGGGCCATTATATACAAAATACAAACAGTGAATGGAAAGGATACAGCAGCAAAGTTCGATTTAATGAAATTGAAGTGATTGGAAAAATTCCAAAATCCGAAGTTCCGGATGCGCCGACAGAGGGAGAACTGAGAAATATTGCCAAAGGGAAACTGCCCTATGTCTGGGGGCTTGCTCCAACCGACATCGAAAAAATTACGGACGGAGAGGCAAATGATCATTATGCAATCCACAATACTCCGGGGAAAAACTGGTTGCAGTTTGAATACAGAAATATTTACAATATAAAGAATATTAAATTGAAACTGGAAAGAGGAAGATATTCCGAAATAAAAGTAAGTGTTTCCAACAGTCCGGAAACGGAGGGAAGTACCGTTTTCCATGAATGGGATTATGATCAAGGTGATGATTTTATCGTTGTGGATCTGCCGAACGGGATCAGAGGCAAGGATGTAAGATTTACGGTTGAGAAAGACGAACAAAGTCCCGTTAAGTATTCCGAGATAGAAATTTGGGCAGTGGGGAACAATTTCGACGAAACCAAACCGGAATACAAGGCACCGCAAAGCAAATACGACCGTCTGGTGTGGTTTGATGAATTCAATGATGATGTGATCGATGAATCCAAGTGGAATATCATTGAAGGTATGGCAAATCATGGAGCCATATACAACAGGCAGGCGGTCAGCATTAAAAAAGACGGTGAAAACGGGTATTTGGCAATTAATTCCAGAAATTATGACACGACACAGCAATTGGTGGATGCGGTCGGGATCGACAGATACAAGGATGAGGTTTTGGGAAAACATGTAACATGGTCTTCGGGGAGATTGGAATCCAAAAACAAATACTCCTTCCAGTTCGGAAGAATGGCGGTACGAGCCAAGGTAAATGATTCAAAAGGGATCTGGCCTGCCATCTGGATGCTTTGTCAGGACGAAACGGGGCATGATGAGATCGATGTTTTGGAATATCTGGGAAAGGATCCCTGGGATGCGTGGACCACAAATCATTTCGGCGTTCTCGGAGTGAATAAAGGGAGCATCGATAATCGAAACAATAAAAATTATGAGGCATGGTGTCAGGATTTTCATGTGTATGAGGTGGAGTGGGATCCGGAATTCATAAAATTTTACATCGACGGCTCATTAAAGCTGACGGCCACCAGCGGCAAGGGCGGTGTGACGGATGCGATGCATACCAGAGCCATGTTTCCGATCCTGGAAACACAGGTCGGAGCAGGCTGGGTCGGTCCGGTGGATTATACGAAGCGGGAAACGAAGCAGAACAGCGATTTTCTGGTGGATTGGGTGAGAGTGTATCAAAAGGAGAACCAGGATGTGGTCCGGTTTGATGATCTGGAAACACTGGATTATACACCGGGTTCGGGATATGCCGTGACACCTTACGCACATTCCGAAGGATTGATGCAATACAGTACGGGATCGAAACAATACGAAGACAAGAACAGCTTTTATTACGGCGGACAGCCGAGGTATGAAAAAAGCAGGGTGGCCGCCGGCGAATCGGAAGGGGAACAGTATCTGGTTTATAAGATTCCGGGTGTGAAAGATGTACATTTGACGGCATATTATCAGACGGTGGAAGGTTTCAAAGAATATATACAATGGGCGGGATACCGGGGAACTTCCATTCGGGACAGGCTTGTGAACAATGCCGATATCGACTTTGCCGTATACACTTCAAAGGATAACAGGGTATGGGAAAAGTTTGAAAATTTAAAAGCATTCAAGAATTTTACCGAAGCTTATCCGGATTATGGCAGGATTACATTTGATGCATACAATCTTCCGAAAGGCAGCAATTTTGTAAAAATTGTTTTCCCGAAATATCAGGATGTAAGTTACCGGAAGAAAAACGGAGATCTCGAACCGGTAAAGTCCACCGATATTCAGCTTGCCAAGGTGACTTTTTTACAAAGCCGGACGAAAGAAGAAATGAGTTATAGGATTCCGACGGTGAAGGCGAAGATAGCATCCGACGGATATGGAAGTGTTGAGATTCTGAATATGGACAGGAATAAGAATTATATCCTGACAGATATGAATCATCGGATTGTGCAAATTGTTTACGGTTCGGATAAGAACAATGCCGGTTTTACAAAGCTGCTGCCGGGTGGGGAGTACAGAGTGTATGAGATTGCAGGATTTCTCGCTCCGGAAGTCGGCAGGGATGCGGAAGATTCCACATGGATATCCGAGGATGAAAGGAGTGCGGCGAAAGCGGTGCAGATACCGGCTGTCGGCGAAAACTATGTTGTAAACCATGACATGAACAAAGAGTTTGCAAGCATTCAGATTCTTTCGACGGTATCCGGTGTGAAATATGCTCTGCTTGATGCAAAAAACAACACGGTTGTACCGGATGAGAGAATCTGGCATACTTCGGAAAGCGGCAAAGTGAATTTTGAAAATCTGGAAAAAGACAGGGTTTATCTGGTAGTGGCGGCAGCTGTGGATGAGGAAGTGCAGCCGGTTGAAAAATTGTCCAATGCTGTTGAAATTTATGTGCCGGATTTGAACAAACGGATCGGGAATGAATATACTATGACCATGAACGGAAATGCAAAGATTCTACGACATACCAGAAACGGTAAAGAACTTGTTGTTGACAATTCGAAAAAAGCAGTGTTTATGGAGAATGACGAGATAGAAATCACAACCGCGAATGTCGACAATCATAATGCTTTTCAAAAATGGCAGATTGTGGCAGGGGATTTGGATATGAGAGACAAATCGCTTATGACACAGACCGTAGTGATGAAACAAGGAGATGTGATTTTAAATCCTCTGTATCATGGCGATGATTCCGTAAGTATAGACTATACGCCGAAAACCTCCGAGTTCGGAATGAATCTTTATGGAGAAGATTATAACAATTTGCTGGAAAATATCAGGTTGGAAAATCCGGATGAAAATGAGGGAAAGTATGTATTTGAATTGAGAAAACGTTCCGTTTTAGCGACAGAGTCCAATGCGATTCGGGCAAAGAGCGATGAAGATGTCAGATTCGCGTGGAAACTCCATGTGAGTTCCGAAAGGATGAAATCCGGTAATCATGATGCTGTGGAGGCGTCGAATTTGAAACTCAGGGTGTATGCAAGTCTGAGTGAATTGGTTATGGGCAATACGGATTATGCCCTTTGGAAAGTGAGTGAGGATCCGGAGGGAATCTGCGAAGTTTCTGAAGTCGAGTTCGATATTCTTTCGGGAAACACACAGAATGTCGCATCCATTTCTTTTGATGCAAGTGTGGGCGGCTCCTACATCCTAAGCTATATGAAAGCTGCAAAAGTTATGATTGTAGACGAAAAGAGAGGATTTACAAAGAGTATTGTCCTTGCAAAGTCGACTCCGTTAAACGAAAACCCGGATTATATCGAATTAAATATGCACGAACTGTATACGGACAACTTTGGAAGAAGTTACCGATTTGCAGGATTTGCCGATAAGCCGGGAAGCGATGTTCTTTACTCGGATGATCTGACGGTGGAAAAGAACCGGCTTCTTTATGCAGTGTATGAAGAAGTGAAGCAGGAAGAACCGGAGAAGCCAAACGAGCCGAAGGCATCGGAAGAACCGGAGAAGCCAAACGAGCCGAAGGCATCGGAAGAACCGGAGAAGCCAAACGAGCCGAAGGCGTCGGAAGAACCGAATAAGCCGAAAGAACCGAAGAAGAACAAAACGGACAGATCCGAATCTCAAAGAGGTCATTTTGGAGGAGGGAAAACCGCAAAGGTGCGAAGTGCTTCGGCGGCGAAAAGCGGGGAAAATCAGACGGTGAAGGGGATTGCTTCATATCAGGTATTTTCCGCTGAAAATGAAGGGAATTGGATCATTGATTCGCTTACCGGAAAATGGAAGTTTGTGTTAAAGAACGGAAAAACCCTGCAGGACAGTTGGGTTAATATACGGGAAAAAAGCGGTGCCATAGTAACATATCATTTTGATGCAAATGGCAATATTGACACCGGTTGGATTCGCGACGATGGCGGGAACTGGTATTATCTATCGGATGATCCGCAAACGGTCGGAAGTCTGAAGACCGGATGGTTTAAAAGCAGCAAAGATGAAAAATGGTATTTGAGCGGTGCCGAGGATGGTGTTATGAAGACCGGATGGCAGAAGATTTCGGATAAATGGTATTATATGGCGACAAAAGGAGATAAGAAATATTCCGAGGGAGCTATGTATGCCGGTGAAACGACGCCGGACGGATACAGGGTTGATTCAAACGGAGCGTGGATTCCGTAATACAATTTCCAAGGAAGTGCTGATTTCATCAGCACTTCCTTAAAATCCTCCGGAGGATCGCACGGAAACGAGGAGAATTTTTGTGCGAAAATAAAAACGCCCTGCCGTGCATGCACGGACAAGGCTTTAAAAGGAAAAACGCAGGAACCCGAATCGTCGGTATCACTATCTCTTCTCAGGATCAACCCAAGCGCCGCGATCGTTCACATACCACTTGCCGTCAATGGTTGTATTTCGGAGCATCTTACCGGAACCATCCACATAGAACCAGCCATCCTTGCCGGAAATCCACTTGTTTGCGGCCATGTATCCGTCGGCTTCAAAGAAGTACCATTCTCCGCCATCCTTGTACCAAGTGTTGCTCGGATAGCTGCCGTTGTCATACTGATACCACCATCGACCGTTTAAATCCTGAATCCACATGCCACGGTCGCCGCGATATTGCTGTTTGAAACTACTGGCGTATGCCGCTTGTCCGAAAGAAAGCGTTAAAAACAAAACGGCTGCACTTGCGGTTATAAATGTGAACAAGTTTCTCTTTGTCATATGAGCATCCCCCTTTGATTCTTGGATTAATATTTACAAAACCATTATATAATAAATACAATAAAAAACAATTAAAAATTTCATAAAAAAGCGATGTATTGTATATTTATGTTTACATAATACTTACAAATATCGAAAGGGTAAAAAGGATACTGATTTTTGTTACCGACATTCTTGCGGAAAACACAATAAGACGGGGAAATTATTTATTCGGATCAACCCAGGCGCCACGGTCATTCACATACCATTTGCCGTCAATGGTTGTATTTCGAAGCATCTTACCGGAGCCGTCCACATAGAACCATCCGTCGGATCCGGACTGGATCCACCTCGCAGATGCCATCCATCCGTCGGATTCAAAATAATACCATTCACCGCCGTCTTTAATCCAGGTGTTTGCAGGATAGCCGCCGGTGCTGTATTGGTACCACCAACGTCCGTTGGATTCCTGGATCCACATTCCTCTGTCGCCGCGTTCCTGCTTGATAAATGCAAAAACGGTGGAACTGAGCGATAAGCTGAGAAGAAGAGCGCATGCACTCATTCGAACTACATTCCGTAATACTCTTTTTTTCATATTAAATTCTCCTTCCATTTTGTATTTCTGAAATATTCAATGCCGAACTGCAAATATATTATAACTGCATTTTGTTTGAAAAAGGCGATATTTTCAAAAAAATAATGAAATCGCACACAATTGTAAAAAACCTTACATTTAATGAAGCTTTTACTTACAAAACAAAGGAGCAAACTTTTTAAAAATGGAATGGTGTTCTCTTTTTATTTGTGGTATACTATATCAAAATTTATGAGAGTTTACGGGAGGTATAATGGACGAATTATTAAAGGGTAAAGTGACGGAGCTGATAAAGAAAGTACAGGCCGAGCCTGCACTGCTGCAGAAGATTTTAGCAAATCCGGCAACCGCTTTAAAGGAGATGTTGGGCGTGGATTTGCCGGAAGCACAGGTAAAGTCGGTTACCAATGCATTGCAATCCGGAAGTTTAAAGATTGAGGGTGTGGATTTATCGGATGGTGTTGATATGAAGGATGTTCAGGGGCTTGCAGGGAAGTTCGGAGATCTTTTGAAATAATCGGAAAGTGAATATTCGCGGAAATGTATGAAAAGAATCACTCTAAAGTGGTTCTTTTTTTGGAATTGTTTTTTTCGGTGCAATTTTATTAGAAAAAATGCCGTGATACCAAAGCAAAAAGGGAGGCAGTTTGAAAAGGGAGATCATATATTGTATTCCGGAGGATTTTCCCGCAATGTCCGTGGGAGCATTTTTGAAATCAAAGCATTACACGCATCAGACATTGGTGAATCTGAAGAAAACTGCAAAAAGTGTTGTTTTAAACGGAGAATGGGTGTATTTGAAGACGGGCATAAAGGCAGGAGATGAACTCAGGATTTTCGTTTCGGAAGAGACCGATTCTTTGAAAATTTTGCCATGTGTATGCAAATTGGACATTGTTTATGAGGATGAAGATTTGGTGATCGTGAATAAACCGAGCAATATGCCGATCCACCCTTCTCTCAATCACTATGAAAATACCCTGGCAAATGCGCTCATGGATTATTATCAAAAACAGGGGAAACATTTTGTATTTCGCTGCATCAATCGTTTGGATCGGGATACGACCGGATTGACAATGATTGCGAAGCATTATTTGAGTGCGGGGATTCTGTATTCGCAGATGGAAAAAAGGGAAATAAAAAGGAGTTATGTGGCATTTTGTGAGGGGATGCATGTGGAGGACGGATTTCAAGAGATTACATTGCGTGATCTTCGTGTTTCAAAACGAACGGAGGAAAGCATATCAAAGGCATCCGGCGGGGAATTTTCAAAATCGTTTGCAGAGAATTTTTTGAAAACATGGAATGGGAAATTTCCGCGCTCCGGTCGCATTGATTTGCCGATTTATCGGGCGGACGCATCGTTGATCAAGCGTTGCGTCAACGAAAACGGCGAAAGAGCAATCACGAATTATCGCCATGTAAAAAAAACAAACGGAATCGATGTGATGGAATTCCGACTGGAAACGGGAAGGACGCATCAGATTCGTGTGCATATGTCAAGTCTGGGTTATCCACTTTTGGGCGACGAATTGTACGGAGGAAGTTGTGAAAAAATAAAACGCACGGCCTTGCATGCCGCAAAACTGGAATTTCGCCATCCGATAACGCAAGAGAATATGACCGTCGAAGCGAAACTGCATACGGATATGCTGGAACTCTGCGATGTATCGACAAATGCCGCAACTGCGGCAGCAAATATGTGAAGATGACGAGACTATGGCGCTCTTGACAAAGCCTTTATTATTTACGATACTAATGATGAATAAACGGTGGATTTCGGAGGAAGAGATGAAGATCGGTTTTGGAAATGACTATACGGGAATTGATTTAAAGTTGATTTTGATGGAACATTTGCGAAAAAAGGGACATGAGTGCATCGACTACGGAACAACGGCAGAGGAGGACAGGCAGGACTATCCCCTGCCGGGTTTGACTGTCGCCGAGGCGATAAAAGCGGGTGATGTGGATAAGGGGGTTTTGATTTGCGGTACCGGGATCGGAATCTCTCTGGTTGCAAACAAGGTGCCGGGAATTTTGGCAGCCACATGTTCCGAGCCGTATTCCGCGAGAATGACCGCGATGCATAACAACAGCAATATCATTGCCATGGGCTCCCGGGTTGTGGGAAGCGACATTGCCAAGATGATTGTGGATGAGTTTTTTGAAACGGAGTATGAGGGCGGCCGACATGAGGCAAGAATACAAAAAATCAGAGATGTAGAAGCGAAATACATGAAGGAGTAGAATGAATCTTGCGGACTTATTCAGCTTTAATACGGAAAAGCAGAGAAAAAAGCGTCAAAAAGAGTACATGAAAAGAGTCTTTCGTCTGGGAGAAGGGCAGAGAGAATGGGAACTGCATATGGTGGAACAATTGTTTCCAAAAGGCAAGGACCGACGAAATTATGTATTCGAACTGTTGGTTTTAAAAGAAAAACTCTTTAAGGCGGAATTTCCCGAAGATGAGGATGATCCGGTCATTCCGAGGGAAGCGGTGCTGAACGATTGGGAGAAAAAAAGAGTCAATATTCAATTCACTAAAGCGGAATGCGCCGTGATAAAGGCGATGGCGGTTTTGCAGCATGACTGTGAGAGTATGGAGAAACTTCCGACGAAAGAAGAGATACTGCAAAAGAGCGAAGTGTACAAAGACATGTAAAACGGGACGGTTTACAGGAGATTGGAAGCGGTGTTGTTTTGATACGGAGATCCGGGATATTCTTTTGACACGGATATAATTTGATTTTACACAATCTATATGATATAATCCATGACGAACAGCTTCACTCAGGCTTTTCAAAGCAGAGCAAAGAAGGAAAGCGGACAAAGAGGCAATCACGCATTTGAATGTATATTGCTTCAAACAAGTATCATCATAGAAAGAGAGTGGTCATGGACACATACAGAGATTTGGAATTTAAGCCGTTAACGGCGATGGATATGCAAAGGTATTCGAAATTCTTCGGACTTAGGGATAATAAAACCTGTGACAGTGTGGGACTGGAAGCCTTTATCTGGAAAGACTATTACAATGTACGGGTAGCGGTCGTAACAAGAGAGGGAGAAGAAATCGGAATCCTGTGGCTGATGGGCGATGAGGACAGACCGTTTGCCGCGATGCCGATGTGCAGGGCAGAAGATCTGGAGTATTGTCTGCGTTTGGAAATCGATTATTTCAAGCATGTGCTCGGGATGACATTTAAGATCAATCTGGCCGATGAGGCGGCGATTGAAATCTTGAATCTCAGTCCGGATGAGTTTATCGTAGAAAAAAAAGAGGGCTCGAAAGACTATTTATATGATGGAGAGGCTCTCAGGACGCTGGCAGGGAAAAAACTGCACAAGAAGAAAAATCATTACAATAAATTTGTGAAAAGTTACGAAGGTCGATTTGCGTTCCGTAAGCTGGATTGCAGCGACAGACAGGAAGTGTTCCGGTTTTTGGAGTTGTGGAGAGTTTCCAAGGGAGAGGATGTGGAAAAACATTTGGATCCGGAAGTGGAGGGCATTCATGATATCCTGAAAAACTGTGCGATTCTGGATATCAAAATGGGCGGGGTTTTCATCGACAATCAACTGGAAGCATTTTCCATCGGCAGCCTGAATGAAAGAGAGAATATGGCAGTCATTCACATTGAGAAGGCAAATCCGGAGATTCCGGGTTTGTATCAGTTTATCAATAAGGAGTTTTTGTGTCATGAATTTCCGAATGTGGAATTGGTGAATCGGGAGGATGATTTGGGAATTGAAGGGCTTCGCAAGGCCAAAGAGAGTTATCAGCCGATCGGGTATGCACACAAATACTATGTGGAATACAGGGGCTAGATCACGGCAACTTGGGTGTTCGGTCTTTGTAAAAAGCGGGAGAGAACATGATAAGATTTTTGGCGGATGAAGAAAAAGGGCGGAGTAAAGAATTATATCAACATGCTTTTCCAAAGGATTCGGAAGAATTTTTAAAGTATTATTTTACGGTGAAAACGGAGAAAAACCGTATTATTGCGGATGAGGAAGACGGTAAAATCGTAAGTATGGCAAATTTCAACCCGTATTCCATCGTCTATTACACACAGAGGCTGGACCTGGACTATATCGTTGCGGTTGCGACCGATGAGAAATACCGGCGTCAAGGCAGAATGGGCAGGATCCTGAGAGCGGGGTTTGATGTGATGTATCGGGAGAGAAAGCCCTTTACCTATCTGAAACCGGCAAACAAGGACTATTATCTTCCGTTCGGCTTCGGATACATCTCGGAAGTATGGGAAACAAAGCCAAAGAAAGGGGTGGAGCTGAAAGTGATCACGCTGACGCCTGATTTGGTTTCCGAAGAGGATTTGAAGGTTTATCAAAACATTCTGGGGGATGAGTATTTCCATGAAAAGCAGATTCATCCTTCCGCAATTCCGATGTCGAGGAAATCTCTGGGTTTCGGAGGAGGCGTGTTTGATGCGCAGATTTTGGGGTTCCAGAGAGAGTGGCTGCACTCCGGTGTGGATGTCTATACCTACAGAACGCAGGAGTATTTAAATCAACTGTATCAAATGCTGGGAACAGATGCGGGTGAGATTTGTCTTTATTTTGATGAGAAAAGCAATGTGGCGGGAGTACACATTTATTGGAACTTGGAGAACACGGAAAGTTTGGAGTTCCTCGGAGACTTGAATTATTTCGATATGAAACCGACCGGAAAGCCCGATAAGATGGCAAGAATCATTCATCTGGAGGAATTTGTGCAGGTTCTGCATTTGAAGCAGGACAGTGTGAAGCAAATGGAAACCGTCAAATTTCGAATTCGGGATGATATGATATCCGAGAACAACGGAACTTTTTTATGGCATCTGAATCGGGAATTTTCATACATCGAAAAGCTGGAAAAGGAAGACCGTCTTGAGGTATTTGAAGTCGAAATCGGAGATTTTGTTTCATGGGCATTCGGGCAAAAAGAATTGGACGGCGGATATATTTTTGAAGATATTCAAAGATTGCATACCACAATGATAAATGAGGAAGTCTGATGGCAATGGCGATAGAGGTGGGGAATGTACTGGTTTTGAAAAAACCGCATCCCTGCGGTTCAAAAGAATGGACAGTATTAAGAGTGGGGCAGGATTTTCGCATCAAATGTCTCGGATGCGGACATCAGATCATGTTGCCCAGAGTGGTGCTGGAAAAGAGGATTAAGGAAATAAAATGAGTATATTAAGTGTAGAACATTTGAGTCACGGGTTTGGAGATCGTGCGATATTTCATGATGTCAGCTTCCGGATGTTAAAGGGAGAGCATATCGGTCTGATCGGAGCAAACGGAGAGGGTAAATCCACATTCATGAGCATCATTACCGACAAGCTGATTCCGGATGAGGGAAGGATCGAATGGGCAAAGGATGTCCGAGTGGGCTATCTGGATCAGCATGCCGTGTTAAACAAAGGGATGACTATTCGGGATACGCTTAGGGGAGCGTTTGACTTTTTGTTTCGGATGGAAGCCAGAATGAATGAGATTTGCGATAAGCTCGCGGATGCCGGTGATGATATGGATGCTCTGATGGAAGAGCTCGGCATGATTCAGGACGCTTTGATGGCGCATGATTTTTATGTGATTGATTCCAAAGTGGAGGAAGTCGCAAGGGCTCTCGGGATTTTGGATCTTGGCTTGGATAAGGATGTTTCAGAGCTGTCCGGAGGGCAGAGAACCAAGATTTTAATGGCGAAGCTGTTGCTGGAAAAACCGGATATTTTACTTTTGGACGAGCCGACCAATCATTTGGATGAAAACCACATTGAGTGGCTGAAGCGGTATCTTCTGGAGTATGAAAATGCATTTATTCTGATTTCTCATGACATCCCTTTCTTAAATTCCGTGGTCAACATCATCTATCACATGGAGAATCAAAACCTGGATCGATATGTGGGAGATTATGAAAATTTCCAAAAGGTCTATGAGGTAAAGAAATCGCAGCTGGAGGCGGCGTACAAGCGTCAGCAGCAGGAGATTGCGCAGCTGGAGGATTTTGTAGCGAGAAATAAGGCCAGAGTTTCAACCAGAAATATGGCGATGTCCCGTCAGAAAAAACTAGACAAAATGGATGTGATCGAGTTGGCAAGGGAAAAGCCGAAGCCGGAATTTCATTTCAAAGAGGCAAGAACACCCGGTAAGATTTTGTTTGAAACAAAGGATTTGGTCATCGGGTATGACGAAGCCCTTTCCAAGCCGATTACCATGCAGATGGAAAGAGGAGAAAAGATTGTGCTCTCCGGTGCCAACGGCATCGGAAAAACGACTCTGCTCAAGAGTATTCTCGGTTTGACCCCTCCGATTTTTGGAACGGTTGCCCTTGGCGATTACTTGGAAATCGGATACTTTGAGCAGGAGATGGACAAAGACAACTCCCGCACCTGCCTGGAAGAAATCTGGGAGGAGTTTCCGGGATTTACGCAATATGAAGCCAGAAGCGCCCTTGCAAAATGCGGATTGACCACCAAGCATATTGAGAGTCTGATGCGTGTGCTGAGCGGAGGCGAGCAGGCAAAGGTCAGACTTTGCAAGCTCATCAATCGCGAGAGCAATATTTTGCTTTTGGATGAGCCGACGAATCACCTGGATGTGGATGCAAAAGCGGAACTGAAGCGTGCTTTGAAGGACTATAAGGGAAGTGTATTGCTGATCTGCCATGAGCCTGAGTTTTATGAGGGGATCGCCACGAAGGTGATGGATTGCAGCGAATGGGCGCTGAGGGGATAGAGATATGGATGAATGCAAAGGAAGGATGAATCGTTCGGAATTTGGACTTGTATTCTTTGGGGGAATCTGTTAGAATACAGAACTGTGACACATTATTCCTTGCTTTCGGGAAAGCCGAAGGCCGGAGACCATAAGGAGGTAAAGAGATGACAAACAAATATGAGTTGGCACTTGTTCTTAACGGCAAGCTTGAAGATGATGCCAGGAACGCTGCACTCGAGAAGGTACAAGGTTACATCACCAGATTCGGCGGAACCGTGACCAATGTAGACGAGTGGGGCAGAAAAAGATTGGCATATGAGATTCAGAAGCAAAAAGAAGGCTTCTACTATTTCATCAAGTTTGAGTCAGACAATGCGGATTGTCCGAATGAGCTTGAGGCACATGTTCGTATTATGGAGCCGGTTTTGAGATACTTGGTCGTTAAGCAAGAGGCTTAAGATTAAGACAAAGAAAGAGTGATTGTATGAACAAAGTTATAATTATGGGAAGACTGACAAGAGATCCGGAAGTGAGATATTCATCGGGAGAGCGCGCGATGGCTATTGCAAGGTATACACTTGCGGTAGACCGAAGAATGAGAAGGACGAATACCCCGGAGGAACAGACCGCTGATTTTATTCCATGTGTTGCATTTGACAAATCGGGCGAGTTTGCGGAAAAGTATTTCAAACAGGGGATGAGAGTCCTTGTTTCGGGTCGCATTCAGACCGGAAGTTATACGAATAAGGATGGACAGAAAGTTTATACAACAGAGGTTATTGTTGAGGATCAGGAGTTTGCGGACAGCAAGAACTCCGCAGGGAACACTGGCGGTTATACGCAGGAGTATAAGCCGAGTCCTTCCTCGGCAAGCAGTGACGGTTTTATGAACATACCGGATGGAGTCGACGACGAAGGACTTCCATTCAATTGACAGACAGCGATGTTTGTGCGAAAAGCTTTGCAAGATAGACGAAAGTCTGAATAAACGAAAGGGGACGATTATGGCATTTAACAAATCAGACAGACCTGACGGTCCTAGAAGAAGACCGATGGGCGGGATGCGCAGAAGAAAGAAAGTATGTGCTTTTTGTTTCGGTGAAAAAAAGTCGATTGACTATAAGGATGTGGCAACTTTGAAGAAACTGATTTCAGAGAGAGGTAAGATTTTACCAAGACGTATCACGGGTACCTGTGCAAAACATCAAAGAGAGCTCACCGTGGCAATCAAGAGAGCAAGACATACCGCACTTTTACCATATGTAGTGGAATAAAAATGGATTTGGATTCGGCGGTTGTAAAACCGGGAATCTTACGAAGGAGTTGTTGCACGAAGCGATCGTGTGACGGCTCTTTTTTTTATGCAACAGGGTCGTCGGGAAGATTACGGGAAAGACCATCCGTCCCCGGATACCAAAAACTTTTCCTGAAAATAAAAAAATAATTTAGAAAAAACTTGTAAAGTTTTGGCAAAATGCTATAATAGAGATATGTGAGCCGCTAGTATTCGTCAAAATACCTGATCAAAATTATTTTTAGATAAAATGCATTCAAAAGGATTGCGAGATTTGCCGTGTTTTCGGTTTTATAGACAATCCTATGGTTTTTAAGGTATAATATAGTTTTAATAGGACTGTTTGTGAAGTGATTCGCAAGCCAAACGATATTTTTTAAGTTTTTCAAATCAGGTAATCGATGAAAAAGAACAATCTGTATCAAATTATGAGAAATCTGTCCCTGGTAACACAAGTCGGTTTATCCATACTCACTCCGTTGTTTCTGTGCGTATTTGCCGGGCAGTGGGTGGATCGGAGATTTCATACCGAATCGATTTTGTTTTTTATGTTGCTCGGCCTTGTTGCGGGGATCTGGTCTACGGTAAAGATGTTTCAGAAGATTCTTGCCAATGATGCGAAAGCGACGGAGGAAAGCAGGGATGAGGACGGCAAAAAAAATCGGGAAAGCGGGAGCGGTGAAGATGGAAAGCCGGTGAGCGTATCGGTTCCGAAGCGAAAAAGCAGGGTATATTGTGAATCGGAGGAGGATGACGATGATAAAGGAGCTGAAAAATACCGCTCTGGAGATGATATTCGGAATCATTCTGTTTGAGGCGGCGTTGATTGTATTTTTTTTCTTTGTTTCGATTAACGGTTATTCCAGGTGGAGCCTGATATCCGGGGCGATTGTCGGAACGGTGCTCTGCTTGCTTTTGCTCTGGGATATGGCAAGGTCTGCGGAGGAAGCGGGCACAAGCGGTGATCCGGAATATGCGAGAAAGAAGACGGTAATGCATGCCATGCTTCGAAAGGCGGTGATCGTGATTGTTGTAATTCTTTTCTGGAAATCCGCCGCGGTGAATGTATTGGGGATTGTTTTTGCACTGTTCGGCTTAAAATGCGGAGCGTATTTACAGCCGATAGTTCATAGATACATTTCAAAAAGGAAGGAGGAATAAGAGGATTATGGGGATCAATATGATGTTATTGGAAGTGGACTTTTCCATACACGGGATCAAAAAACTGAATGTTTTCGGTCATGATGTCTGGATTACCACCACCACGATTTCGTTATTGGTCGTGAGTGTGCTGATTCTTGTTTTTGCGTTGTTTGCCAAAAGAGCACTCACGGCTCCGAAAGAAGTGCCGAGCGGATTTCAAAATGTGGTCGAAATGATGTACGAAGCACTGGACAGTGTCTGCAAAAGTGTTATGGGTGATCATTCGGATCGATTTATCAACTATATCGGTACTTTGTTTGTATTTATTCTGTTTTCCAATCTCAGCGGTTTGCTTGGAATGAGGAATCCGACTGCGGATTACGGTGTGACATTTCCTTTGGGCGTATTTACATTTCTTATGATGCAATATCAGGGAATCAAGAACCATAAGCTGAAGCATTTTACGGCATTGTTCGAACCCACACCGGTATTGTTCCCGATCAATTTAATCGGAGAATTTGCAAATCCGCTGTCCACAACACTTCGTTTGTTTGCAAATGTGTTGTCCGGGGTCATTATTATGGGACTCTGGTACGGAATGCTGCCTGTTTGGGCAAAAATCGGAATTCCGTCGGCATTGCACATGTATTTTGATGTGTTTTCCGGTGCGATTCAGACCTATGTGTTTTGTATGTTAACCATGGTCTATGTCAATGACAAGCTTTGATGATGTCAAGTATCAAAATCCCGGATCGCATGCGGTTTCGGAAAACAACAAATCAATCGAATGCAAGACATTCAATATTTAAATTTAGGAGGATATTTGTATGAACATTTCAGGTCAGGATTTTATTTATGGTTGCTCAGCTATCGGTGCGGGAATTGCGATGATCGCAGGTATCGGACCGGGTGTAGGTCAGGGTATTGCGGCGGGACACGGTGCATCTGCGGTTGGACGCAATCCGGGTGCCAGAAGTGAAATTATGTCGACCATGTTGATCGGACAGGCGGTTGCGGAGACCACCGGACTTTACGGTCTGATTGTTGCGATTATTCTGATGTTTGTAAAGCCGTTCAAGTAATAGGGAGGAAGATCTTTTGGATAGCTTGGAAAGAATTATAGGGTTTGATGCGCAATTGCTCTTTGATTCGGCGATTACGGCATTTGCGGTTCTGATACTCTTTGCCGCTCTTTCTTACCTGATCTTTAATCCTGCCAAAAAAGCGCTTAGTGACAGAAAGGCAAGGATTCTTGCCGACATCACGGCTGCAAAGCAAGATAAGGATGTGGCAGCCGCTTCCAAGGCGGAGTATGATGCGAAGCTGAAAGAAGTGGAAAAAGAAGCCGGTCTTATTTTGGAGGAGGCAAGAAAAAAAGCCAAATTGCTCGAAGAAGAAATCATTTCGGCAGCCAAGGATGAGGCGGTTCGTATGAAAAACAGAGCCGAGCGGGAGATTGAGCTGGACAGGAAAAAAGCGATGGACGAAATCAGAGGGGAGCTTGTGGCACTTTCCGCCTTGATTGCACAAAAGGCGGTGCAGGATACCATGAATGTGCAGGTATCATCCCGTTTGATTGATGACACTTTGAAGGAAATAGGTAAAAGCACATGGCAAAGTTAGTTTCTTCCGTTTACGGAGATGCTCTTTTTGACATTGCAATGGAAAAAAACAATCTTGACAAAATCTATCGGGAAATTTTGGAACTGAAAACGATTTTCGAAAGCAATAAGGAATTGTCCGGGGTATTGGAATTGCCGAGAGTGACGGGCGAGGAAAAAATGAGTCTGGTTGACGGAATTTTTTCGGGCAGAGTGTCCCCGGAGGTTCTGGGCATGTTGAAGATTGTGGTGGAAAAGGGCAGACAGTCGGAGTTTATCGGAATTTTCGACTATTTTATCTCGAGATACAAGGAAGAAAGAGGTATCGGGATTGCGTATGTGAAATCGGCGGAGGAACTCACAAAAGAGCAGAAACAGAATATTTTGGACAAGCTTTTGTCCACGACAAAATATTTGAGTTTTGAGATGCACTATGAGGTGGATCAAAGCCTGATCGGCGGCCTGGTGATTCGCATTAAAGATCGGATACTGGATTCCAGTATTAAGAGTAGAATAGAGGATATCGAAAGAAAATTGATGGGCATTAAGATATAAAACAGAGAAGGTGAGTAAACCAATGAATTTAAGAGCAGAGGAAATCAGTTCGGTTATTCGAGAACAAATTGCAAAATACTCCGTGAAATTGGAGGTCTCTGATGTCGGAACGGTGATTCAGGTTGCCGACGGTATCGCGAGAATTCATGGTTTGGATAAAGCCATGCAGGGCGAGCTTCTGGAGTTCCCTTACAATGTGTACGGCATGGTTCTGAACCTTGAGGAAGACAATGTCGGTGCGGTGCTTCTGGGTGACAGCACGATGATCAGTGAGGGGGATACGGTAAAAACCACCGGAAGAGTGGTTGAGGTTCCGGTCGGAGATGCACTGACCGGCAGAGTGGTGAATGCACTGGGGCAGCCGATTGACGGAAAGGGGCCGATTCAAACACATACCTACCGAAGAGTGGAGAGAGTGGCTCATGGTGTTATCGAGAGAAAATCCGTGGATACGCCGTTGCAAACCGGCATCAAGGCGATTGATGCGATGATTCCGATCGGAAGAGGTCAAAGAGAGTTGATTATCGGAGACCGTCAGACCGGAAAGACATCCATCGCGGTGGACACCATCATCAATCAAAAGGGACAGAAGGTGCATTGCATTTATGTCGCAATCGGTCAAAAGGCATCGACAGTGGCATCCATTGTAAAAACATTTGAAGAGTACGGTGCGATGGACTATACTACGGTTGTCGTTTCCACCGCTTCCGATCTCGCCCCGCTTCAGTATATCGCACCATATGCAGGCTGTGCCATCGGTGAGGAGTGGATGGAGCGAGGAGAGGATGTTTTGGTGGTATATGATGATTTGACCAAGCATGCGGCGGCATATCGTACACTGTCTCTGCTCCTTAAGAGAGCACCGGGACGCGAGGCATATCCGGGTGATGTATTCTATCTTCATTCCAGACTTTTGGAAAGAGCATCCCGATTGTCGGATGAGCTTGGAGGCGGTTCCCTGACGGCACTTCCGATTATCGAAACACAGGCCGGAGACGTTTCCGCGTATATACCGACCAATGTCATTTCCATCACGGACGGTCAGATTTATCTGGAAACGGAAATGTTCAACTCCGGATTTCGTCCGGCGATCAATGCGGGACTCAGTGTATCCAGAGTAGGAGGTTCCGCGCAGATCAAGGCAATGAAGAAGATTGCCGGACCGATTCGTGTGGAGCTTGCGCAGTACAGAGAACTGGCATCCTTTGCGCAATTCGGATCGGAGCTGGACGAAGCAACCACCAGACAGCTTGCACAGGGCGAGCGCATTCGCGAGATTTTGAAACAGCCGAATTACAAACCGATGGCGGTGGAGAAGCAGATTGTGATTATTTTTGCGGCAACAAAGAAGCTGCTTTTGGATATTCCGGTGAAAGACATCCTTGAGTTTGAGGAGAAATTGCTGAAGTTTATGGAATCCAAGCATCCGGACATATTAACCGAGATCCGGGAAAAGAAAGCACTCAGCGAAGAGCTGGAAGCGCGTTTGACCAAGGCGATCGATGAATGTAAAAAGATTTAGAAAGAGGTGATTTGTTTTGGCTTCGATGAAAGAAATAAAACGCAGACGTGCCAGCATACAGAGTACCGGACAGATAACCAAGGCAATGAAACTGGTTTCTACGGTAAAATTGCAGAAGTCCAGAGCAAAAGCGGAGGCTTCCAAGCCGTATTACACCTTGATGTACGAAACCATCAGCTCCATTCTGGAAAAAAGTCCGAATCTGAGTCACAGATATTTAAAGTCCGGGGATGGCGGGAAAAAAGCGGTGATCGTGATAACCGGAAACCGGGGACTGGCCGGTGGATACAACAACAATATCGTCAAGCTCGTATTAAGTAAACTCAATGCAGAGGAATCCGTCGTATATTCCATCGGAAAGAAAGGAAGGGACGGGCTCGAAAGAAGGGGGTATCCGATTGTCGGAGATTATCCGGAGATTATCAATGAACCGGAATACCGGGATGCTGCGGAGCTTACCAAGGTTTTGCTTACGGAATTCGAAAAGGGTGAAATTTCCGAGATCTACCTTGCCTATACCGGATTTAAAAATACGGTGGTGCATATTC
Organism: Lachnospiraceae bacterium; assembly: GCA_041855735.1. Taxonomy (GTDB): domain Bacteria; phylum Bacillota; class Clostridia; order Lachnospirales; family Lachnospiraceae; genus CALALP01. The sequence goes on from JBHAEV010000035.1 coordinate 21,028, forward strand.
CGACCCTTTTAAAACTGCTTCCGATTACCGGGGAAGACATCAGGAGGAATGCGGCAAATGCAAACGGTGTGGAGGAAATCAAGCTGCGGGCGATGATGAATTATTCTCCGAATGAAGAAGAGGTATTGGATTCCATCGTTCCGAAGTATTTGGCTTCCGTTATTTTCGGTGCATTGCAGCAATCGGCGGCTTCTGAGAACGGAGCCAGAATGACGGCGATGGAAAGCGCAACAAGCAATGCCGAGGAATTGATTGAAAAGCTGGGATTACAGTATAATCGTGCGCGTCAGAGTGCGATCACGCAGGAGCTGACCGAGATTGTAGCCGGAGCGAATGCTATCAACTAGGAGCTTGCGTGCATCAAATAATCCATTCGGACTTTCATTTTGTGATGTGAAAATCAAGGGGATTCAAGTTACGAAATCAGAAACATAGAGGGGATGAAACATGTCTAATTTAAATATCGGCAGGATAACACAAATTATCGGTGCCGTACTGGATATAAAATTTGAACAGGGACATCTGCCGCATATCAATGAGGCGATTCGCATTGTTCTTTCGGATGGCAGCAAACTGGTGGTAGAGGTTGCGCAGCATCTGGGAGATGACACGGTTCGTTGCATTGCCATGGGCAGTACGGACGGACTTGTCAGGGGGATGGAAGCGATTGCTACGGGTGCACCGATTTCGGTTCCTGTGGGAGAGCAGACTCTGGGACGTATTTTTAATGTTCTCGGAGATCCGATTGACAACAAACCGGCTCCCGAAGCGGTGGACTATTTTCCGATTCACAGGAAGGCACCGGCATTTGAAGAACAGTCCACGCAAACCGAGATTCTGGAAACCGGTATCAAGGTGGTGGATTTGCTCTGCCCGTACCAAAAAGGCGGAAAAATCGGTCTGTTCGGGGGTGCCGGTGTGGGCAAAACCGTGTTGATTCAGGAGTTGATTCGTAATATTGCAACCGAGCATGGCGGTTATTCCGTATTTACCGGAGTCGGGGAGAGAACCCGAGAGGGAAATGACCTGTATTATGAAATGATGGAATCCGGGGTTATTTCCAAAACCACCATGGTGTTCGGTCAGATGAACGAGCCGCCCGGAGCCAGAATGCGAGTGGGTCTTACCGGACTTACCATGGCGGAATATTTCCGAGATCAGGGCGGAAAGGATGTGCTGTTGTTTATTGACAATATCTTCCGCTTTACACAGGCGGGTTCCGAGGTGTCGGCTTTGCTGGGACGCATGCCGTCCGCGGTAGGATATCAGCCGACGCTGCAGACGGAGATGGGAGCATTGCAGGAACGCATCACATCGACAAAGAGAGGATCCATTACATCGGTTCAGGCGGTTTATGTGCCTGCGGATGACCTTACGGACCCGGCTCCGGCAAATACATTTGCCCATCTGGATGCGACGACGGTTTTGGACCGTTCCATTGTGGAGCTCGGAATTTATCCGGCGGTGGATCCGCTTGCATCGACTTCCCGAATCTTGTCGGTACACATCGTCGGAGAAGAGCATTACAATGTGGCGCAAAGAGTGCAGCAGGTGCTTCAAAAGTATAAGGAATTGCAGGACATTATTGCCATGCTCGGTATGGACGAGTTGTCGGAGGAGGATAAGCTGACAGTGGCAAGAGCCAGAAAGATTCAACGTTTTCTGTCGCAGCCGTTCTTCGTGGCGACACAGTTTACGGGGCTTGAGGGAAAATATGTCCCGGTTTCGGAGACCATTCGCGGATTTAAAGAAATTCTGGACGGGAAACATGACAATATTCCGGAGCAGTATTTCCTGAATGCCGGAACCATTGAGGAAGTTGTTCAAAGAGCAAATCAGTAGGAGGCGGTCATGGACATTTTTAAACTCAAAGTGATTACTCCGACCAAGATCTTTTATGAGGGAGATGTAACGATGGTGGAGCTTTGTACCACGTACGGAGAAATCGGAGTGTATGCCAAGCACATTCCGATGACGGCGGTGATTGCTCCGGGTTTGCTTCGTATCCATACGGCCGAGGGAGAAATGAGGCTTGCGGCATTGATATCGGGATTTTGTGAGATTCTGGAAGACAGCGTGACCATTATGGCGGAGGCCTGCGAATGGCCGGATGAAATTGACGAAGAAAGGGCAAAAGAGGCGGAGGCCAGAGCCAGAGAGCGACTCGGTTCACTTTCCTCCGAAATCGATATTGCAAGAGCGGAACTTGCGCTTCGAAGAGCGCTGGTTCGAATTGACGCGAAAAATAAACAATAGAGCTATCGGATACGAAGTATATACTTTGTATCCGAATCGTTGTATCTATGAAGGAGACCGGTAAGGAGGGTAGATATGGATTTATATAAAATCATGCTTGTGGACGACGAAGAGGACGCAAGGAAGGGAATCATAAACAGTATTGATTGGGAAAAGGCCGGATTTACCTTGGTGGCGGATGCGGAGAACGGAGAGGAAGCCATAGAAAAAATTGAGGCGCTGGAGCCGAATGTCATCATAACCGATGTGCAGATGCCGTATATGACCGGTCTTGAGTTGGCGCGCTGGGTTCAGCAGAAATATCCGTCCATAAAAGTTCTGGTACTTTCCGGTTACAGCCAGTTCAGCTATGCGCAGGAAGCCATGAGTTACGGCGTTAAATGGTATCTTCTGAAGCCGATTGAGGAAGAGGCGCTTTATGAGACATTGGCAAAAGTAAAGAAAGAGCTGGACGATGAAATTCACGCGCGTCAAAATATGGATCTGTTGAAGGAGAATTTTGTTGCCAGCCTGCCGCTTTTGCGGGAGCAATTCCTGAATAAACTTTTGAATAATGGTGATGTTTATCATTTTTCGGAAGAGGAAATCAATCTGCGATTGAAACGATACGAGATTGACCTGGCAGGAGCCAAAAAATGGCAGTGTGTTGCGGTGAATGTAAATGAACTCGACGACGGTTCCGACTATGATAACAATCCGGAACTCATGATGATTTCCGTCAAAAATTTTCTGGAAGAGAAATTAAAAGCCTATTGCAGGTATGCCCTATTTTCCTCGATGCTGGATTCCGTGCCGGTGGTGATTATTGCCGTGGATAAGGACACGGAAGGAAATTCGAAAATCAGTCAGGCGGGCTTGATTGATTTTTTGAATGATGTATGCCGGGAGGCAAAGAGAACGATCGGAGTGAAACTGACTTTCGGAGTGGGAAGTACGCAGAAGTCCCTGACGGTACTGGACGAGTCCTATAAGGAAGCCATGGATGCGCTCGGATACATGCGTGTGAATGAGGAAGAGGATGTCTTCTATATTCAGGATGTGGAGCCGGTGAAGACCGGAGTGCTGAAGCTGGATGAGAAGGAACAGAATGACATCATTTCCGTGATCAAATTCGGACCGCAGGAAAGAATGGTGGAAGTGATTGACAAGATACACCGGAAGATGAGTTCCGCAAAGGTACACAGCAAGCAAACGCAAGCCTATATGCTCAGCATCGTATCCTGTATTTTGAATCTGATGCAGCAGTCGGATGTGGGACTTGAAAATATTTCCGATTATACGAATGTCATCGCGAAGGCGGCGGATGCGGACGAATTCAAGGAGTGGATGACAAAGACCTGTACTTCCCTGAACGGCATGATGCAGCAGAAGAGGGAAACCACCACCAAACAGATCATCAAAGAGGCGAAGGATTATATTGCGGAGCATTATAAGAACGCCGCGTTGTCGGTGGAGATGATCTGCAAGCATTTACACATGTCGCCGGCATATTTCTCCACTTTGTTCAAGAAAGAGATGAATCAGACCTATGTGGCCTATTTGACCGATATGCGATTAAATAAGGCGGTGGAACTGCTCAACTCCACCGATTACAAAACCTATGTGATTGCGGAGATGGTCGGATATCAGGAGCAGAATTATTTCAGTTATGTATTCAAGAAGAAATTCGGCGTGCCACCTACAAAGTATCGGAGCTTCGGGAACAAAGAGAAATGATAAAACTAAAATTCAGGGGATTTTTCGACAATCTGGGCATACGAAACTCAATCTTCATATATTACTCACTAACCGCAATATTGGCGATTGTGATAATCGGAGTCAGTCTATACCTTAGATTGACGGGAACATTCAGCCAGGCCATCATCGAAGAGAATATCGGTGTAGTAAACCAGTTGAACCGGTCGGTCGGAGCCTATCTCAGGAATATCATGAATTTGTCCAATTCCCTGAGTTACGGTGTCATTAAAAATATGGATTTGGATTATGAGGAGATAGGAGATGAATTCTATCTCCTGTATGACAATAATAAGGACTTCGTGGAAGATATTGCACTGTTTTCCGGTTCCGGGGATTTGCTGGAGGTCTTTCCCGCATCGAGAGTGAGAGAAGAGTATGACGTCGGGAATAAAGAATGGTTTACGAAACCTTTGAAATATCCGGATCGGATGCATTTTTTCGATCTGAGCGTTCAGAATCTGTTTTCCTATGAAGACAATAAATACAGCTGGGTGATCAAGTTCTCAAAAGCGGTGGCAATCACCAGGGGAGGCAAGTCGGAAAACGGTGTGCTGTTGATTGATTTGTCCTATTCCGGTCTGGAAAATGTGATGGAAAACGTGAAACTCGGAAACAACGGATATTTATATTTGACGGACTCCGAGGGAGATATTATCTGGCATCCGAAGGGAAATCTTGTGAATACCACAAGCTATAAGGAAAATAATACGGTCAATGCCGGATATCCGGATGGTGTGGTTGAAGAAATCTTTGAGGGGAACAAAAGGACGATTATTGTGGGAACGGTCGGTTATACGGGCTGGAAGATCATCGGAGTAACGCCGGCTGTCGGAATTTCGTTAAATACCATCAAAACAAGATGGTTCATGGTGTTTACGTTTTCAATCATGGTATTTATTTTCTCCATCATCAATGCCTATATTTCCACCAGAATCACGGAGCCGATACAAAAGCTCGATATGTCCGTCAACGAAATCGAGGAGGGCAATCTGGATGCCAAAGTGTATATCGGCGGAAGCTATGAAATCGAGCATCTGGGGCGTTCCATCGACAATATGCGGAATCGGATCAAGCAATTGATGCAGGACTTGGACGCGGAGCATGAATTGAAACGCCAAAAAGAGTTCGAAGTATTGCAGGAGCAGATCAATCCCCATTTTTTGTACAACACACTGGAGAGTGTTATATGGATGATCGGCAGTCATCAGGAAAAAGCGGTGAAAATGGTATCCGCATTGGCGAAATTTTTTCGAATCGGCCTGAGTGCCGGAGTAACGGAAGTCACCATTGAGAAAGAGCTGGAACATGTGGAGCGTTATCTGGAGATTCAGAGGATGCGAAGCAAGCTGGATTTTGAATACGAGATTATCGTACAGGATGATTTGCCGATCGGCAGAATCTATTCCCTGAAAATCATCCTCCAGCCGATTGTGGAAAATGCCATCAAATATGCCATGGAATACATGGATGAGGACGGAATATTGAAGATTTCGGTGGAAAAAGACGATGATGATATTTTGTATAAAATCGTGGACAATGGTCCGGGTATGAGACAGGAAGTGGTGGATCAACTGCTGGAACCGCTGACGAAGAGAGTGGAGAGTAAGAGCGGATCCGGAATCGGGGTAAAAAATGTCAATGAGCGGATCAAACATTTCTACGGCAATCGGTTCGGACTCAGCATTATTTCCGAACTGGATGAGGGAACGCAAGTACAGATACGGATACCTCTGCGCTATGTGGACAAGGAAGGGGATGTGAAACTTTGATGAGAGGAGCGGGATTATTTAAGAATTCTTGGATTATCTGGATACTGTCCGTCGGAATGATCACGCTGTTGTTCATCCTCAGTTCCACCGATCTGATCATCAAGGAAAATCAGGTCATCGTCTATTCGATTGCCGCCATTTTGGATGAAACCTCGGATGCCAATATCATGAATTTTCGAAAAGGAATTGAAAGAGCCGCAACGGAATTAAAGGCGGATGTCCGGGTAATTCCGCTGTATGAATACGGAAATGCCGTCGATCAGGCGAATAAAATTATCGATGAAATGGACAACGGCATTGCGGGCATCATTCTGAATCCGGTTGAGGATGACCGGGAGATACCACAGCTTTTGAACGGGATATCGGAGAAAAAAATCAATTTTCCGGTCACACTGTATGACACTACGACATTCCATCTCAGTTATACGGACATCGGAATCGACTATCAAAAGGCGGGAGAAAAGCTGGGGGCGGCAATCGGGATTGAAAAGCCGGAATCGGAACACATTATTTTCTTTTACACGGGAAAAGAGAATCGGTACAATACGGCATTTTATGAAAGTTGCAGGGAGAAGCTCGAGTCGTTGAACCATGTGACCGAGTTGTACTACGGTGATGCAATCAACAATTACGATTTTCGGATTAAAATCAGCCGTCTGGCGGAGGAGTATGATTCCAAGCCGGTTATTGTGTGTCTGGATCGTCTGAGTCTGGATATGACCGCCGAAATTTTGGATTCTCTGCCTTCCTACAAGGAATTGATCGGAGGATTGTACGGTGCGGGAAGCAGTATGTATCTGCTGAACAAACTGGGGGATAACACCATTGACGGTTTGATTGTGTGGAATGAGTTCGCTGCCGGGTATCTGGCGGTGGAAAAGACCGTGGAGCAGATAAAATTTCCGGGGCAAAGGTCGGATGAAGTGCTGGAGAGTTATTATATCCGAAGCAACGATTTGGAAAACAGAAGTTTTATGAAGATTCTTTTTCCATTGCAGTAAGGAGGGAGAATGAAGTTTATTACGAAAGTGCTGATCTCGACACTCGTTCTCATCGTCGGCATGGCATTGTTATTTTCATTGACGCAGCGGAGCAATCTTTCGGTGGTAGAAAAAAAATCGGTGCGCATCGGAATCAGCCTGTATCGATTTGACGATACCTTTATTTCCGTGCTTCGAAATGCCATAGAAGAGTATGTACGAAATTACGAAAAGGAAACCGGAATCAAGGTGTATCTGGATATTCTGGATGCAAAAGACAGCCAGAATGAGCAGGAGGCGCATGTGGAAAAATTCACATCCTTAAATTACGATGCCATGTGCATCAATCCGGTGGACAGAACCGATACTTCAGGAGTCATCAATACGGCACTGGACAATGCAATGCCGATCGTATTCTTTAACCGGGAACCGGTGGAGGATGATATTCGGAGATCGGCGGATTTTTACTATGTGGGTTCCAACCCGAAAGACTCCGCAATACTGGAAGGCAAAATCATTATCGATGCATATCGGCAAAATCCGTCCACTTTTGATTTGAACATGGACGGAGTTGTGAATTATGTCATGCTGGAAGGGGAGCCGAGCCATCAGGATTCCATCATTCGAACGGAATGGTCGGTGAAGGCGCTTTCGGATGCGGATATTCCGTTGAACAAACTGTATAGTGCCATCGGAAATTGGGAAAGAAATGAGGGATCCGCATGGATGGTACAATGGTTGGAGAAATCTCCCGATCAAATCGAACTTGTCATTTCCAACAATGATGATATGGCGCTCGGTGCGAGCGATGCAATAAAGCGTATGGGAAACGATACCGGTATAAAAATCGTCGGAATCGACGGAACGCCGGCAGCATTGGCGGCGATTGAAAAAGGTGAAATGTTCGGAACGGTGGCGGTCAATATCGAAGAATATGCCAAGGCGGTGGCGGGCATTGCGATCGCCAGAGGTCTTGGTCAGGAGATTCCGGAGGATATCGACAAAAAACTGACCGATCAAAGATATTATTCGGTTTCCTATGATATGATCACAAAATAAAAAAACGGCGATGATCCGGGGATTGCGGACCGTCGCCGTTTTTTCGCATCCTTTTCGCTGCTTCGACCGGCAACCCGGTGAATCTTTAAAAACGACATCGCTTTGAAATTCAGATAAAAATCTTATGACTTTTTTGTCGTAGAGGAGCGAACAATCAACTCCGTATGCAGGGAAACCACGCTCAGATGCACATTGTCAAGCAAGCCTGCCAATGCATTGAATGCAGTCTTGCCCAGCTGGATGCGATCCTGACGCAGGGTGGTAATCGGAGGGGATGTATGCGCGCAAATCGGCAAATCATCAAAACCGACAATGCTGATATCCTGAGGGATTCTCTTACCGAGCTGCTTGCACTTTTGAATGACCGCGTAGGCAAGCAGATCATGACTGCATATAATTGCGGAAACACCGGAGTTTAAAAGAACGGGGAGATGTGTATCGACATTTTTGGTGATGTGGAATTCCGCAAATGCGCTGTCCCGGTTGGTAGGCAGATTGTACCTTTTCATGGCTTCAAAGAAGGAGCGCATTCGCACCTGCATCACATGGGCACCGAGATCACCGCTCAAATATCCGATTTGCGTGTGTCCGAGTTCTTTCAGGTGCGAGATGGCGAGATACATCCCCTCTCGATTGTCCACGCTGACTTTTGCGACATTGACATTGTCATGAATATAATTGTCGTATATAACCGTCGGGGTTTTGCAGGTCTTTAGAGATTCCAGCCATGGATCATCCAGGGAAAAGCCCAGAACAAAGGCGCCGACATAATGGTTTTTCATCATGAAAACATCGTATTTTTC
>JBHAEV010000036.1:0-11503 GCA_041855735.1 Lachnospiraceae bacterium
ACAATCGGGCACTTCCTGTGATAGATATCGTTTCCGATTTCGAATACAGCCACTTTCAACTCCGGTTTTTGCACCGCGAGTTCATACGCTGCATAGATGCCTGCCTCTCCGCAGCCGATAATCGCTACATCATAATAATTGTTCATGGACATTTCCTCACTTTTTGTTTGTCATTATGATTATAGCAAAAATATTCCGTTTATACATCCATGACTTGCCCTACAAAAAGGTTCTCTTCACCATTTCCCGAAAATCCGCAAGATTCAAAAGCTCCCGGTTTGCAATCATCTGTGCGCCGACATTTCCGATGGCGGTGGCTTCCGAAATTCCGGTGATGACTTTCATTTGCAAAAGTTCTTTTGTTTTCTCGTTCAGGTAGGCTGCATTGGATCCGCCGCCGACGATATACAATCCGGTGAACTTCCGGTTTGTAATGTTTCCGATTTCCTCCACCGCCTGTTTGTACGCAAACGCCAGGGAATCGTACACGACTTTCGCAAGTTCGTATGCGGTCTGCGGAATTTCCTGATTGCTTTCTTTGCATGTTTTTTGAATTTCTTCGATCATGGATTTCGGCGCAAGAAATCTCCTGTCATTGACATCCACAATCGATGCAATGCTCTCCTTTTTCGCACCTTTGCCAAGATTGGAAAAGCTGATTTCGTCCATGCTCAGAGAACCCTCTCCCGCTTTGATTTTTTCGGCCAGTTCCCTTTGCACCGACTGAATCATCCAGAGTCCCATGATGTTTTTCAGAAAACGATAACGATATCCGTAGCCTCCTTCATTGGTAAAATTGGCTTTCCTTGCGGATTCGGATGTAAGCGCCTCCGGACTTTCGCATCCCAGTAGCGACCATGTTCCGGAGGAAAGATACAGGGATTCTTCATCCAGAGGAATGCACAAAATTGCACTCGCGGTGTCATGGGTGGCGGGACTGACCACTTTGCAGTCAAATCCGACCTGCTTCTGAACCTCCTGTGTTAAATTTCCGATGAGATTTCCCGGCATGCTCAATTCCCGAAATATTTCCTTCGGAAAACCCAAACGTGCAATCAGATCATAATCCCATGTTTTTTGTGTTACATTCACCAGACCGGTCGTTGTCGCATTGGTGTATTCCTGCTGCATATTTCCGCTCAGTAAAAAATGCAGATAATCCGGCATCATCAACAGATGCTTCACGTTCCTCTTCGGTTCCTGTTTCTGCCACGCCATCAACTGATAGATGGTATTAAACTCCGCTTTCTGTATGCCGGTTCTTGCATACAATTCCTCATCGGAAAGATATCGGTTGACTTCCCTATCCATTCCCTTTGTACGTTCATCCCGATATGCAACCACATCCCCGACAATCGTTCGATTCTCATCCAGAAGAGCATAATCCACTCCCCATGTGTCAATTCCGACACTGACCGGAATTTTGCCGATCTCTTTGCACTTCTTCAGACCAAAGATAATTTCCGAAAACAATGCCTTCGTATCCCATACATAATAATTGCCTTTTTGGGTATAGTGATTTTTGAACCGATGCACTTCTTCCATTTTCAGTTTTTTGTCCTCCACACAGAACAGGATATGCCTTCCGGAAGAAGCACCGATGTCAATCGCCAGATAATAATTCATATTTTTTTCCTTTATATAATCGCCTTATCCGTTTTCTCATACAGGAATGTTTCATTGATCTGCACGCCGAACGGTTCATTCAATGCCCGGAAATTCTCCGGCTCAATGGTCTGACGTTTGAAGTTCGACATGGACAATACCTTTACAAGCACTTCTGCGGCCTTTTCCACGGTATGCATCAAACCGAAAGCGACATCAAAATCCGTTCCGCATACGAACACCCCATGATGCGCCCAAATCGCCACATCCTGTGTTTCCATGATCTTTGTGGTCGCTTTGGCAATCTCCAAACCTCCCGGCACCATCCACGGCACAATGCCGATTCCCTCCGGAAATACGATCGGGCATTCGGTCGCCATCTCCCAGAGTTCCCTTGTAAACACTTTTTCGTCCAAAGGCAGTACAAAAGTCAGGGCAATGACATTCGTCGGATGGCAGTGATATACGACCCGCAGGTTCGGATTCCTCTTTTTGCAAACCTCCAGATTCATCAGATGGGACGGCAATTCCGATGTCGGCCTTCCGCCCTCCGTCAATCCCCACACGATCTGAAATTTCTCGCCCTTGTCATCGACTTGAATGATGCAGACATTTGCTTGCGGCTTGATCTCGACATTGCGGAAAAATTTTCCGGATCCGGTAACCATAAAGTATTCATTCGCCAGGTACGGCACCGTCGCTCCGATCTCCATCCATTCCCCGTCCCGTATCATATCGTCCGCAATCAATGCGACTTCCTCGTCACTCATGCGATAGCTTAAGTTTCCGCCGTTTCTTTCATGCCAATTCATATAAAATCCGTCCACACAGACTCTGAAAAATCCCTTTGCAAACTCCGTATCCAATACTCTCATGCTTTTTCTCCTGTTATTTTCTTAAGCGCAATACTTCGTTCTCGTATTGCTGCACCTCATCGAACCATTCCATGCCAACGGGAACCTTGCTGACTTCGCAATACCTCTCCCAAACATCGGAAAACGGCATGGTCTTCATTTCCTCATTCATGCACAAAAGCTTTGTGAAATTTCTCTCGTTTTGCAGTTTTGTCAAATCCGCATTCGGCATCAGTTCCGCATACAGCAGACTCTTGACCATGTTTCGCATGCCGATGACCCATGCCGCAATCCGGTTCACGGAAGCGTCAAAGAAATCCATTGCGATCATTACGCGATCCGTTCCGCCGCGCACCACTTCCTTGGCGATCTCTCTGGTTTCATCATCAAACAACACCACATGATCCGAATCCCAGCGAACCGGTCTGGACACATGCAGTGCCAGATTTTTGTTAAACAACAGCATTGAAGAAATCTTGTCGGATACCATCTCCGTCGGATGAAAATGTCCGGTATCCAGCAGACAGAGGATGTCGTTTTTCGCCGCATAATTCATATAAAACTCATGCGAACCGACGGTCATGGACTCCAGTCCGATTCCGAACACCTTGGATTCGACACAGATCTGCACTTTTTCCCTGTCATAATCCATGGATAAAATATCGTCCAGGGAAGCTTTCAACCGGGATCTCGGTCCCATTCTGTCCGCCGGAACATCCTTAAACCCGTCCGGAATCCAGATGTTCATTACGCATGGCTGATTTGTCTCTGTTGCCAGGTATTCACTGATTCGAATACTTGCCTTGCAATGACGAATCCAGAATTGTCTGACATGTTCATCCTCGGAGGAAAGACTTCCCTTTGTTGCCAGTTCATGGGAAAACATGGTCGGGTTGAAGTCGATTCCGAGTCCTCTCTCCTTCGCATACTCCGCCCAGGCCCGAAAATGTTTCGGCAAAAGTTCGTCCCTGTCCGCCCATTCTCCCTCTTCAAATATCGCATAACATGCGTGAAGATTGATTTTATGCTTTCCGGGAATCAGCGAGAGTGCTTTGTCGATATCCTGCATCAACTCCCTCGGATTTCTCGCCTTGCCCGGATAATTTCCCGTAACCTGAATTCCGCCGGACAGATCTCCCCTGCGGTCAAATCCGGCGACATCATCTCCCTGCCAGCAATGCATGGATATCTTGACATTCTTTACTCTCTCGATGGCTTTATCGGTATCCACGCCCAGTTTCGCATATCTTGCCTTCGCTTCTTCATATCTGCTTTGTACGCTCATACTTACCTCCTTTTTCAACCGCGGATTCTCTCACGGTTTTTGAACTCCGACTTTTATCGGTTCGGATTGGCCTCACATACAAAGTCTATCATAAAACACGGATATTGATCAGGTTTTGGCTTGAAAAAATACTGTCCTTATTTTCCAAAACCATCATATCCTGATCCGGGATTTTTCCTTATATCGAATCCGGTATTCTTTCGGAGTGCAGCCGTATCGATTCTTAAAGCCTCGATAAAAATAGCTGAAGTTCGCATATCCGACCTTTTGAGCGATGTCCTCGTAATCCGCGCGCAGGATCCGATGTTTCATATACTGGTTCAGCATCATAAAATCTCCCTCTCTGAGGATGATTTTTTTCCCGTCCATGATTTGAACAATCTCCCCGTGGCAGACATACATCAACTCGATATAATTGTGACCGTGCAGGGGAAACTCCGCAAATCTGCTGTGTCTGCGAACCGTGATCAGGCGGTTTTCCGATAAAAACAGTTCACTGTCGATCTCCATATTCTCCCCCAGACGGTACATTTCCTCCAATTTCTCAAAATTTCCCACCCGATAGTCTTTTTCTTCCTCCGACAATTCCATCAACTGATTCAATAAACGTGAATTCATACCTTTTTCGCTCCATTTGCAAAAATGAGCCGACGGAAAATCCGCCCGCTCATTTCCATTTCATTATTTGCGGATCCGTTTTGAAACCGCTGTACGACTTACAACAATCCGACAACCAATATCACCGTGACAATCACCGGCAACACAAAGGTGATGTATGGACGCATCCACGACGCAACCTTCGGTCCGTCGCCCTTGTTCGCCTCTTTGACAAAAGCGTCCCACCCCCATCCGTATCTGGTTACACAGAACAGGACAAAGATAATGGAACCTCCCGGAAGCAGGAGATTGCTCACGATAAAATCTTCCAGATCCAAAATACCGCTTCCCTCTCCCATCGGCTGAATCCCGCTCCATACATTGAATCCCAAGGCACACGGAATGGAACAAAGAATGATGACGAAGCAATTGATGAGACAGGCCTTTTTTCTGTCCCAGCCGAACAAATCCATGGAACAGGCAATGATGTTTTCAAACACCGCAAGAACGGTTGAAAACGCCGCAAAGGTCATAAACAAAAAGAACAGAGAACCCCAGACCCTTCCCAAAGGCAGATCATTAAAGATATTCGGCAGGGTTACAAAGATCAAGCCGGGACCGGAATTCACCTCGACATTATAGGAAAAACATGCCGGGAATATGATCAATCCGGCGGAAATCGCCACAAAAGTATCCAGCAATGATACATGGATCGCTTCCCCCAGCAGCGACTTCTCATTTCCGATATAACTTCCGAAGATCGCCATAGCTCCGATTCCGAGACTGAGTGTAAAGAAACTCTGATTCATCGCAGCAGCCACCACTTTCCAAAATCCCTGACTCATCAGTCGATCCACATTCGGAATCAGGTAAAAGGAAAGTCCTTTTGCCGCTCCTTTCATGAAAAAGGAATTGACGGCAAGCACCAGCATGATCACCAACAGAGCAATCATCATGACCTTGGTCACCTTCTCCAGACCGTTTTGAAGTCCGATGGAATTGATGGCAAAACCGAGTATAACGATGAAAATCATATACACGATCTGTATTACGGGATCTCCCAGCATATTTCCGAACATCTCACCGACCGCCTCGGTACTTGCTCCCTCAAATTTGCCGAGGGCGGTGTCCACAAAGTATTTCAGCATCCATCCGGAAACAACCGTATAGAAGAACATCAGAATATAATTTCCCGCCATGGCAAAATACCCGTGAATATGCCAAAGACTTCCCTTCGGCGCCAGTTTCTCATACACACGCACCGGACTCTTTCTGCTTGCACGTCCCATCGAAAACTCCATGGTCAAAACCGGCACTCCCATTACAATCAAAAAGAACAGATAAATCAGAACAAAGGCGCCTCCGCCATACTGCCCCGTAATGTACGGAAAGCGCCATACATTTCCGATACCGATTGCACAGCCCGCGCTGAGCAAAAGAAATCCCAATCGACTTCCAAGTCTTTCACGTTTGTTCATAGTTTCCCTCCGACTTCCTTTTTTCACACCAATATAGCATAGTGTTTCGGGATAATCAATAGAGAGCTGCAAATCACAACCGTTCCATCAGCAAGCACAATCGTTACGCCACATCCGTCTTGATTTCAATTCTCCCTTGAATGACTTTCACCGGGCATTTTGCGGCGCATTTGCCGCATCCCGTGCATTTTTCGTAATTGATCTGCGCCACATTGCCGTTCATATAGATGGCGTCGTCCTCGCAGACCTTGGTACACATCGTGCAGGCAATGCATCCCGCCGAACATTTCTCCTTTACTTCCTTGCCCTTGTCCTGTGAAGAACATTGTACCAATTGCTTTTGGGCATACGGAACCAGTTGAATCAGTTTTTTCGGGCACGCCGACACACATTTTCCGCAGGAAGTACATTTTTCCTTGTCCACCAGTGCAATTCCGTCCACAATATGAATCGCATCGAATGCGCAGGCTCTGACACAGGTGCCGTAGCCCATGCACCCGTGCTGGCAGGACTTGCTTCCGAATCCCGGAACCACACGCATTTGTTTGCAGTCCTTCACACCGATGTACTCGTATTTCTGAGAAGTCTTATGGCATGTACCGGCACAGCGTACAAATGCCACCTTTCGGATGCTTTCGGAAATTTCCACTCCCATGATTGCGGCAATGTTCTTTGCACACGAACTTCCGCCCACCGGACAGGCATCCACCGCCGCTTCCCCTTTTGCAATCGCCTTGGCAAGTCCGTCACATCCCGGAAATCCGCAGCCGCCGCAGTTATTGCCCGGCAGTGCTTCCCTGACTCTGACCTCCTTCTCGTCGACTTCCACGGCGAATTTTTCACTTGCCACTCCAAGCAGAATACCGATTAAAATACCCGTTGCACCCACCACCGTAGATGCGATCACCACACCAAACATTCTCTCCCTCCTACTTGATCAGTCCCGAGAAACCGAAGAACGCAATCGCCATCAAGCCGGAAGTAATGAGTACAATCGGCATTCCGCGAAAACTCTCCGGCACTTCGGAAAGTTGAATCTTCTCACGAACACCTGCCAGCAAAATAATCGCAATCGCAAAACCGCAGGATGTTCCGACACCGTAAATCACACTCTGCAAAAAACCGTGACCTTTTGACACATTGTCGATTGCCACGCCAAGGACCGCACAATTTGTGGTAATCAGAGGAAGGAATACACCGAGTGCGTCGTACAGACTCGGGATATTTTTCTTCAATACCATCTCCACAAACTGCACCAATGCCGCAATCACCAGAATAAAAACAATCGTCTGCAAATACTCGATCCGAAACGGTGCCAATACAAAGGCATAGATCAGATTGGCAAGAATGGAACTGAGCGTGATAACAAAGATAACCGCAAGTCCCATTCCCGCGGATGTTTCCACTTTTTTCGAAACGCCCAGAAACGGGCATAGGCCGAGGAAACGGCTGAGAACGACATTGTTTACCAGTGCGGCTCCGATCAGCAGCAAAATCAATTCTTTCATATCATCCCTCCTTCGCCTCATTCATGCATTTTTTACATTCGCCGTCATCCTTCAAACTTTCCGGCGTGTTGGTCGCACTTGGAAATTTCAGCTTGTTTTGCAACGCGGTCAGCAAGGACAGTACGAAAAATGCCCCCGGCGCCAATACAAAGATGGAAATATTAAATTCTTCCGGAATTGCGCGAAAACCAAGAGGCGTTCCGGAGAGAATCGTTCCCGAGCCGAGCAGTTCACGCAGAAAACCGATGGCGGATAATGCCAGGGTAAATCCGATCCCCATACCGATTCCGTCAAAGAAGCAAAGCATGGGATCGTTTTTGGACGCATAGGCTTCCGCACGACCCAGAATAATGCAGTTTACCACAATCAAAGGTATGTAAATCCCCAACGCCTGATACAGCGACGGCACAAACCCCTCCATCAGGAGCTGAACCACGGTCACCAGACTCGCAACAATCACGATAAACGCCGGAATTCTCACCCGGTCCGGAATGATTTTCCGAAGCAGGGAAATCACAAGATTCGAAAACATCAATACGACCGTTGTCGACAATCCCATTCCGATTCCGTTTACGGTGGAAGTCGTAACGGCAAGCGTCGGGCACATTCCGAGCATCATGACCAGAGTCGGATTTTCCTTGACAATACCATTGTGCAATCTTTCGATATATCTGTTCATCACATACCTCCCGCACTTTGTACATACAAAAGCGCCGCATTCACCGCGCCGGTTACCGCCTTTGAAGTAATGGTCGCACCGCTCAGGGCATCAATCGAATTTTCATTTTTTTGTCCGGCTTTCACCACTTCAAATCGAGTCACCTCTTTCCCGACAAATTGGGATGTAAAGCTGCTTTCCCTGGCTTTCATTCCGAGTCCCGGTGTTTCCGCCAATGTCAGATATTCTATTCCGTTCACTTTTCCCTCGAAGGTTATGCCGATTGTCAAAACGATTTCTCCGCCGTAACCGTCCATACTGGATGAGGTCACCACATAACCCAAATCCGAGGAACTTCCCTTTGCCAACGCGACTTCTTTGATACTTACCTTTCCGAATCCCTCACCTGTCAGCTTTTCATTGATCTCCTTGATCTTGTTGAAATCCGCTTTCGAATTCAATTGTACAAAATCGACCGCTTCCGAAAACACCTGTTTGTAGGCGGTTTGCTTGGCATTTTCCTTCGCCCTTGCAATCGGCTCCAATGTGATTTGATACACAAATCCCAACATTATCCCCGCTATCAGCGTAATCACGAAGAGAATCCCTGCGTCTTTCATAAAACCCGGTTTTTTCATTTCTTCTTCTCCTTTCCGAACGCCGTAGGTATGCTGTATTTTTCCATCAACGGTGCCAAAATATTACCGATAATGATCGCATAGGATACCCCCTCCGCACTTCCTCCGAACAATCGGAATATACCCGTCAACACGCCCAGGAATACACCGAAAATCAACTGTCCTTTCGGCGTAATCGGCGAGGTCGTATAATCCGTCGCCATGAAGAATGCGCCGAATATCAGTCCGCCGCTTAACACTTGATACAGCAGAAAATACATGTCAAATTTCCCGAAAATCAGCACAAACAGGGAAAAGCTGATCAGATACGCAAGCGGAATCCGAAGAGAAATGATCTTTCGAACCAGCATATATGCCGCACCGATCAGGAGTGCCAACGCGGAAACTTCACCGATGGTACCCGGAATGGTTCCGAAAAACAGTTCGCTTAATGTATATCCCGTAGAACCGCTAATATTTCCCGCATTGAACAGTTCTCTCATTGCGGCAAGCGGAGTCGGACCGGAAAGGGCATCGTAACCGGTTACCTTTGAGCTGAAATTCGTCATATTCCCCGCGAAGGATATCAGCAAAAAACATCTTGCGCCGAGCGCCGGATTCATCCAGTTGAAACCGATTCCTCCGTAAATCTGCTTTACCACCAAGATGGCGAAGACTCCGCCCAGCATCGGAATCCAAACCGGAATCTCCGGCGGCATATTCAAAGCCAGAATCAGTCCGGTCAAGGCGGCGGAAAGATCTCCGATCGACTGTGTTCTCTTCATCTGTCTTTGGTAGATATACTCGGCAGCCACACAGGAGAACACGGTTGCAATGATCACCATGAGCGCGGACATCCCGAAACGGTATACGCCGAAGGCGGACGCGGGCAGCATTGCAATGATCACATCCCGCATGATATGACTTGTTAAAGTATGAGAGCGTACATGCGAGGAGGACGATACATAATAGAGGGGTTGTGCCGCCTCCGTCGTCACATTGTTTTTCACCAAAACTTTCACTTCACTCATTATTTCCCCTCCCCTCTGCGCTTGGCAGCCACGGCCTGGCGCATGGTTTTAAAGTTTTGTGTCAATGCCCGCTTCGCCGGGCAGACATAGGTGCAGGAACCGCATTCCATACACTCCATTCCGTTCAATGCCTCAAATCCTTCCACATCTTCCGCAAGCGACCTCTCCATCATCATCTGCGGAACCAGACGGCTCGGGCACACGTCCACACAGCGGCCGCAGCGGATGCATGGCGTGGATTGGTATTTCGCCACCATATCTTCCGTAAATGCGGTGAGTGCCGATGAGTTCTTCGCAACCGGAATATCCGTGGTAAACAGCGCCTGTCCCATCATCGGTCCGCCGGAAATGATTTTTTGCGGTCTGGTCTTAAATCCGCCCGCCGCATCAATCAGTTCCTGATAATTGGTTCCGAGCCGAACCGAAAAATTCTGCGGATTCTGAATCGCATCTCCCGTCACGGTGATGATTCTTCGAATCAGCGGCGTGGATTTCATAACTGCCATATAGATTGCGATCACGGTGTCCACATTGTCCACGATGCATCCGACATCCGCCGGCAGCATGGAAGAGTTCACTTTTCTTTTGGTTATCGCATAAATCATGGAACGTTCTCCGCCCTGCGGGTACTTTGTCTGCAATTCCTTGATGCGAATCCGCTCTTCCCCCTGCACCAGTTCTCTCAGCTTTTTGACGGCTTCCGGTTTATTGTTCTCAATGCCGATCACTCCCTGCGCATTATCAAACAACTTCAAAATCACTTTCAGTCCGCCCACAATCTTTTCCGGCTCTTCCATCATCATGCGATAGTCGGATGTCAGATACGGCTCACACTCCGCACCGTTGACGATCACATATTCGATCTTATCATCATCCTTCGGAGTAAGCTTTACATGAGTCGGGAATCCGGCACCGCCCAGTCCCACGATCCCCGCCGCCTTAATGATCTCGCGAATCTCCTGCTTGCTGAGATTTTCCGGATCACGATCCTGCCCGAATCCTTCCACCGTCTCATACTGTCCGTCATTCTCCACCACAATGGAAGGAACCATATTGCCGGATGCGATTCGTCTGGGTTCGATTTTTTTGACCTTTCCCGAAACCGAACTGATAATGTTCGCGGAAATAAATCCGCTCGCCTCGCCGATCATCTGGCCGACCAGAACACGATCTCCGGCCTTGACCAAGGATTTGGATACCTGGCCGATATGCTGAGCCAGGGGAAAGACCAGCTCCGATTTCGGCAGCAATTCCCTTACCGGAGTATCCATCGTCAGTTCTTTTCCCTCCGGCGGATGAACCCCTCCACGAAATGTCGGCAAATTGTTAAACAATTGAAATACACCTCTCATGCAGCCCTCCTCAAATTCGTTTTGTATCTGCACATCTCTTTCGAAATGTATGCTTGAGAATTTTTTATCAAGCACCGAAACCGTTTGGAACCGGTGATTTAGCTCCGAATCCGAAAGAATGCGTATTTCACCGCTTTGCGGCTGTATCGGCGATGCTTTCTCTCCGAAAGACGATACTTTTTCTTCCTGTTCTTCAGATTGTTAATTATAAGTCAAAAACGTAGAATATTTCATGAATATTTCCTATGTTTTTATATAATTTACTGTTTCCATTGTAGCACCAAAATATTTCTTCATCAAGATGTATAGCATTCATGTATAAATAAAAAACAATTATGAATAATGGTTAGTATTACCTTACTGATAATTTTTTATCAAATCGAGTAGGAGGCGGTGACTAACCGCCGTCCTCTCACACCACCGTGCGTACCGTTCGGTACACGGCGGTTTCAATAGTTGACGTGCACCGACTGATAGGCTGTGGCTAAATCGTAAAAGCCACTGTTTATCAGTCTTTC
>JBHAEV010000037.1:0-8783 GCA_041855735.1 Lachnospiraceae bacterium
CGACAATTACCGCGTTGACGCAAGCGGTGCCTGGATTCCATAATCGGCGCAAAACCCGATATGACATTGCCCGGGTTCCATACTCTGTGCAAAAAAAGCGGCGACCTGCGCAAGTCGCCGCTTTTTTATTTCCATTCCAGCTTATGCAGCCTTCCCTTTCTCTCCATCCTCTCAAAATGATTCTGCCGGAGTGCTTCATACAGCACAATCGACACGGCATTGGACAGATTCAGGCTGCGGATCTCGCCCCACATCGGAATTCGAATGCAGTGCTCCTTGTTCCGGATCAGAATCTCCTCGGGTATCCCCGCACTTTCCTTTCCGAACATAATATAGTCACCGTCTTCAAATTCCACATCCGAATAGCATTTTTCCGCCTTCGTTGTCGCCATATACAGTTTCTTTCTGGCTCCTTCGTTTTTTTCCAAAAACTCTTCAAAATCGCTGTACACGGTCACATTCAGCCGATCCCAATAGTCCAGACCGGAGCGCCGGATCGCTTTTTCACTCAAACGAAATCCCAAAGGTTCAATAAGATGAAGACATGTATCGGTTGCCGCACATGTCCTGCCTATATTACCGGTATTTGCCGGCATTTCCGGTTCCAATAATACGATATTCAACATCTATTTTCCTTCCAGTCGTTTCACAAATCGCTCCAGACGATGCAGCGCTTCTTTGATTTGCTTCAAGGAATATGCATAGGATATCCGCAAAAAACCTTCACCGCACTCGCCGAATGCGGTACCCGGAACCAAAGCCACCTTCTCTTCTTCCAGCAGCCTTGTTGCGAATTCCTCCGAGCTCATCCGAAACTTTTTGATGCTTGGGAATACATAGAATGCCCCCTCCGGCTCAAAGCAGGAAATTCCGATTTCGTTCAGTCTTGCAAGCAGGAATCTCCGCCTTTGATTGTAGCTCTCCCGCATGCCCGCAACAGCTTCGTCTCCGTCCCGAAGCGCAAGCACCGCCGCATACTGGCTGGTGGTAGGCGCGCACATAATCGCAAACTGGTGAATCTTGGTCATTTCGGAAATGATCGTTTCCGGTCCGCAGGCATAGCCGAGACGCCAACCGGTCATCGCGTAAGATTTGGAAAATCCGTTTACGATAATCGTCCTCTCTTTCATCCCCGGAAAAGCGGCAATCGAATAGTGCTCACCTGCATAGGTCAGCTCACAATAAATCTCATCCGAAATTACATACAAATCTCTTTCGATGCAGAGTTTTGCAATCGGCTCAAGTTCCTCTTTTGTCATGATTGAACCGGTCGGATTGTTCGGGAACGGCAAAATCAGCAACTTGGTCTTATCGGTGATTTTTTCCGCAATCTGTTCCACCGTCAGCTTAAATCCGTTTTCCTCGACCAATTCGATGATAACGGGCTTTGCCCCCGCCAAAACGGCACATGGTTCATAGGATACATAACTCGGCTGCGGAATCAAAACTTCATCCCCGTCATCCACCATCGCACGAAGCGCGATATCAATCGCCTCACTTCCGCCGACCGTCACGACAATTTCACATTTCGGATCATAGCTCATTTGAAATCTTCTGGTTAAATAGCGGTCGATTTCCTTCTTTAAATCCATCAGACCCGCATTGGACGTATAAAATGTTCTGCCTTTCTCCAATGAGTAGATGCCCTCATCCCGGATAAAGTACGGCGTATCGAAGTCCGGCTCGCCCACACCGAGAGAGATGGCTCCCTCCATCGTATTGACAACATCAAAAAACTTGCGGATTCCCGACGGCTTTATGCCGTTCACTTTGGAAGATAATGGATTTCTCATGGTGTAATCAATTGCCTTTCATCAGTCTTTGTGTCGCTGAGAACGGTGCCGTGCTCCTTATATTTTTTGAGAACAAAATGCGTACCGGTACTGAGCACCGAATCCATCGGTGCCAGCTTTTCGGAAACGAACTGTGCCACTTCTTTCATGGTCTTTCCTTCGATAATGACCGTAAAATCGAAGGAACCGCTCATCAGGTATACGGCATTCACTTCATTGAACTGGTAGATTCTCTCCGCAATCTTATCAAATCCCATGCCTCTTTGCGGTGTCACCTTTACCTCGATCAGGGCAACCACTCGTTCCTTCCCGGTGTGGTCCCAGTTGATCAGCGTATGATAACCGCAAATGATGTTTTCCTTCTCCATCTTTGCAATCTCGTTTGCAACATCCACCTCACTGATTCCCAAAAGAATCGCCAGCTCTTTCACATCGATTTTGCTGTTTTTTTCAATAATTCCTAAAATCAATTCTCTCATCGAAATTCCCCATCTTCCTGATCTCATCCGTTGTCGGACGATTCATATGCTCCAATTCTTCTTTATCCACAATCACCTTGTCCAAACCTGCCTGCAGACATCCGATCATTTCACAGGTAAAACCCAGGCTTTTAAAGTGCGATGAAAGCTCATATCCTCTGTTTGTAAAAATCAGATAACAGTCGCTGAGCAAACGGTAGATGTTCAAACCGTAGAATTCGCAAACTTCCACCCCCGACTGCAACAAAGGGATTTTCCGGATTTCAATTCGGCATCCGACCTTTCTGCTTTTACACCACTCGTACAAGCTTGCCAGCACTCCGGCGGATTCCGCTTTTACCCACTCTTCGTCCGAACGAAGATAACTCTCGCTTTCCAGAAACTCCAAAGCCCTTGCACTTTGTGCAAGGGCTTTGGCATGGTCTCTGCTTGCCTTGCTTAAATATCGGCTGCGGAATCGCTTCGTCAGTTCTTCCATACGGTGCGAAAGAATGAGCGAGCATCCCAAAACACCGGCATGGCCAAGCAGACAGATCTCTTTATTCTCCCGATCCATCGGAATTTCCTCCCAGTCCCGCACCCGGTCCGATAATCGACTCTTGAACATGAGGTCCGCCTGGCGCTTCAGTCGGCGCTTCCGGTAAAGACGGATCTGTCGGAAGCGTCGGATCCGCAGGAAGGGTTTCTTCCGGTGCCGGTGCCACCGCCGTTCCTCTTCTCACAATCGCATTGGACATCCGATAGGTGTCGGATGATACCAGGACTCTCTCCTGCTCCACCCCGTTCACCTTCACAATTTTCCAAAGCTTGGACGTTCTGCCATTATGCCCGGACTGCTCCTTCACCGTCGTTCCCGCCGGCATCGTCGGATCGTCCTTGTACGTCACGCCCGCCGGAGTATTGGAAAGAACTTCCGAAACAAACTCAAGGCTGCGACCCTGTGCCCTTTCTTCCTTGCCCCAAATCGTAAAGGTCAGCTTTCTTCCTGCGGTATAGGCCTCCACATAAATCGGAGAATTTGTGGTGTTCGTAATTTTAATATCTTTGTATGTGCCCGCAATGGCGGCATCGGCGCTCGGCTGCACATAGGATACGGTCATGGAGTGATTCTTTCTCTCTTTGATCCCGACTTCCGCACGAAGCGCCGCATTGTAGAGTGTGGTGGCAATCTGGCATGCGCCGCCTCCGACGCTGTCCACCACCTGGCCGTTTTCATAGGCATGCGCCGTCTCATAGCCGTTTTCTTTCGTGAACGGATGCATGTACTCGTAACCTGACAGGGTTTCACCCGGCATCAAAAGTTTTCCGTCCAGTTTTCCGGCACCCACGACGATATTGGTTGCTCTGGCAGCGGAAGAGGAAGAATAGTCGGTCGTAAAGGTCCCAAGCACATCCTGAATCTGTTCCAGATCCGACTTTTGAATTTGTGCCTTGTCAATCTTCACCTCCGCCTTTACACTGACCGTGCCTTCCTCGGCGGCACCAAGTGCCTCCACCAAAGCGTTCTTTGTTGCGACCTCGTCCACCTTCACTCCGTCCACGGAATCCGTGATGACAAAGCCGCCGTTTTCCCTTTTGATGGTGGCATTTTTCACGGACTTGCCGACCTTTTCGGCATTTCGGGCAATAAATGCATTCAGTTTTTCATCATCCAGATTCTCCTGTAAATCCAGCACAAGCGGCGACTCGCTTAAGTCCACCGCATCCTTGTATCTCTTTAAGATATTTCCGCTGCCGTATTCCTCAATGGACTTTGCAACCGATTCATAATTCTTTGCCTCATACCCCAGTTCTGCATAGTCGGTCGTAACCGTCTGCCCGTTCAACTCCAGTTCAATTTTCCGGCTTTTGCCCGATTCGATATATTCTTCCAAAACGGCAATCGCCTCTTCCGGGCTCTTTCCCGAAATATCAATACTTCCGACACGGATGCCCTGCGGAAGATTTGCCGCATACACACTTGAGGCACTCATAACAAGCATTAACGCACTGAGTACGGAAACACTCAAAACTTTTGTTCTTCTCATCTTCTCCCCCGATATTTTCAGTTGACCGAAATCCACCGGCCCTTATCGACACCAATCTATATTCAACGGAAAATCAAACTCCCACATAAATCCGTGGGAGTCTTTCCTTCTTGTTTCGATCCTCTACACCAATGCTCCGATAATCATAGGGATAATCATTGCAACTGCCAAAACGACCGCTACAACCGCGGCAACTATTTTCTTTGTCTTTACACTCATATTCTACCTCTTTCTATTTGTTCCAAAACCTTGTACAACTTATTTTATGCTATTTCTTAAGATTCTTCAAGTAGAGAGTGTATTAAAGTTTTGTAACGATATTGGTACTTTTTCCCTCACAGTTTTATTTCAAAATTCCCGGCACTGTCCGTATTGTGTATTTTCGCACAACAAAAAACAGCCCACCGTTCGTCAATGGGCTGTTTTGCAATTGAGCGAATTTACCGGGCGACTGTTTAAGCCGTTTTGGCTTTTAAACCGGATCGAAGCATGCTGATGCCCGTGTAAATAACGACAAAGATTACCACCCAGAGCAAAGTCGATATCGGCATCTGGATTACAAATCTTGTCGCCAACACCACCGCAATGATACCGCTCAATATCAGTATCATGGAAACCTTACGATTGTATGCACCGGTTTTTACAAAACGAATTGCCGCAACCGGCATTAGAAATGCACAGGAGCCGAACATAATCGGAAACGCCACAAGCGGTGACATGCCAAGTGCATACACCAGAGCCATGCACGGCGCATACAGGCCGATTCCCAATGTCATCAAACCGCCGAGAACAAAGTTGATCACGCAGGCAAGGATCAGTTTCAAACCGCTCAAGCCCACCGCATCTCCTCCGCTCGGCATAAGATTGAATTTCCCCATAAGCATCAGCGTGGCCGTCAGAAGCAGACAAACCCCCATGCCCATCTGAATTTTTTTCTCCGGCAATTTTGAAATAATGCCGGCACCGATCCATGAGCCGCAGGTTGCCGCCAAAATCATGCTGACCAATGTCGGCGTTTCGACCTTTACATCCCGAATAAAAATAAATGCCTCCAGAATAACCGGAATCGCCAGGCCGACATTCAATGTACCTGGAATCAATCTGTCCTCACATTGGTTCAGCAGCTTCAGAGAAACCGTGATGGTCGCAAAATTACCGATTCCCAATACATCGAATACCGTCATGATAAATCCCACAACCGATACCGTAATCATATTTGCATTTTCCAAATGATCCTTATGTTTCATAAAATCAATCACAATAAAAACCATGGTAAGAATTGCCAAAACAGCCAGCACTCCCAATATTATCTGTACGATCGACATATGACCTCCTTTTTTCTGCAGTACTTCCTTTGATTGATGTTGTGCGGATGCAACCGGTATGCAAATCTTCCGAATCAAACCGATTTCGTCCGTATTTCGATTACAAAAGAGAATGAATCGCACCGTCCCTGCATTGATTGGCGGTAATCAGGTATGGCAGATTTTTGGAATCCATCATATTCCTTGCACCGAGAACTCCGCCCGGCTCATTCGGAAACATTGCCGTATCATACATATTTCCAAGTCCGGATACGATTTTCACCAACACCACCTTGCTTTTTCCCGGTCTCTCCAAATTGTAAAGTTCTTCTCTTTTGTAAGGCATATTGTCAAGGCTCTTCAAGTGAACCCGAATTTTTTCAACCAATCGATCCGCAATTCTGTGTGCGGCATAGATTCCCTGCGCCGTTCTTCCCATACCGTTTTTAAAAAGCACATCCACATGGATGATATGATCCTCTTTTTGGGGCGTTCCCTCTCTGTCAAGCACGACCTGATTTTTGAAAATCCCCTCCGAAGAACCGATATTGGACGGCTGGAAGCCGCTCTCTTTTTCCACGCCGGTCAACATGACGCAAACTCCGGACAGAAGGTGGGTGATTCCCTCCCCGATCTCTCCCCGCACCTTGCATGCAATCGGTGCATAATCCAGATTGGAGTTTACAAAAAAATCATTCTCCCCGGGGGAAAGTATATTCAAATAAATCCTCTCAATATCCGGCTCCAAAGCCTCCATCCCCTTCACCAAATCTTTGTTCAGCGTCAATACGCCGCCGGCAATCCCCGTTGCATCACCGAAACGGACTTCTTTGATTTCAAAGACCTTTCTGGTCAGTCTGCCGACGATCCGCTCTTCTTCACCATTTCGCGGCAATTTTCCGGATTTTTTTAATTTATTTTTCAGCAATGCCGTCGCTTTGACCGCATCATAACGCATCAGATTGTTCTCACCCACCACACAGGACTCGTAGCCGGAAGCGGACTTGTTAAAATCCACCACACAATCCACATACGGACTGCTGCAGACCAATCTCCCCTGTAGACCGATGTAGCTCAGTCCGACGCTTTTGATTCCTCTGATTCCCAGCTGCTCGATCACATTGACAAAATCCACATGATGGTTTCCCCATCCGTCAATCGCAACAATCGCGGCATCCGCCCTGAGAATTTTGGCAATGTCCGCCGTTCTCTTTGCAGTATAAATCTTGTCGTCGCATACCTCCGACACTCCGTCCACGATGATTCCCATAAAATCCAAATCCTTATCTTCCGATAAAACCTGTGTCAGCGGACAGCGAAAATGGTGCAGGGTCGTCATCTTGATACTGGGTCCAAGTCCCATAATTCTCCCCCTTTATTAAAAAGGGCTGTCACATCGACAAAATCAATCCTTCAATGCAACAGCCTTATGGTAATGCTCGTATTCTGCTTACCGGAGAAATCCGTTTCATCCGCACTTTTTTGTCAAATCCTCACGATATGCTTTCCGATTTCTCCGTCACGAAAACCCGATATCCGTTTTATACATTGTGGCGATATTCGTATGGCAATACCTTCGTGGCATTGAAGCTCGGACAATCGCGAACCCATTCCAGGGATTCCTTGATAATCGCCGTTTGCTGTGCCACATTGTTCGGCTCTCCGGCATTGGAACCGATCGGCACATGCGGTGCCGTAATTCTCGGTGCGCCCTGCTGTCTTGCAATCGGAGGCAGAGCCGCAATCACGCAGCAACTCATTCCCGCTTCCTCACAGGCTCTGGTTACGATGGTTGCCGAACGGTGACAGGTACCGCAGCCGCCGGTACAAAGCACGATATCCACTCCCTGCTCTTTCAATTTGCGCGCAATTTCCGGACCGGTTTCATTGATGTATTTTTCCACATTTCCGCCGCCGCCCATGAAGGTGTAGGTTTCTTCGGACAAGGAACCGATGAACCCTTCCTCAACCAATTCATGAAGACGATCAATCGGGAACATGGCATTGACGTCCTTGTTGATATCGGAGTTGTCAAATCCGCCATGTGTTACCATCAGTTGATCCGACGGTGTGTTAAACTCAATCACCCTGTAAGAAAAATCACCGGATGTATTGAACGGGGTCTGATCTTTTTTATGAATCCCTCCCGCCGTAATAAAGGCAATTTTGCACTCACTCAACGGCTTCTTTAATTCTGTAAATACCGGCTTCGGTGTTACCGGTACAAAAATCTCGGATTGCATTCCTTCTACTGTTGTTAATCTCATTTTCTTTCCTCCTAAATCAAGAATTCCCCTGTGGCCGGCTCAAAACCCTGACGCGACTGATGTAAAATTCCGCATACAAACCCTCTACGATTTCCACCGATGTAAACACCCATCGCCTCGGTACGGATACGCTGCCGCCAATTTCATCAATAGATACTACCACTGCTGTGTCATTCACTTCTTTTATGATTCCTCCGATGAAGCACGGACTCATTTCTTCCCGATTCAGTCCGCCGTAATCATAATCATACGGTTTCTCATTGGTTTGCAGATAGCTGAAATAAAATTCCACCCGATCCGCACTTTCCGGTACTTTCCCGAAGAAATATTTTACGGGCAAAACGATGATGCCCAAACGACCGTTCAGATTGATTTTTACTTTGGAATCATGCACTTCTTTTATGACTCCGCCCATCATTACCGGATTGATAATATAGTCCATCAGTGTAATGTTCCGCTTTCTACCAATTTGGTTTCCGGTAAGCCGAGCAGACGATTGTTGGCATTGATCACATCATTGTTCCACTTCTTCTCAGCCGGCTTGATTTCCACTCCCGCCATACGATTCTTCAGCATTTGAATCGCGCGTGCGGCTACGGAAGCGGTAACGCAGGAGCATCCCGCTATATCATTCTCAAATCCGCCGCTGTCCATGTTTTCCTCAACCATTGCCGTCGCATATTCGTTTCCGACTACCAATTGTCCCTGGTATGCACAGAAGGATACGCCCACCACCGGGATACCTCTCTTGCCCGCCTGACCGATGTGTTGGATAAAATCGATATGATTGTTTCCGAATCCTTCGGTGGTAATGATGATTCCGTCCAGATCCAGCGCCTCAATCATGGAGCCGAGGCGCTCGGATACCCAAAGTTTCTCATCATTTACCTGCGGCGAACCGATAAAGATTACG
>JBHAEV010000038.1:0-2953 GCA_041855735.1 Lachnospiraceae bacterium
CTGACGATTCTCGGTACAAGGTGAAATGCATCTCCGACTCCCAGTACAATTGCCATGAATCCGAATTTTCTTGCATCTTTATTGTTCTCAAGCAGCAGCCGAAATCCAAGCGCGATCACCAATCCCAAATATGCTGCGTCAAATAATGGCTCCATTAAATTCATCATTTCTCTATGCCTCTCTTTATCCATTTTATGTATCGTTCATAACGCTCAAGAAATTCCGTTCTTCCCCAATCCTCGGTGAAAAGTCTCTGAATGAGAAAATGAATCACCGCGCTGATAAACATCATTTTTTCACTGTCGGCAACAGACAGGATATTCTGTCCGTATTTTGCATTCTTCATTCTGTAAGCTTTCCACTGTTTTTCAAGTTCAATATCCATGAAAAGATATCTGCTCCTGTACAGTCTGTAATTCTTTTCCGTGAAAATCGTATCGGCAGCAACTTCACCGAAAAGATCCAGAGCTGTCAGGATATTCATATCATTATTTTTTAACAGTTTCTGAAAATTCTCATGTGGTTCGACCAATTCCTGTTCCAGTACATAAAAATACGCTTCGTTGACGGAATCAAAATACTGATAAAAGCTTCCCCGCGGTATATTCAGTTTTTCCACGATCTCCTTTACGGTGACATTCTTGACATTCCTGTTTTCAAAGCAGTTTACAAGAGTATCATACACCTTGTTTTTTTTCTCATCGCTCAGATTAAAGTAGGTCTGTTTCGGCATGTATAAACCTCCTTGTATTTATGACACACTGTCATATTAAATGACAGTGTGTCATTTGTCAATAAAAAAATAGGAGATCACTTCAACACAGACTTTAGCTCCGGCATCACAATGATACCGGAGCACAAAACAAGACTCTCCTTGCCGCTGATCGCATAAGCAGGACGGAAAATCTTCGATTTTCATTGTCAAACTTTTACTAAGCAGCGTGGGAGTGTTCCGCCGCAGAGGTCATGTCATACATCATCAAACCAGAGTTGACAGCAATACTGCCAAGATACGGATAGACCGGCACACTCTTTTCCCCCTCCGTCATACCGTCAATTCTATCTGATTACCCTCAACTGCCACAATGCAGCTTTCATAATATCCGTCACCTGTAGTTCTCGGACCGCTGACAACTGCATATCCGTCGGATCTTAATCGCTCCGTCAACTCATCAACATATTCCTTATCGCCGAGAGAGAATGCTATATGAGCATAGCCTGTTCGGCTCGGCACTTTCTCCCTGTCATCCATGCCCGGTTTATTCATCAGTTCAAGGCGTGCTCCATTTTCAAAAGATATGAAGTAGGAACTAAAGCCTGTTTGTGGATTATGGTATCTGTCATTTGACTTTCCGCCGAGATAGCTGACAAAGAAATCTCGTGCCGCTTCGAGGTCATTCACATACAGTGCGATGTGTTCAATTTTCATTTCCTTCTCCTTTCTTTCCCCATGGCATTCTCCCCATCACCCCGGCGAATGCTTTCGCTGTCCTGATATCGCCAGCCTTGAAAATACTTCGTATAAAACGTTCATCTCTTTATGTGATCATCTATGCTCACATATCGTTCCACAGTCATATACAGATCGTATTCCCCCCCTGAGTGCGGTGACGATCCCCATCATCGGTGATGCGTGATGCACATATCCCCGTCTGCTATGATTCATTGACCAGTTTCCCGGTCATATGCTCAATCGTCAGTTCCAGACAGTTCACTCTCGGGAAGGCATTCGTCAGTTCCTTTTGAAGATACTCCTCATCATCGGTAAACTTTTTGACCAGGTTCGTGCAGATTTCACGTTTCTTATCCTCATCTTCAACCATGCGCATCCTGCCGAACACAACCACGCTGTTGATATTAAGCGCCCAGTCACCGTCTTTGCGAAAACCGGTATCCATCACACAGAAACTGACCTTGTCACAGGCAGCGATGGCATCAAGTTTGTGTCCCTCTTTTGCACAGTGAAAATAGAGCTTATTGTCTTCTTCCGAATACCAGTGGTCGAGCGGAATTCCATAAGGGTATCCTTCATCACCGATCATGGAAAGAACCCCTCTCGGCTGCTCCCTTAAAACCCTGATGCATTCTTCATTACGGATCTGTTGCTTAAAACGACGCATTTTTCTGAACATTATTTCCCCTCCCGGTTTTCGTAAGTCGGCACGGCATCCTGTCCGCTGCCTCTATCATAGAAACAAAAATTTTGTTTACAAATGTATCGCCGCCCTTTACAATGCGGCTCACATAAGACGGGGCAGTCCCCGATAAGGCGGTTGAACACATGAAGCCGTATTATTCCCAGACTTCTTTCCCTTTTTTGCTACCGACCTCAAAATGATACTTTACAATTCCAAGATCGATTTTTGTATAGAATCCAAACCCGGCAATTTTTAATTTAACCGTATCTCCATTACGCGCAAAACGAAACTTTTGCTGATTCATTGCGGTCGGAGCAAGAAGAGCAGCCTCCAGTCCCGCTTTATACCAGTCGGGATCACCGTCTTTGTAATCACTGATATCCGTGACGGACTTCATCTTGTGATCTGCTCCGTTGCTTTCTCCGTAACCAAGTGCCACAACCAGATATCTCTTCTCTCCGGCATTTTCGATTCCCTGCGCTTTGCCCTTTTGATATGTCAGAGCCACCCAGCAGGAATTGATCCCAAGCTCCTGCGCCTTAAGTACAACTCTTTCGCCATAATATCCGGCTTCAACATCCTTGCCCTTTGGTCCCACGATAGCCAGATAGTTCCGGCATCCTTTAAACTGTCCATAGTTGGGTTTGCCGGCCTGAAATGCCTCCGGCTCGTTCGTGATCAGCTGGATGTGCATACCACCTTCTTTATTGCAGGCGGCAATTTCCTGCTGCAGTGTCTTAACCGCTTCCTCGTCCAATGCCTTGTCCGTAAACCGTCTTACCGAATGTCTCCGCTTCATCAACTCCATTATATCC
>JBHAEV010000039.1:0-8479 GCA_041855735.1 Lachnospiraceae bacterium
CGGACAAACAGGTGGATTACATGGAGATGAAGAAAGAAGACAATCCTGCCATGGGCTTGCGTGCGGTTCGCATCAGCCTGACCCGAAAGGACTTCTTCAAGACGCAGCTTCGTGCGCTTTTGCGTGCATCGGCATACGGAAATCTGGGCATCATGTTCCCGATGATCATCAGCCTCAGAGAACTTCGTGAATGCAAGGAATTGCTTGCGGAATGTACGAAGGAACTGGAGGGCAGGGGTGTGAAAATCGGAGAGTACAGCATCGGAATCATGATTGAAACTCCTTCCGCGGTTTTCATTGCGGATGAACTGGCGAAGGAATGTGATTTCTTCTCCATCGGGACGAATGACTTGACGCAGTACATTCTTGCCATTGACCGTCAGAATGCGGCACTGGATCCGTTCCTGGATACGCATCATCCGGCGGTGCTCCGTGCCATCAAGATGACGGTGGATGCCGGTCATCGCAACGGAATCTGGGTGGGAATCTGCGGAGAACTGGGTTCCGATCTTGCGCTGACCGAGACCTTCCTCCGGATGGGTGTGGACGAATTGAGCGTGAATCCGATTGCCGTACTTCCGCTTCGCAAGATT
Organism: Lachnospiraceae bacterium; assembly: GCA_041855735.1. Lineage (GTDB taxonomy): Bacteria > Bacillota > Clostridia > Lachnospirales > Lachnospiraceae > CALALP01. Next base: position 594 of record JBHAEV010000039.1, read on the forward strand.
ATCCGCGGCATTGATCTTCGAAACAAACCGGAGAAAGAGTTTGATTATTGTTTTGTGTGATTTTTTGCTTGCAGCACAGTCATGGTTTTGCTTGACTGTGCTTTTTTTTTGCCTTACACTTAGGGGAACGCTGATGAAAGCGTTTCCCCGCCGGATTTGCGCCGCAAAGCGGTAGGTAAATTCTTTTGCAACACGGAATGCGGGGGCATGGAAAATACATCGGTTTTAGGAGATACTATGAAATTGATCGTCGGGCTTGGGAATCCGGGCAGGGAATATGAAAATACAAGGCACAATGTGGGATTTGCGTTCATCGATGAACTGGCATTTGACCTCGGAGTCAGGGTGGATGAGAGAAAGCACAGGGGATTTCTCGGCAAGGGAATGTTTGCGGGAGAGAGGATAATCCTGTTAAAGCCGCAAACCTATATGAATTTGAGCGGGGAGAGTGTAAGAGCGGCAATGGATTATTATAAATTGACACCCGCTGATATCATCATTGTGTTTGACGACATCAGCCTCGAACCCGGAAATATTCGCATTCGTACCAAGGGCAGTGCCGGCGGGCACAATGGCATAAAATCCGTCATCGCACACCTGGGGACGCAGGAATTTTCCCGCGTAAAAATCGGCGTGGGAGAGAGAGCGGGCAGGATGGATCTCGCGGATCATGTGCTGGGAAAAATCAAAGGCAATGAGCTGGAAAATATCGAGTCGGCGTTAAAAGACACGAAGTCCGCCATTGAACTGATGGTGGCGGGAGAAACCATGCAGGCCATGAATCGGTTTAACAAGAAAAGAAAAGTGGAGGAGTGATGGAACCAAGGCAAAATCCGCTTCGGAATCTGGTGGAATACCGGGATTTGGAGGATGCAATCAGGAATAAAAGAGGGCCGGTGATGGTGACGGATTTGTCGGATGTGTCAAAAGCACATTTCATCAGCTCCCTTTTGCATTCCGAGAAAAACTGGAAACTGGTTTTGACCTATGAGGAAAACAAGGCAAAACAGATTTATGAGGACATTCAGACATTTGAGGAGAATGTCCTTTTGTATCCGGCAAAGGATTTCCTGTTTTTTTATGCGGACATTCACGGGCATCGCATTACAAAAGAGCGGATCGCGGTATGGAAAGCGATTTCCGAAGCAAACAGCGGTGTGGTCATTACGACAATTGACGGCTTAATGGATAAATTGGAAGACATTGCGAAGCTGAAAAGTTCCGTAATCGAGATCCGTGGTGAAGATGTGTTCAAACCGGAAGAACTGGCAAAGAAACTGAGTGAAATCGGATATGAGAGATTGCCGCAGGTGGAAGGAGTGGGGCAGTTTTCCGTGCGTGGCGGGATTGTCGATGTATTTCCAATTACCTATGAGAATCCGGTCAGGATTGAGCTATGGGATGAAGAAATCGATTCGATGCGAAGCTTTGACATTTCCAGCCAGCGATCTTTGGAAACGGTGGAGATGATCCGGATTTTTCCGGCAAAGGAAAAGGAACTTGGTGGACAAAATTCCTTTCTGCGATTCTTCGATGTGGATAACTCGATGATGATTCTGGACGAGCCGCTTCGCCTTTACGACAGAGCCGTCGAAGTGGAAAATGAGTTCAGGGATTCCATCGAGGAGCGGCTTCTGGAAGGAAAGATGGAAAAATCCGAAATTCCGGAGATTTTTTCCGCAAAAGAAGTGATGCAGGATTTAAATGCGGGCAGAGCAATCGGGTTGAGCGCCTTGGGGCATGGTGTCAAGGTGGTGGAGTTTCGGGAAGTATTTTCCGTAAGATCCAGAGCACTTCCTTCTTATAAAAATTCCTATGATTTATTGATTTCGGATTTGAAAAAGTATACCGCGCAGCGGTTTATGTGCGTGCTTTTGATTCCGTCCCGAACAAGAGTGGAGAGAATTGTGAAAAATCTGCTGGAAGAAGGGGTGGACGCGTATGCAGGAGGGGGAGAGGCTGTAGGGAAGGCGGGACTTCTTGAGGAAGATGCGACAAAAACAACGGAAACGAAACCGCTGTCCGATTGGACAACACTTTCTCCGGCGCGGGTTCTGGTTGCCTACGGAAATGTGGCAAAGAGTTTTGAATATACGGACTTGAAATTTGTGGTGATTTCCGAAAATGATATGGCGGATGCCGGCTCCATAAAAAAGAAAAAGCGGTTTGCGAAGAAGAAATCCGAGCAAAGCAAGATCAGTTCGCTGAGTGAATTGAGTGTGGGCAATTATGTCATTCATGAAGACTTCGGCTTGGGGAGGTACCTCGGCATCGAACAAATAGAGCGAAACGGTGCCATTCGGGATTATATCAAGCTGGAGTATCAAGGCGGTGACAAATGCTATGTGCCGACCGCGAAACTGGATCGTATCCAAAAGTATGGCGGAAATACCGACAGACCGGTCAAACTCGGTAAAATGGGAGGCAGAGAGTGGGCAAATACCAAGGCAAGAGCGAAATCCGCGATTGAAAATATTGCGAGGGATCTGGTGGAGCTGTACTCCAATCGCTTAAATAAAAAGGGCCATGTCTATCGTAAGGACGGGGATTGGCAAAGGGAGTTTGAGGAAGTCTTTCCGTATGAGGAAACCGCAGACCAGATGAAAGCCATTGAGGATGTAAAGTCGGACATGGAACGGGGCAAGATCATGGATCGGCTGATTTGCGGAGATGTGGGCTACGGCAAGACGGAGATTGCGCTGCGTGCGGCATTTAAGGCGATTCAGGAGGGAAAGCAGGTGATTTATCTGGTGCCGACCACGATTTTGGCACAGCAGCATTACAATACCTTTGTGCAGAGAATGAAGGATTTTCCGGTCAAAGTCGGTTTGATGTGTCGATTCCGGACACCGGCACAGCAAAAGGCGACGCTGGATGAATTTCACAAAGGATTTGTGGATGTGTTGATCGGGACGCATCGCGTGCTTTCCAAGGACATTCGCCCGAGGGATTTGGGACTCATCATTGTGGATGAAGAGCAGAGATTCGGAGTAACCCACAAGGAAAAACTCAAGAAATTAAAAGAAGATGTGAATGTGATGACATTGACCGCCACGCCGATTCCGAGAACCCTGCACATGAGCCTTGCCGGGATTCGGGATTTGAGTATTTTGGAAGAACCTCCGATTGACCGTAAGCCGATTCAAACCTATGTGATGGAGTATCAGAATTATACCGTCAAAGAGGCCATCAAAAGAGAGCTTGCCAGAGGAGGACAGGTCTACTATGTCTACAATCGGGTGACCGATATTGATGAGGTGACGGAAAATATTCGTGCTCTGGTGCCGGATGCGGTGGTGGAATATGCCCATGGAAAGATGAACGAAAGAGATTTGGAAGAAATCATTCTGGATTTCATCAATGGGGAAATCGATGTGCTGGTAAGCACCACGATTATCGAGACCGGACTGGATATTCCGAATGCCAATACCATGATCATTCAGGATGCGGACAAGCTCGGGCTTTCCCAACTCTACCAGCTTCGCGGGCGAATCGGCCGCAGCAGCAGAACCTCTTACGCATTTTTGATGTATAAGAGAGAAATGTCGCTTTCGGATGAGGCGCAGGCGAGGCTCAAAGCCATCAAGGAGTTTACGGAACTGGGCAGCGGGATTAAGATTGCGATGCGGGATCTGGAAATCCGCGGTGCCGGCAATGTGCTCGGAGCACAGCAGCACGGACATATGCAGGCGGTCGGGTATGAACTGTACTGCAAACTTTTAAACCATGCGGTCAGAGCGCTGCGGGGGGAGAGTGTGGAGGAGGCGGAATTTGAAACCACGGTGGATCTTTCGATGGATGCCTACATTCCTTCGTCCTATATCAGCAATGAAGAGCAGAAGCTGGATATGTACAAACGCATTGCTTCGATTGAGAGTCTGGAGGATTATCTGGATGTGCAGGACGAACTGATGGATCGGTTCGGAGAAATCAAGCCGCCTGTTTTGAATCTGGTGAAAGTTTCTTATTTAAAGAGCATGGCACATCGGGTGTATGCAAAGGATGTGAATATATCCGCGCAGGAAGTGGTCTTTGTAATGATGCCGGATGCGAAGATTAAGGTGGAAAACATTGCTTCCTTCGTAGAGGAATACCGCCACAGGCTCAAATTAAGACGCGGGAATCAGGTGGAATTTGTGTACACCGAGCCGCAAAAACAGAGTGATTGCAGGCCGATGCTGGAGAAAGCACTGGAAATTGCGGAGAATATGGTGGAGAAGCTTTTGTGACGCATCCAAAGCGGAGCATACGATGAAATGTCAAGCCGGGAGTTGAAACCTATGGCTTGGCATTTTTGAATGTTAAAAAACATATTGACTATGACACAACGTGATCGTTTATACTGATCATTGTCGGGAGGTGCCGGAATGTATTTGATTAAAAAAGTCAGTGAAATCAGTGGTGTATCGGTGCGCACTTTACATCATTACGATGAGATCGGTTTGCTGTCTCCTCAAAAAAAAGAAAATGGATACAGGTACTATTCGGAAGAGGACATGTCATTTCTGCAAATGATATTGTTCTATAAGTATTTGGGATTTTCTTTAAAGAAGATAAAGGAATTGCTGAAAAAAGAGGAAGGTGAAGTGTTATATCATCTGAGGAAACAACTTGATTTAATGCAAAAAGAGAAACAGAAACTTCTGACGTTGATAGAAACATTGGAAAGGACAATTGCGTCAAAAGAAAGGAGAGTTGCCATGTCAACAAAAGAAAAATTTAACGGGTTCACATACCAAGATAATCAGAAATATAAACAAGCTGCAATGGATATGTATGGGAAGGAAGTCATTGAAGAAGCTATTGCAAGACAAAAGGGAAAAGAACAGGAATTGACGGATGGTTTTAATGAAATATTCTTTGCTTTTTCCGAAAATATGTCAAATGGAATCAATGCCGCATCAAAAGAAAATATCGATTTGGCAAAGAAACTCCACAAACATCTTTGCAAATATGCGTTTGATTGTCAAACAGATGTATTTTCAAGCATTGGCTATGGATATGTTCAAAATACGGAATTTAAAAACAACTTGGATCAATTTGGAGACGGAACCGCACAGTATGTATGCGATGCCATTCAGCAATATGTAAAAGAAAAAGTAAGTTGAAAAAATTAATGATTTTTAACAATGAACTTTAATAATTAACCCTCAACCCCCTTGAAATACAAGGATATTTGCAAGAGTACAAGTTGAATTTACTACCAATTTACTACTTTTGAGGAAAAAGCCTTGATGTGTTGTAAAAACTCTTGCAGATAGAAGTATTTTACCACAGATACCATAAGCTATGTTGCAGGGATTAAAATTAAATAGGAAATTGTAAAAGTAGTGATCTTTTGCTTCTATAGAGGAAGTATAAAAACATCGTTTTTTTTATGCCTACGTTACGAAGAAGAGGTATATACAGATTTGAAATATAAGGCTTTTAGAGGGTAGTTTTGATAAAGCATTACGCGAGTAAGCTCGCATAATTACACAGGTGATTTCCACTTCCGGACATCTGATTCCCAAATTTCCGGAAGTGCGATTTCATCGCACAAGAATATTCAAAAACAGAAAGATAGCCGTTGTGGTTGATTTGGACAAACATTTGCAGACGTTGTATGCGCCAGATGTGGTGGTGGACGCCATTATGGCGAAGCGAAATATTGCCACCACCATCGATGAAGCGAAAGTGGTCATCGGAGTTGGTCCAGGATTTGTGGCTGGAGTGGACTGCCATGCAGTGGTGGAAACCCAGAGAGGGCATGAGCTTGGCAAGGTTTTGTGGAGTGGTAGCGCCATCCCAAATACGGGTATTCCCGGTATGATTGATGGATACAGCGTGGAAAGAATCATTCGGGCAAATGCAGACGGTGTGTTCAAAGGGTATGTGAAGATTTCTGATCGGGTGCGTGTAGGCGATGTGGTCGCAGAAAGTGGTGGTGTGCCGATAAAAGCGCAGATTGATGGTGTGGTATGGGGCTTACTGCAAGACGGAGTGGTGGTCAAAAAGGGCATGAAGTCGGGAGATATCGATCCAAGGGCAGTGGTGGAGCATTGCTTTACGGTGTCTGACAAAGCGAGGGCCATCGGCGGGGGGGCATGCTGGAGGCGATACTCGCTTTGCTTTGTAAGGGAGAGTTGAGTTAGGGCAAAGCGTGTTTTGTAAGGGGGGGGGGTTAAGGGCAATGCTTGCTTTCTTGGAGAGTATCAATGCTCAGGTTTGTAACTTCATTTGCAAGAATGGCATATACGCAGGCGTCCACAATCCCATGATTGTTGTAGTCCGCAGATTTCAAGGTGCCCTCATAGTTCATTCCACATTTTGCCATGACTTTTCCGGAATAGATATTCTTCGGATCATGCCATGATTCAATACGATTTGCTTTTACTTGTTCAAACAAAAAGGAAATCACGAGAGATAGAGCCTCGCTGGAAATGCCTTTGTTCCACCATTTGCTGCCTATGCAAAACCCCAAGTGAACCATGTCGATGTGGTTGTCGTATTTGTTTACGCTGATTGTTCCAATCGGTCCCAGGGATAATTCGTCTTTTAAACAAATTGCCCATTGGTAAAATGTGGGATTTGTGTATTTCTCACACCAATTTTTGAGGATGTTTTCGCTTTCGTAAATATTGGTGTGTGTTTTCCAGCGTAAATATCGCACTACTTTTTTATCCGATGTCCAGTTTTGAAAGCACATCTTTGCGTCGGATAGAGTAAATTTTCGGAGTAGCAATCTTTTGGATTCTAATTCCATTGTTCCTAGATGATTCATAGGGTTACCTCATAGTGAGAAGTTTTCTTCTTCTGTTTGGATTAATAATGATAAATACTCTTCGACATTTTCTTTCTGTAATTCAACTACTTTCTCTGCCCAAGCTTTGCAATAATCGCACGCATTACATCCAGAAGTACAAGGGATTCTTTTTTCTGAAAATCTTGAAATAAAGCCATTTAATTTCTTATTATCGACATACACCCCTAAACGCCAGGATTCATCATCTTTCTCACGTTCTAATTCTTCCCTGTCCTTTGGGTAAAACCATTGCATTAAATATAACAAATTACCATTAAAATCTCCCTTCATATAGGCTTGTGCAACATTAATATTATAGTTTTCTTTCTTATCTCTACCATCTAACTTGAAATTGTGAATACCAATTTTTGAATACACATCTATGTCTTCGGGTCTTATCCATGGTGATTTAATATATTCTTCGATTTGCTCAAGTTTTCTTCTTTGACACCGAGGAGTAGTATACGATAAAAAATTGTCCTTTTGCAAAAAAGAGTCAGCAAGAGTGTTATCTCTAACGGCAGATAAATTCATATGATAATACAAATCACTACATTTATAAAGGCATGGTGTTGTACACAGTACCTTAACATCCATTGACGTATTATTTACTAATTTTTCTAAAATATCAAAATCACGGTTTATGTCTTTAGCTGGTACTATCATATCTGCACCAATTGCTTCAAAATCTTTAGCCCTCTGTACAGACTCTATTTCCGCACAGATTGAAGCTGTAATATGGCAACTTGGAAAATGGTATTTTATAAATCTAATGAGATATGGCATTGAAACTGTTATTCTTTTCACACCTGCATTAAGTAATTTTCCTATAAAATCTTTTAGTTTTCTCTTACCATCTTTTGAATACTCAATACCATCGGAAACAGTGCTGTTCATAATATAATCAAATTCGAAATTATATTTTTTTGCATTTTTTATATAATCTAACAATGCTATTTCGGAAATTTGAGGCAAAGTTGTCGCAGGACGAATAGTTCCTACTGGAGCCCCTGGCATTGATCCATATAACTCCTTGATTTGTCTTCCATTTGTCGATTTGTTATTTAATTCACTTAACTCAATTAATTGTGTATTTGTATAG
>JBHAEV010000040.1:0-5813 GCA_041855735.1 Lachnospiraceae bacterium
CACCATATCTGCTGAAAAAATAAGCTGATCGAACTGCCATCCGGATACATAAACACTACCGTCAGGGGGTGGAATTTAATCTTGCGAAAAAAGAAAGATAAATTCGACCTTCGCTTTAAGTGAGCCTTTTTTCAGCACAGAGTTTGATCCGGGATTATCTTATCACACCCCAGCAACTGGTTCAATCTATTTGGTTTTGTAAGTTCCAGTTCGGAATCGTAAATTCCGCTAAATCTAAGATTTCTTGAAATGCCAGAATTTAGTCTTGCAAAGGTTTTCAGGAACAGAGATTTACTTTTGCAAACTGGAAGTCAGTTTTCCAATTCAGCCTTCATATGCTTCCAATGCGGCTCTTATATCCTAATCATAATCGCTTTTAAACTTCAATCGGGGCTTGAGTTTTACAACTCTCATATCTGTTAGAACTTTATGATGAAACGGAAAATATATATGTCGTTTACAATAAGGTTGCTTTTTAAGTAACCTTAAGACAAAAAAAGTCGTATGAACCGAAAGACTCGCACGCCGCTTTTATTCGTCTGATCACTCTAAAAATCCAGGCTGTCTTCATTCAGCAAAAAGTACTTCATACCCATAATTACAAAACCGTCTTCGTTTCGCCACGGCTTGGATGAGCCATTCACCAAAACAATTTTCTTAAAGGAGTCCGGTATATTACGAAACGAATTAAATTCCTGTTTTTGCTTATCCTCTGTTGAAAGGTCATAGGCTACCTGAATGTAATATCGCTGGCTTCCCATATTTATAACAAAATCAACTTCAAGTTGCTTTCTTATGCTTTTTCCTTCGCTATTTTTCTGATTAACCTCTACTATTCCGACATCCACCAGATATCCTCTTGCCAAAAGCTCATTGTAAACAACATTCTCCATTAGATGCGTTGGCTCCTGTTGTCTGAAATTAAGCCTGGCATTTCTAAGTCCTACGTCAGCAAAGTAGTACTTCCGATTTGCAGCGATATACTTTCTTCCCTTAATATCATACCTGTTTGCCTTTGATATAAGATATGCTTCTTCCAAGCAATCTATATGGGCAGAGATTGTCTTATTTGTATAACTGCCGTGTCTTTCTGTTGCAAATGTATTTGCTATTTTAGTTGGATTCGTAGGCGCGCCGATCGCCGATGCAAGAATATCTGCCAATGTATTAATTTCATCTCTGTTTTTAATCCTGTTTCGATCAATGACATCCTTCATATATACATTGTCAAAAATACTCTTTAAATAATCCATCTTCTGCTTGGGATTATTCATTTCAAGAAGGGCAGGCAATCCTCCATAATTTAAATATTCATCCCACGCATCATCATATTCTCCGCCAAAAGCTGAATAAAACTCAGCAAAAGTCAATGGGTATATATGTATTTCATCCCCCCTGCCTCTGAATTCAGTAATAATATCTTTTGACAGGAATTTCGAATTGCTACCTGTTACATACACATCCACATTTTCAATTCTAAGAAGTGAGTTTAGTACTTCTTCAAACCTCTCAAGAAACTGTACTTCATCCAATAGAACGTAATATTTCTCATTATCAGTTATTCTTTCTTTTATGTAGGTATAACAGGTCTTCGGATTACGCAAATCCTCTGATTCTATTCCATCCAAAGCAATCTCTATTATATGATCCGGATTCACACCGCTGTTTACTAAATATTCCTTATATAATCTGAATAAAAGGAAGGACTTCCCACAACGTCTTATTCCGGTTATTACCTTTACCCTACCGTTGTTTTGACGTTCAACTAACTGATTTAGATATATATCTCTTTTTACTGTCATCTAATTACCTCTTTTTGCGTATTGACTCATTTTCTGGTAATAGAATAATCTATTAATTTGAGGTTGTCAATTAGTTACTACTTTTTCCTGCTGAATTACGCAATTTTAAGTAATATCAAAACCAAGGCAAGAAATATCTTTATTCCAAAAACAGAGCTATAGTAAACGACATATATCTTTTCATGTCCAATCCGCTTCCTCAGCTCTTTTTGCGATTGTGCAGATAATCCCAGAATGCGTTGACCATGTATTCCTCCCTGATAATAAAAGCGGACTTCGGTTCCTTTGTATTGACAAGAACCGTTCCGACCTCTTCTTTCACATACAGCACGGCGTTAAACTTCCAGTCCCTGCAATACCTTACGCTTAAGTTTTCATATCGCTCTTCCAATTTTTTTAAGTTTTCCACATGTGCAAGATACTGCTCTGTCGTGTACGATATTTTGCCGAATGCCATACTTTCCGTCAGAGGCGGTCTTAAGGATGTCGAACCCCGGCTTGCGATATCCGGATCCAGCAAAACCAGAAAAACCTTCTGTTTCCGGATTATATTTTGAAAATCCGTCACGCTCTGCTTCCAGATCGCCATCAAATCTCTGTTCGCTTCTTCCTCTTCCAGTTCTTTGATCAACGTTTCCGGCGCCGCAAACATGGGCGGTGTATCACTGTGAATGTAGACATTCCCCTGCGCTCCCGTCAGTCCGATGATCGCCCTGCGATAACCGACATTGTCCGCCTCCGTGTAAATCTGCATCAGCGGCCGGCACTGCGAAAAATACTGCTCATATTCCAAAGCCACCGCATCCAAGGCGGTTTTGTCATGGATCAGTATATTGAGCATCCCGTCGGTATGCTGACGCACGGAAGACGATATCAAAGCCGATGTTTTCGGGGCGATAAACATGGTGTACTGAAACACGCCGTCTCTCAGACGGGGATAATAATACGGTTCAATCATCCCGGTCATATAAATCGGAAGCCATTTCAAAAGCGCTTCCATGATTTCGTTCATATCCCTTGATATGGTGTGTATGATCCGAATTCGATTTCCCTTCATGATGACCTTGGTGAAAAGCTCCGTCCATCTTCTGGCAAAAGCGGGATCCTCGTACATCCATGCCATGTTTTCATCCGAAAACAGAAGCAAGGTCTGCGGCTCGGACTCTTGCAGAATTTTCAGAAAGAACATCTCCGTTCCCTTGCGCTTCCCCGCGTTTCCGTAGAGAAATTTCACCTGCGTCGGCAATTTGGCATCCGGATTTTTGCCCTTCTCCGCTTCCTCCGGATAGTCCGAAATCAAATCCGACTGAATACGCGGTTGTTTTTGCTCCAGCAGCCAGTGCTCCAGATATTTCGCCGTATTTTGAACGGAACCCAGTGTGACCGAACTGATGCCGGTCAACTCTTTAACGGCATGGATCTGATACTCGTTCTTGAAATGCTCCGCCAGATACAGGCAAATGGCTGCAAGAAAATCATGCTTTTTCGGCAAAGGTCTTGTACCGTTTCGAAGTCTGCCGATGTGAGAGCTGTCCATATGGATTGCTCTGGCAAGTAAACGGTTGCTGGTTTTCGAAATACTCATTAGTGCATCAAGTCGCTCGGAGAACATACATCATCTTTCGGTGAAATCGCATACCCGTCAAAAAGTACGAAAATCACCTCATTCCTTTCTTTTTTCTCCGACAATTATAACATAGGAAAAAAGGGTCATCAATATTCACGGCAGGAATTATGCCATGTTTTTGGCATGACCATATGATAATTTTCCATTTATTTTTCAGTGTTTTTTGTTAAAATCAACATAAGAAGAACGAATTGCTATGTATTCTTCCTGAATTTTCTTTAAACTACAGAAAGAAGGTGATAAAGATGTTTTGTCAGCAATGCGGCACGCAAATATCGGACGATGCGGTTTTTTGCACAATGTGCGGAGTACCATTGTCCTCTGTCCCGACAAACCCCGCTTCCTTCCGAAGCACAGACCGGGGGGGAATCGGATTTTCCGAAAAAATCCATGATATCTCCATTCAAACCGCTTTAAAAAAGGGACGCATCGCTACCGTATTTTTCGCTTTCGTTTTGTTTCTCGCTCCATTTGTCATCCTGTTCGCAATCAGCGTGATGGAAGGGGAGCCGATGAATGTTGCACAGGCTGTGTGGATATCCGGTGCATTTATCATAGCCTCTTTGCTGTACAAAATCGTGAAAAGTTCGGAAGGGATGTGGGACGGCACGGTAGTGGACAAGTACACCAAAGTAAAGCACGACAACAAAAGCGAAGGCTATGCCACCTGTACGTATTACATCGTCGAAATCCGAAAAGACAGGGGAGGCAGAAAGAAACTGGAGGAACGCGAACACAGCAAAAGCTTCGCCTCGTATTACGACTATCTGCAGATCGGCGACAGGGTTCGCTACCATCCGCAGTTTAACTGCTACTATGAAAAATATGACAAGAGTCGCGACACCTATGCGATCTGCCCGATTTGCGGCACCAAAAATGCGATATCCCGTGACCGATGCTCCCGATGCCATGTGGTGGTGATCAAGTAAGTGCCGTTCGCAGTGCAGACCCGGCAGTATCGGTGAACCGGAACACCGGTCGAACGTCAAGCCCCGGATGAAACGGCATCATGAACCAAACAGATTGAGGCAGTGTAACGCGGTTTGTGAATGCCGAAATAAACCATTTCTTAGAAGAATCGGAGGATGTATACAATATGAACAACATGGAATCCCTTCCCAATGACGGCGGCATTTTGCTTTGCCCGGACAACAAATACCGATGGATTTACAGGTTTCCGATGTTAAGAAATCCGTCCATTCTGTTGACGATCCTTTCGATATTCGGTCGGATTCTGGTCGGTCTGGTGTGCTTCTCCTTTCTCCTTGCCGTGTTTGACGGGGATATCGGCTCCTGGATCAAAAATGTTCTCCTTCACAAAGGCTTTCGGATTCTCGTGTGCGTCCTGATTGCACTGTCCCTGATTGCCTATCTCATACTGGCAATCCTGTACGGCTTTCAGTATACGGTGCTGTTTGAAATGGATGAGAAAAAAATTTTACACATTCATGTGGATCGGCAGTTTCAAAAAGCCAAGGCAATCGGCACTCTGCTGTCGGCGGCGGGAAGTATCGCGGGAAATCCGACACTGACGGGTATGGGAATCCATGTGCGTTCCAAAAACATCCAGGAATCCGAGTTTCGGTCGGTTCGAAGCATCATCGGCAGGCGAAACCGCAACACCATATACCTTTGTCAAATGCTCATGCGAAATCAAATCTATGTCCGAAACGAGGATTTCGATTTCGTATGGAGGTATATTTGTGAGCGATGTCCGAATGCAAAAGTATCCGGAGGCTGATCCCATCCCACCGCATCCGGAAGCTGATTCTTTCCAATCGGCAGTTCAGCCTGCCGCCTGCGAATGATCAAAAAATATCAAAATCGATTCCGCTTTACACAAAAAGATTGGGCTGAAAAGCCCGTGTGCTTTTAAAAATCACTTGACTATATGAGGAGGTTTGTGATGAAACGAAAGAATGTATTGGTAATTGTTTTTACATTGTTGTTCAGCTTTGCTTTTTCCATACTGTCCATGGCAGGGGTATGGAGACATGACACCATCGGCGGCTGGTGGTATCAAAACGACGACGGTAGCTATCCGAGCAATGTCATCCGAAAGATCGACAATAAACACTACGGATTTGATGCCAAAGGCTATATGTACTCCAATATGTGGCTTCACGGTGAAAGCGGATCCTGGTACTTTGCCGGACTCAATGGCGCGCTGGTAACAAACGACTGGGTCGGCGATTATTACCTCGGAAGCGACGGAAAGATGCTGACCGATACCTGGATCAACGGATATTATGTAGGAAGCGACGGAAAATGGATTCCGGGCATGTCCAAAGAGAAAACGACTTCTTCGGAATACGACCTGTTCAAGTCCGCTCAGGTCGCTCAGCTTGATACCGAAACACAAAGCACCGCTTCGGGAACATCTG
>JBHAEV010000041.1:0-3522 GCA_041855735.1 Lachnospiraceae bacterium
AACATCGGAGATTTTTCGGCGCTCGGCACCCTGCGCTCCAAGCGGTCGGTTTGTGAAGGGTATGCCAATCTGCTGGCGGCACTCCTTCGGGCTGCCGGCATCCCGACCAAGAAAGTATCCGGATTCGCAAGAGGTATTTCCTCGAAACAATGGCCGGAGAATCTGGATCTGAACAAGCATACCAATCACGCGTGGAATGAGGCGTACTTAAACGGAAGATGGGTTCTCATGGACGCTACCTGGGACAGCGACAACGAGTGGAGAAACGGTGCAATCAGCGAGTCCGGCGGAATCCGCGGTTACCACTATTTTGACATCAGTCCGGATCTGTTTGCGGCGGATCATGTGATTAAGGATTATCGGGAAGATCATGTACCGCAGCCGTAATCAGGTGCGGGATTTGTATCAAAAGCGACAATAATATGATCGGAAAGAGGGGGATGCAATGAAAGATGGAGAAAAGAGCGGGAAAATCCGAGAAAAAGAAGAGAAGAACTTGGTTTTTATAACGTTTGTCGGGACGGGAATGTATTCCAAATGTAAGTATTATCTGGAAGGAAATGAAGGGGGTATTTCGGAAGAAAGACTGGTTCAAAAGTCGATATGCAAGCTTCTGCAAAAAAACGGCACTATGTTTTCCGGAGTCCTTTGTCTTTTGACAAAAAATGCAAAAGACATAAATTGGGAGAGATATTACAGGAAAGATCGAAACACCGGTGAGGAAATAACAGAAAAAGGACTGAGACCGTTTTTTGAAGACGAAATGAAGATTCCGAAGGTGAAAGCCGTAGATATCCCGGACGGGCACAATGCACAGGAGATTCTGAAAATCTTCAAAATCATGTTTGACAGTTTGAATGACGGGGATGAGATTGTTTTGGATGCAACCCATGGCTTCCGATTCCTGCCGATGCTGTATTTTCCGCTGGTTGCGTATGCGAAGGCACTCAAGAACATCACCGTTCGCCACATTTATTATGGGGTGTTTGAAACGAAGGAGGAGCGGAAGCCGATTCTTGATCTGAAGATTTACGACGATATCCTGAACTGGGCGAATGCCTCCCATGAATTTGTCAAAAACGGCAATGCCGGGATGTTGTCGGATCTGACGGAGGCGATGAAAGATGAAGAAGTTAAGGAAAAAGGAACGAGGAGTGAACGTTTTCAAATACTTGTAAAAAGCAAGAAAACCGCAGATTTGCTGAAATCATTCACGCAAAATGTTTTGAATTGCCGCGGTGGAAGTCATGACAATAAGGAAAAAAGCATTGCAGCGTCGGTAAAAAAGATAAAAAAATTGAAAGAAAAGATAAAATATGAACCGGAAACTTTGAAAAGCGGCAAGTCGGATTTTGCACCGCTGGACAATCTGTTGGATTACGCACTCAATTCCGTCAATAGTGATTTTAAGGGTGAAAACTGTCTTCATACAGGGGTGGATACCATTCGATGGTGCATTGATAAGAATCTTACACAGCAGGGTCTGACCGCCTTGCGCGAAACATATGTAACAATGATTATTCACAAGTTGCTCAAGTTGCTCGGAAAAGATAATGAATCTCTCATAAAGATGAAAAACAATGGGAAACGAGTTAATACTTCCGATCCCGATGATGAGTACGTACTGAATTTTGAGCTTAGAAATTGTGTGGAAAGCGTGTTGAACGAAGGAGAGTACAATAATCCATCTGCTGAGGAAGAATCCGTAGCAGATGCCGAGAAGGAGTGCATAAAGGTCACTGTGAGAGAGATTGTCAAAGAGCTCGACGAAAAAATAGAGAATAAATTGCATAATCCGAAAAAAATCACTGTTCAGGGGGAATGGGGAAAAGTTCGGGATGCAAGAAATGACATGAATCATTTCGGAATGCGTAAAGATGCGAAAGACGGCAAAGATTTTAAAAAGGTATTGGAGGAATGCTTCCAAGTCTTTGAAATTCTTGTATCGGATGAGTCGGGTTAAGCAGACAGAAAGGTTTGAGATTGTTGGACATCATGTCAGGGGAGGTACGGAATGGGAAGTCAGGAAAGCAATAACATCAATGCGGCAATTTTGGTGTTCCTAAGTGATAAGAAGTATAAGAGAATTGACAAGAATACAGGATACAAAGAGGAATATACCGATGATGACATAGAAGCAGACAAAAAGAAGGGGAAAACCGAAAAACAATTTGCATATTATTACAATTTGTCCGGTCGGAATCTTGTTGACAATTTCGATGAAACGGAGGACATCGAGTTCATCGGGACGCAGACCAATGAGGCGCCCATTAAACTTTTGCTACGCTTGGCCAAACAAAACGAACACAATATTACAAAAGTGATCTGCATTGTTTCGAAGCTTGCAAAAGATCAGGGGCAGGTGGAGTGGCTGGAAAAGATATTGAAAGAGGAGAGTTCCGGTGAAATAAAAATCAAACCGATTTATTATGAAGAGGATCGTAATCATTCCGATCAGGTTGGAGGAGTATCCCCGAATTATTCCAAAATAATTGCGGAAATCTCCGAGTATACGTCCGATATCGAGAAGGTTTATATTGATTATACCGGCGGACTGCGGGACATCAGTTTTCTGATGACGTCAATCATTCGTTTTCTTTCCTTTAAGGGGGTGGAATGCAGTGAAATTGTGTATTCCAACCATTTCCTTCAACCGCATCGTATGTTTTCTTTGAAATATGCGTATCACATGTATCGACTTATCAACGGAGCGGAAACCTTTGTGAATTTCGGCAATGCAAATGAGTTGAGCAAAGCGTATCGGGAATACGAACAATTAACTACGAGGGATTGTGAGAAGGAAACGGAGAAGGATGATACTGGGAAGCTGTATCGAGCGGTGGAATCCATGATTAAGGCGATGATGGATTTCTCGGACAATATCAGCATCAACAATATTCAGCTATTGGATACAAACTTAAAGAACATCAAGGAGAATATTGATCATTTCATTGAATTAATGAAAGGGATTGATGCAATTCGAAAAGAAAAGCATGATGACAGGGCGGTATTCTTTTTTGTTGCGTTCAAAGAACTGATCAATAAAATTAAAGAAAAGTTTTTCCTTGATGATAACACAAGCTCCGAGGTCGAAACGAAAGCAACGGATTACTCCAAATTGATTATGTGGTGTACACAGAATGGTCTGATTCAGCAGGCAATGATTTTATATACGGAAAAAATGCCGTTGGTGTATTATGAGCGGGAGGATATTATTCCGAAAGACATCAAGGCGGACGCTACGGAAAATGGAAAAGTTGATTCCGTAAAAGCTTTTTATCCGAATCTGTATACAAATGAAAGTTTTGTAAACTATGATGTGAAAAAAGTAGATGTTACAGTGAAAGAAATAGAGAAAGAAACAGGGGTTGCTCTTAGTAAATCCGAAAAATATTTGATTCACAAATGTTATCAGTTGGAAGCGGCTTGTAATCATTCAAAAGACGAGAATTCCTATCCCGAGAAACTGGTTGCTGCAATGCATTACTATTTTGCCATAAAGCAAATGAGAAACCGGATTGC
>JBHAEV010000042.1:0-3606 GCA_041855735.1 Lachnospiraceae bacterium
CGCAAGGTCGCATTGATCGGCCGAATTTCATCGGAATTGATATTGAATTGTCTATTTGACATAAGTTATCTCTCACATTCTACCATTTCTCCATCAAAGTATACATTTTATTATTATATTTAACAATAATAAAAAATGCAATATAGATAAAATATGTAGCAATATCCGTATAGTATTTCATTCCTTATTTTTTTATAATTCATTCAAATGACAAAGGAAGATTGTACTGCCTGCCGCCTGTATTTCGGCAGGATTCGAATTCCAAACCGCCAAATTCCCGCGAACTTTCTTCATGGCGGTCTGTTCATCAATGTGAATTACATCGTGATTCCGATTTTTCCGACGGTGCCCGGCCGGGACGATTTACTCTGCCATATCTTCGGGATGAAGTAAATCCATCATCCCTGCATGATCGGGGATATACGAACCATGATGCATGATTCTCGACTAAAAATCAGGAGACGAAAGAACAATGATAAAAGGCGGACATTTAACGCTACCTACCGACCTTGACATGGTCGATGAAACACTGGCTCTGATCAAGGAGCTGGATGCGGATGCCATTCGGGACTGCGACGGCACTTTGATGCCGAAAGAGCTGACCGATGTGGAAAAGAAAATTTACGCAACCTATTATACGACCCGAAAAGACAATGACTGGGCATTGCAAAACCCGGAAGAAGTACAGCAGGAATACCTGATTACCGACCGGTATACGGCATTCTCCGATACATTGAACATTGTTTTGATGAAGGGCTTTCATACGGAGCAATTGAAAGTGAACGACATCGACGATCCGAAGCAGTGGTGGGAAGTCATCGACCGCACCACCGGGGAAGTCGTACCGGTCACAGATTGGGATTATGACAAGGCCGGCGGTTTTGTTACGGTAAAAACCATTCCTTTTCATGTGTATACCGTCAGCTTTCTCGCTTTTTTGATTTGGGATCCCGTGCATATGTACAATTTCATTACGAATGACTGGCAGGATGCGCCGCATCAGATGACCTTTGATGTGCGTCAGCCGAAGACCCGGGTCTATGTGAAAGAGAAATTAAAACGATTTTGTGAAGAGAATCCGCATGTCGACGTCATTCGTTTCACCACCTTCTTCCATCAGTTCACGCTCACATTTGACGATCAAAAACGGGAAAAATTCGTGGAATGGTTCGGTTACAGTGCCAGTGTCAGCCCATATATTTTACGTCAATTCGAAAAGTGGGCAGGTTACAAATTCCGTCCGGAATTCATCGTGGATCAGGGCTATCACAATTCCACGTTCCGGCCGCCATCCAGGGAATTCCGGGACTTTATCGAATTTCAGCAAATCGAGGTGTCAAAACTTGCCAAAGAACTGGTGGACATCGTGCACAGTTACGGCAAAGAAGCCATGATGTTTCTCGGCGATCACTGGATCGGCACGGAGCCGTTCGGCAAATACTTCAAAAACATCGGACTGGATGCGGTGGTCGGCTCGGTGGGGGACGGCGTCACGATGCGCATGATATCCGACATCAAAGGGCGCGGTTATACCGAGGGCAGACTCCTGCCTTATTTTTTCCCGGATGTGTTTACAGAGGGCGGCGATCCGATCGGAGAGGCCAAATCCAATTGGCAAAAAGCCAGACGCGCCATGCTCGTATCCCCGCTGGATCGCATCGGATACGGCGGATATCTGAAACTTGCCCTGAATTGGCCCGGTTTTATCGATACCGTCAAAAACATCGTCACGGAGTTTCGAACCATCCGGGAAGAAACGAAGAAGAGTAAGGCCTATACCGCACCGTTTAAGGTCGCCATCTTAAATTGTTGGGGCGAAATCCGTCGCTGGATGAGCAATCAGGTGCACCATGCCATCCGGTATCGGGAAATTTACAGTTATGTGGGAGTGATTGAGTGTCTGAGCGGAATGCCGATTGATGTGGAATTCATCAATTTTGAAGATCTCAAGGCCGGCATTTCCGAAGACATCAAGATCATCATCAATGCGGGCGCATACGGCACATCCTGGAGCGGATATGACCATTGGACGGACGAAGAAGTCGTAACGACCCTTCGAAAATGGGTGGCAAACGGTGGAGGTTTCATCGGCGTGGGCGATGCCACCGCCTATCAGCATCAGGGACGTTTCTTCCAGCTTTCCGATGTCATGGGTGTGGAAAAGGAAATCGGCTATACGATGAGCACCGACAAATACCACACCTGCGATCCAAATCATTTCCTGTTGGAAGATCTTACCGAAGATCTGGATTTCGGAGAGGGATGTCCCGGTGTGTATGCCGTCGGCGAGAACTACCAAGTGCTCTCCATGGATGAAAAATATGTACAACTTGCCGTCAATACCTTCAAAGCCGGACGATCCGTCTACTTCGCCGGACTCCCCTACTCCCCGCAAAATTCCAGACTCCTGCTTCGCGCGCTCTACTATGCGGCAGGTATGGAATCGGAGTTGAAAACCTATTTTGTCAGCAATCCGAATACCGAAATAGCGGTATTCGAAAACACAAAAAAGATTGCGGTGATCAACAATTCCGACAAGGAACTTTCCACCGATCTGTATGTCCGTGGAGAAAAACGCACAACACTTTCCATGAAAGCCCTGGAAATGCGTTGGCTGGATTTGTAAACCCGGGAAGATGCTTAAGGAAGTGCCGATGAAATCGGCACTTCCTTTTAACAGGAAAACTGACGAACGTCTTTCCATTTCGCTATTGACGGTTCCTAATAAATGTAATACAATTGCATTACACAATAGAAAGGAGATTGATATGTCTACAATCAGCCTGAGAGTTCCGGAAAAAGAATTGAATATTTTCAAAGCCTACGCAAAACATAATAACAGCACATTGTCCGAAATCATTCGAATCACTATGCTTGAACGCATTGAGGAGGAATATGACCTTAATGTATTTGCAGAGTATGAAGCCGAAAAACAAGCGGAAACATTAAAAACAAGACCCATCCATGAGCTTTGGAAAGAGCTTGAATTATGAAGTATCAGCTTGTTACTACGGAAAAATTCGATAACGCATTTAAGAAGCTTGATAAGCAGACACAAAAAATCATCAAGGCATGGATTGAGAAGAACCTTATGGACTGTGAAAATCCTCGTTTGCACGGAAAAGGACTTACAGCCAATCGGAGCGGACAATGGCGATACAGAGTGGGCGATTATAGAATTTTAGCAGATATACAAGATAATGAGATCGTATTAGTCCTTGTTGATGTAGGACATAGAAGCAGGATTTATCAAGACAAAAGATAGGAAAACGCTGATTAAAGCGTTTTTCACGCCGGATTTGCACCGCATGATACAATCAATCCAAAGCGAATCTTATGAGGTACTTTCCCCGTAAGATCCGCTTTGATATAACTTTTAATCAGAGAGTATCCTTAAGTGGATCTGTTGACAAACTAAAGAGAAATGGCTTTCTGTATGGTATATTTATTATATCAATTGCAGGAGGTCATTTTTACGATGAGAAAACAAAGCGGACAAATCCGGATGGTAATCCTTGACATGGATTTTATGATTCCGGAAGATCATCTTCTGAGACAGATTAAAAACGGTGTAAATTTTGATTTTATATACGAAAAGGCAGCCCC
>JBHAEV010000043.1:0-3675 GCA_041855735.1 Lachnospiraceae bacterium
ACGGTTTAAGACGCGGGATGTGTGGAACAGCATTGTGAGCGGAGGATGTACGATACTCAACGGAGTGCCGAGCATGTTCCTGGCAATGATTCGAAAGGAAGAGTACAAAGATCTTGTTCCGAAAACTCTGGTATCGGGAATCATTGCGGGTTCTCCGATTTCGCCGGGGGAATATCTGGAAGTGTGCGGCAGGCTGAAGGGAGCCAGGATCCAACCGTCCTACGGACAGACGGAAACTTCGCCCTGTGTGAGCATTGCCGACTGGGAGGAGGATATTGTTTCAAAGTCACAAAACTGCGGAAGAGCCGTGGAACATGTGGAAGTGAAGATTTCAACAACGAATTCCTTTGACATTTGCTTCCAGAGCGATGCGGACATGGAAGCATGTCGCCTGCTTCGATGCGGTGAAATTCTGGTTCGCGGATACAATACCATGATGGGATATTACAAGAGAAAGCCGGAGGAATCCTTTACAGAGGACGGCTGGCTGAAGACCGGCGATGCGGGGTATCTGGATGAAGAGGGAAGGCTGCATATTACGGGAAGAATCAAGGAGATGATCATTCGTGCCGGTGAAAACATTTCCCCGACGGAAATCGAAGAATGTATGAAGCAGGTAAACGGAATCAAAGAAGTAAAGGTGATCGGAGTGAAGGCGGATGTTGTCCAGGAAGAGATTCTGGCATGCATTATTCCGGAAAAGAATGCGAAACTTTCGGATGATGAGATTTACCGGTTTTTAAGAAAGAAGCTGGCTTCTTATAAGATTCCTTCCGAGATCCTGCGGTTTGAGGAATTTCCGCTTACCGCGAATCAAAAAGTGGATGTAAAAAGACTGCGAGAGGTTGTCCATCAAAAGAGGCAAAATATCAGTCCGTGAATCGAAATCCGAAAGAAAAGCGGAAAGAAATTTCGTGAAAAAATCCGTGAGAAACCGCTGTGGGAAACGGCGGCGGAACAGCAATAGAAAATCAATGGAAAAACAGTAGGAGAAAAGCGTATGGCAGAATGTTATTTTAGTGAGAAGCATGAGCTGATAAGAAAGCTGGCCAGAGAGTTTGCCGAAAAAGAATTCACCAGGGAAATACTGGATAATGTGGAGGAAACCGGCGTATTTCCGGAGGAGATCCTCGATCGTATGGCAAAAGCAGGTTTCTTCGGTGTGAAAATAAAAAAAGAACTCGGCGGACAGGGAGCGGATGCGCTGAGTTATGTCATCGTGATGGAGGAGATCGCAAAGGTTTCGGGGGTTGCAAGCATTTATGTGTCCAGTCCGAATTCGCTTTCCGGCGGTCCGATTTTGATGGCGGGAAATGCCGAACAGAAAGAAAAATATCTGACTCCCGTGGTGCAGGGCAAGAAAAAAATGGTATTTGCACTCACGGAGCCGGGTGCCGGATCGGATGCGGGAAGCATGAGCGCGATGGCGAAAAAGGACGGGGATTATTATGTTTTAAACGGAAGAAAATGTTTTATTACGATGGCTCCGCTGGCGGACTATGCCATTGTGTTTGCCAAAACCGAACAGGGTGTGGGAACCAGAGGTGTGAGTGCATTTGTGGTGGACATGAAACTTCCGGGAGTATCCTGCGGAAAACCGGAGAATAAAATGGGAATCATCGGTTGCGCAACCAGTGACATTATTCTGGAAGATGTCCGGGTACATAAGAGCGATCGCCTCGGAATGGAAGGTCAGGGATTTAAGATCGCGATGGCTACACTGGATACGGGGCGTCTGGGCGTTGCGGCGCAGTCCATCGGTGTGGCGCAAGGCTGCATCGATGAAACCATTCGCTACATGAAGGAAAGGAAACAGTTCGGAAGAAGGCTGGCGGATTTCCAGGCTCTCAGTTTTATGATGGCGGATATCTGCACAAAGCAGGAGGCGGCAAAGCAGTTGACCTATCGTGCGGCATACCTGATCGATACCAATCAGGACGCAACGCTGGCGGCATCCATGGCGAAATATTACGCATCGGAAATCTGCAATGAAATTGCGCAAAAATGCGTACAGCTGCACGGCGGCTACGGCTTTATCAAGGATTATAAAGTGGAGAGAATGTTCAGGGATTGCAGAGTCTTTACCATATACGAAGGTACCAGTCAGGTTCAACAAATGGTTATCGGAAACAAGCTGTTCAAGTAAAGGAGGATTGAGATGAAAATATGCGTCTGTGTCAAACAGGTACCGGATACCAATGAAGTAAAGATTGATCCTGTAAAGGGTACATTGATCAGGGAGGGTGTTCCCTCCATCTTGAATCCCGACGATGCCAATGCTTTGGAGGCGGCGCTGTCGATGAAGGATCAAAATTCGGAAACGGTGGTGGCGGTGATTACCATGGGACCTCCTCAGGCTAGCTATATGCTTCGGGAATGCCTTGCGATGGGTGCGGATGAAGCGTACCTGCTCAGTGACAGAGTGTTCGGCGGGGCGGATACCTGCGCCACATCGGTTACGATTGCGGCAGGAATCCGCAAGATCGGCGATGTGGATTTGATTTTCGGCGGACGTCAGGCGATTGACGGCGACACCGCGCAGGTCGGCCCGCAGGTGGCGCAACGAATGGGGATTCCGGTGGTTACCTATGTGCAGAAAATCGAAGAAATCACCGAAAACAAAGCAAGAGTGCAAAGACAGCTGGAAAACGGATATGAAGTGATTGAAGTGCCGCTGCCGTGCTTTTTGACCTGTATCAAGGAGTTGAATGAGCCGAGATATATGAGTGTTCGGGGAATTGTGGACGCCTATGAAAAAGAAATTACGGTCTGGAACCACGAGGATTTGAAATTGGACCCGGCGGATTGCGGATTGAAGGCATCCCCGACCAGAGTGTATCGTTCCTTTACTCCGCCGCAAAAGGGCAAGGGAGAGATGCTCAGCGGAAGCATTGATGAAATGGCTGCGACTTTGGTACAAAAGATGAAGCAAAAACATATCATTGGGTAGGAGGAAATATGGAAGATAAGAATTTATACACCGATGTTTGGGTATTTGCCGAACACAGAGAAGCAAAACTGATGTCTGTCGTATTGGAACTCCTCGGCGAAGGCAGAAAACTTGCGGATGCAAGAGGCTCAAAACTTTGTGCCGTAATCGGCGGAAAAGTGCCGGACAGTCTGGTGAACGAACTTTTTGAATACGGTGCGGACAAGGTCTACTATATTGAAGATGAAAAGCTGAATCAATATACCACGGACGGATACTCCATATCCGTCGGAAAGGCAATTGCACAGTTCAAACCGGAAATTCTGCTCCTCGGCGCCACACACATCGGGCGCGATCTCGGTCCGTGTCTGGCGGTGAATTGCAACACCGGTTTGACGGCGGACTGCACCGCATTGGCAATTGACGAAAAAACCGGCAATATCCTGCAAACCAGACCGGCATTCGGCGGCAATCTGATGGCAACCATTCTCTGTGCGGATCACCGTCCGCAGATGTCTACGGTAAGACCGGGCGTGATGGACAAGTCCGAAAGAGTGGAGGGAAGAAGAGGAGAACTGATCAGAATCGGACCGTTTGTAAAAGATGAAGAAATTCGCACCAGAGTGTTGGAAGTGGTGAAGTCCGTAAAAGAAACGGTGAGTCTGACCGATGCCAAGATCATCGTGTCCGGCGGCATGGGACTTGGCGGGGCGGAAGGGTTTGCGCTTTTGAAGCAGCTTGCCGAT
>JBHAEV010000044.1:0-4672 GCA_041855735.1 Lachnospiraceae bacterium
TCAAGTACAATGAAAACGAAATAAGGAGGTATTCCTGTGACACATGTTATAGGATATTTCGTTGCAGTTTTACTGACAGGACTGATTGTGGGACCTATATGCTGGAAACTTGCGATTGAAAGAAGAATCAAGACCTATGAAGCGCAGGTGGGTTCGGCACAATCTCAATCCAGAAAGATTATAGAGGAAGCGAACAGAACCGCGGAGGCGAAGAAGAGGGAAGCACTTCTGGAAGCAAAAGAAGAATCGATCAAGGCGAAGAACGAACTTGACCGTGAAGTGAAGGAAAGAAGAGCCGAACTGCAACGTTATGAAAAACAAGTTTTACTAAAAGAAGAGAAGATTGAAAAGAAGCAGGAACAGATGGACAAGAAAGAGTCTGCGATACATGAGAAAGAGGAGAGGATCGCAGCCAGAGCAAAGGATGTCGAGGCGCTTTATGAAGAGGGGATTGCCGAACTTCAAAAGATCTCCGGATTGACGACGGAGCAGGCCAAGGTCATTCTGCTGCAGTCCATCGAAGAGGAAGTGAAGCACGACAAGGCGAAGTTGATTAAAGAATATGATCAACAGGCGAAGGAAGAGATGGACAAGAGGGCGAGAGAGATTGTCGTGACATCCATCCAGCGTTGTGCGGCGGATCATGTTGCCGAGTCGACGGTCAGCGTGGTTCCTCTTCCGAACGATGATATGAAGGGAAGAATCATCGGGCGTGAAGGAAGAAATATTCGAACGCTTGAGCAATTGACCGGTGTGGAACTCATCATTGACGATACTCCGGAAGCCGTTGTTCTTTCCGGATTTGACCCGGTGAGAAGAGAGGTGGCAAGAGTCGCTTTGGAAAAGCTCATTGTAGACGGACGGATTCATCCTGCGCGCATTGAAGAAATGGTGGAGAAGGCGCAGAGGGAAGTGGATTTGATTATGAAATCCGCCGGTGAGGCTGCCGTAGCCGAACTCGGTATTCACAACATTCATCCGGAATTGGTGAAGATTATCGGACGTATGAAGTTTCGGACCAGCTTCGGACAGAATGCGCTGAAGCATTCCGTGGAAGTGGCATCCTTAAGCGGTATGTTGGCTGCGGAGTGCGGGTTGGATGTAAAACTGGCGAAAAGAGCGGGACTTCTGCACGATATCGGCAAGGCGATTGACCATGAAGTGGAAGGTTCTCATATTCAACTGGGACTTGAGATCTGTCGTAAGTTCAAGGAGTCTCCGGTGGTGCTGAATTCCATTGAGTCCCACCATGGCGATGTGGAAGCGGACAATCTGATTTCCTGTATTGTGCAGGCGGCGGATACGATATCGGCGGCAAGACCGGGTGCAAGAAGAGAAACATTACAGACCTATACATCCAGATTGCAGCAGCTTGAAGAGATTACGAATTCGTTCTCCGGCGTAGACAAGAGCTTTGCGATTCAAGCCGGACGGGAGGTTCGGATTATGGTTGTTCCAGAAAAAGTAACGGATGACGATATGGTCATTCTGGCACATGATGTGGCAAAGAGGATTGAAGAAGAGATGCAGTATCCGGGGCAGATCAAGGTGAATGTAATTCGTGAATCAAGGGCGCAAGATATTGCAAAATAATACAGAAAGAAGTCTTACAGTTTTTTGTAAGGCTTTTTTCATTGACATTATCCGGTATCTGGTTTAAATTGATAGGGAAGTAGGGTTTTGAGTCGGGAATGATTCGGGTGATAATGAGGAGAATTGGATGAAAAAGTATTTGAAATTTGGTATTGCATGTTTTGCGGTTGCTTTGTCGTTCGGACTGAGCACCAGTGTTTTTGCGGCAACAAAGAATAAAAAAATCAGTCGCGTCACATTTAAGGTCGTATCCGAGATTCAAGTGGATCAGACGATCGGGGAAGAGTTTATTTCCGTATCCACGGGATCGGGAACCTATCAATTTGAGGAATACGAAGTGCAAAATACCGGATTCGTGTGGACGGATACCGATGTTCCCCGCATTAAGTTCACGTTCCGGGCAGATGACGGATATGAGTTCAATATTACAAAGGCGTCGCAATTGACCATCACGGGCGGTACCTATGTGACGGCGACACGGGCGGACAGTAATACGACATTGAATGTCACATTGGATCTTCCGTCTCTTGAGAATCAGGTCGGTGAGATTGCGAATGTGAACTTCGACAAATCCGGCGCGGCGAGCTGGAGCGAAGCATCCGGGGCGGGGAGTTATGAATTAAAGCTCACAAGAGGAACAGCAACCGTCGGCGGGACACAGATTGTATACAGCACAAGTGCCGACTTGTCGCAATATATGACAAAATCCGGCTATTATGAATTGAAAGTCCGGCCGATCAGTGCAAGAAATTCGACGGTTACCGGTGACTGGATGACATCACCGAGGATCCATGTTTCCTCCGAGGAGGCAAAGATCCGCGCACAAAATGCGTTGGAGGAGCAGAGCGCAGGCACATGGGTAGGAAGTGAACCGTATTGGAGCTTTATCACACCGGACGGGTATCGCGTCGTCGGAGGCTGGAGGTTGATCAACAATGTCTGGTACTATTTCGGTGCGGACGGGTACGCATTGACCGGATGGCATTATATCGGCGAAAAATGGTATTATTTTGATACGAAAAATGCAAATCTTTACCGGAATACGGTGACGCCGGACGGATATGAAGTGGATATCAACGGCGCCTGGATTGAAAAAAAGTAAAAAGTGTGACTCGGGTGTTTCGGCACCCGGGTTTTGTTATATAAAGTATTCGTTTTCGCTATACAGCTGTGGTTGAAAAAATATGGAACATGCATTATTATAGAAACAATCTTATGAAAGGAGTGTGCAGGTGCATGCCTGTATGTGATTAAGATGAAGGCTGATATTGTTTTGATTCCCGGTGACGGCATCGGTCCCGAAATTGTCAGTGAGGGAAAGAAGATACTGAAGATTGTAGCAGGAAAATACTCACATGATTTTCATTTTACCGAAATCGATATGGGAGGGATATCCATCGATAAACATGGCGTTCCGTTGACAAAGGAAGCCATCGAAATTGCAAAAAAAGCCGATGCCGTACTGCTTGGAGCGGTCGGCGGGGATGTGGGAGTATCCCGATGGTATGATATTGCGCCGAATCTTCGACCGGAAGCGGGATTGCTTCAGATTCGCAAGAGTTTGGGGCTTTTTGCCAATTTGCGCCCGGCATATTTATACAGGGAATTACGCGATGCCTGCCCGTTAAAACCGGAACTGATTGACGGCGGTTTTGACATGATGATCGTCAGAGAACTGACCGGCGGATTGTATTTCGGAGAGCGACATACCAAAGAAGAAAACGGGGAACTCATCGCGACGGATACCCTGGTCTATACGGAGTCGGAGATACGTCGAATTGCCGTTCGGGCATTCGAGATTGCAAGAAAACGAAGAAAAAAACTGTGCAGTGTGGACAAGGCGAATGTGCTCGATTCATCCAGACTGTGGAGAAAGATTGTATCCGAAGTTTCCAAAGACTTTCCGGATGTGGAACTTTGTCATATGCTGGTGGACAACTGTGCCATGCAGCTGGTCATGAATCCGAAACAATTTGATGTGATTGTAACCGAGAACATGTTCGGGGATATTCTGTCGGATGAAGCGAGCATTATTACCGGATCCATCGGAATGTTGTCCAGTGCGAGCCTGAACGAGTCCAGGCTTGGTCTGTATGAACCGAGTCACGGTTCGGCACCCGATATCGCCGGACAAAACAAAGCGAATCCAATTGCAACCATACTCAGTGCGGCGATGCTGCTTCGATATTCGCTCGGTCTTGACAGGGAGGCAAAGGAGATTGAAGATGCGGTGGCATCCGTGATTGCCGGAGGATTCCGTACCGCGGATATTGCTAAAGACGGCGATTTCGTGTTGGGGACAAAGGAGATGGGCGACAAGATTGCGGAATTTCTGTAATCAGGAATTGGTTGCAAAGCATCGAATCCTCTTAAAACAGGCAAGGTTGTACGGAAGCAAGTCAGAGAGTTCAAAGCGTAGATGCGAGAGTAAAGACAAAAGAATTTCAAGTAAGAAAGAGGACAATATGAGAAGTGACAATGTAACGAAGGGAATGCAGCAGGCACCGGGTCGATCCCTGCTCAAGGCCTTGGGAATGACACAAGAGGAGATGGAGAAGCCGCTGATCGGCATCGTCAGCTCCTATAATGAGGTGGTTCCCGGGCATATGAATTTGGATAAAATCGTGGATGCGGTGAAGATGGGCGTCAGTGCCGCGGGGGGAACACCGATGATGTTTCCTGCGATTGCCATGTGCGATGGCATCGCGATGGGGCATGTGGGAATGCGTTATTCCCTGGTCACCAGAGATCTGATTGCCGATTCCACGGAATGTATGGCGATGGCTCATCAGTTTGATGCACTGGTCATGATTCCGAACTGTGACAAGAACGTACCCGGACTTTTGATGGCTGCGGCGAGGCTCAACATACCGACCGTATTTGTCAGCGGCGGTCCGATGCTGGCGGGCCGAATTCGCGGAGAGAAGCGTTCCCTTTCCAGTATGTTTGAGGCGGTGGGAGCGTATGCGGCAGGAAAGATGAGTCTGGACGAAGTGAATGAGTATGAAAACAAGGTCTGTCCGACCTGTGGTTCCTGTTCCGGTATGTATACCGCCAATTCCATGAATTGCCTGACCGA
>JBHAEV010000045.1:0-4497 GCA_041855735.1 Lachnospiraceae bacterium
CGGGACAGGATAATGTCAAGAAGTGGAAAGCTGGAAAACTACAAAAATGCCATCTTGGCATATAATACCGAATGCCAAAACATTGAAACGCAGATGACGGAAATGATCAAAAACGGCGAAATCGCGGTTGCGATCATATAGAGCGGTTTCATGGGAAGATATAAAAACAATGGGGAATGAAATGAGCAACAGAAATATACGGATATCAAGATGGATTAGCATCATCATTGCCATATTCTTCAGCGGTTTGCTTTTCGGATGGATGATTGGAACCGGTCGGGATGGGTATGTACCGGATGATGCGGCAGGTATAACAGGGGAAAATTTTGATGTGGCAATGGATGCAGCCAGGACCATTGCCGTTGTGAATCTGGACTCGGGTATCTTGATGGATGGGGTGAATACTTATTTTTCACAGAGTATGGTCAGTTTTCCGGATGATGATTTTGTCATGACGGGGATTGAGGATGCAAGAAAGGGAATCTCTTCGGGAAAGTATGCAACCTATATCGTGATTCCCGCATCATTTTCGGAATCGGTGGACAGCATCAATGAATCGCCGTCCCGAATCACTTTGGATTATCAAATCAGCCCTGCTCTGGACAGCCGCGTAAAGTCGGAAGTAGTGGAGCGGATCGCTCACTTTAGTGCCGGTCTGAATGAAAATATCACATACACCTACATCAGCTCCATTTTCAAAGAGTTTCATGCGGCACAGGACAATGCCAAAACGGTAATGGAGAATAACAAAAATGATTATGAGAGATTATCCGGTGTGAATCCTGCTTCTTTGCTGGATACGGCGGTTATTCCGGAGAGGATTTTCATTGAGCTGATGCCGGTCGACTTTGATTCTGCGAAAGAATTTTATCAAGTGAGCGTGACGGTTGCGGAAAATGTCAGAAATGATATAGATGCAGCTATCGACAAAGGAAAGAATGAATATTTCAAAATAAAAGAAGGGCGTGAAGGACTGGAGGATGAAACCGAGTATTTTCTTTCCGTAGTCGAGGCTGTGGATATTCTACATGAAAAAGATGGAAATCCGGTGCATGGATATGGAATGGAGAAACTTTTGGAGATATCCGGGCGTTATGAAGAAGGGGAAAGCCTGCGACAAGAAACCATTCTGGCAGAATTGGAAAACAGGGCTGCAGCCAATCAGACTGCGCTGGATGCGAGATTGGAAGAAATCAATGCACACTCGGAACGGAGAGTTAATGAGGAAATTGCCCGAATCAGAGGTGAATTGCGGGGATATCTGGATTTGAAGCTGACAGACATTCAAGTGGAAAATACCGAAGCGGTAAATACCCATTTGCGGGAGATTCGGACAGAGCTGGAGATGGTACTGGGGACGCCGTCAAATGCAACACCATCCGAGGCGACTCCGGCGAATGCCAGCCCATCGAATGCCAGCCCATCGAATGCAACTCCGACGGATCGGATGCGAACCGATATGATATCTGTGCTGGAACGGATTGATGAAATGTTGGCGAGAGGAATTTTAAGGGCTGTGGCGACCACGGTAAATCCGGATCAGGAAAACGGGCTTTCACTGGATCTTCCCTTGCAGCTGTTTGCCATAGAATATCCGATTCGAGAACCGGTCACATTGCATCAAACGGATCACGATCGCCGAATTCTGACAAGAATAGAGGAATTGTTTGAAATTCCGATTGAAGATATAAAGAATACGGTGGAAAACGATATCCTTGATAAGATGGAAGGAAAATGGAACAGTGATTCGAAAATGATGCGGGATGACGCAAAGAACCTGCTTCAAAAAGCTGAAGACTATATGGCGGTATTTGAAAAATTCGATCCGTATGCACAGGTTGATTCCAATATTTCCGATACGCATATGCGAGAAGCACATAACAGCATTCGAGAAACTCAAAGACAGCTTCAGGATGCGATCCGGGAACAGGAAAGACAGGTTCGTGATTTTGAACACTCGGCCAATGAAAATGTGAGAAATTTGGAAGAAACGATTCGAAATTCCAATAAAAACACGGAAACGATGATTGCCGAAGCTTTTACATCCCTGCTTTCGGAAGCGGATAAGAGCAGACGGGAAAATACCGGACTTTTGAAAGACTTCAGCATGCAATTGTCCTATTCCAGAAACGGAAACCTACCGAACAAATCGACATACAAGCAAATTTCATCTCCGGTTGCTCCGATTAAAATTACGGATACAGGCAAAAACACCGGTACAATGAATGAGGAGCGAAATGATTACCCGATACAGATGATTTGGGTGATTGCGGGAAGTGTTCTTTTTTGTATGGCTACATTCATCGTTGAGCGAAAAAAACACGGTTTTGTGTCGGGGGATGAAAAGAAAAAGGCATATGTCAAAGGCAAAAGCGGTAAATCTGCCAGAGAGGTATAGTTAAAAAATATGATATTTGCCGAAATACGGTGATGCGATTGGCATACTTGCCGACATGAGAGGGGATCTTGTAAAAACAGGATGCCCTCTCATATGATACACAAAACAAAGAGAAATACAACCTTTGAAAACGCGGTATTATCAGGAAAGTAAAAAAGGGGAATGCACATGACAGAGCAGATAACAGAAAACATAACGTTGAAAATTGATACGGAGGCTTTGCAGGAAAAACAATATGAAGCTTCTGCGGCATATACGGACGAGTACGAAGAAATCGATATTCTGACAAAAGAAAGCCTTTTGCTGCGAGATGCGGTATTGAAAAAAAAGAGTGAAAACCGGTCTCAGCTTATGAGAGAGATCCTGACCACTCCAAAAGAGGAACGTTCTCCGCATGAACATGTATTGCAATGCATGGAGAAAACTCCGATATTTACATCCAGGATAAAATACGGTTCTTTAAGCGGACAAAATCAAAATCCGTCCCCAACATTATCCGTATGGATTTTATTTTTGATTTTTATGGGGCTCATCGGATTTTTATTGGCACTTTATTCGCAAAAACGAAAGGCAGAAAAGAAAGATGTACATTAATATCACAATAAGAGCGGGGATGTTTGAAAAGGACATTTGCGTCGATAGCAGGCAAAAAATACATACCATGACGGAAATCATGGCAAATCACGGGAGATTTCCGGTTCTATTCAAATTGCCTGATTTTTATCGCTCACAAATGCAAAGAAGAATCATCAGTTCATGGTTTACGTTTGAAGAAGAAGGGATTGCAGACGGTGATTGCCTGATTGCAGTTGAGGATAAAATGGTATGGACAAAATAGGGACATTATATGAAAGAGGGGAATTTATGGAGGAGAAAGTCGAAATTTATATTACCAATGCGAAATGCAGGATGGAAAAGGGAAAGAGGATTCTCCTGACATATAAGCAGCCCAATATGCTGCCTTGTACGGCGGAGGAGTCGGAAGACGGATGTACCTTTGTATTTGAAACAAAGGGAATGACCAGGTTTGGGCATATCGTGGATTTGGATACAGTCGATCAGTATCGCCTTTTGGCGAATTGTGCAGAACTGGAAGTGTCGGCAAAACGGTATTCTTTCAGTATGGCACCCGACAATCTGGTGTATGACAGAAATTTATGCCCTTATATTTTAATGCGGGATCAAAAAGACAAAGATGAGGATAGTTTCTTTGAGCAATACAAAGCGTTGGCTGCCGCAGTGCTTTCCGAAAAGTACCGGTTCGTGGACTTTTATGAGGGCGGCAATGGGCTGTATGAAAAATTGCCGAAGCTGAAGGATCTGCAGCAAAAAAAGAATACAGAGGAACTTTTTCAGTATCTGCTCGCCGGTTTTCATAAAGAGGAACAAGAAACAAAGAGAAAAAGCGTCCGAGTGAAAAAATCAAGCCTTCTTGCCATGAAAATCGCATTGCCCTTGATGGGAGCGACACTGGCGACGCTGGCGGTTTACGCCGCGTTTTTCCAGAGAAACAAGGTAATGTTCCAAGACAGAATACTCCGTGCATATTCGTATTACTTACACTCTGAATATGTGAAAGTCGGAGATGAGCTGAAAAGTATTCCGTTGGAGAAATTAAACGGTGACGTGCAATACATTTTGGCCCGTTCCCACATTTTTTCGGAGGGCTTAACACCAAAGCAAAGGGAGACGATTCTCTCCGGCATTGCGCTGAACACAGATCAGACGGTACTGAGGTATTGGATCGAAATCGGAAGAGGTGAGTTCTCACAGGCGGTGGATACGGCAAAACGTCTCGGCAACGATGAGCTTTTGTTGTTTGCATATATTAAGCAAAGTGCATATGTCATGGAGGATGCGTCCATCAGCGGGGAGGAGAAGGCAAGAGTCAGGGAAAGTTTGGAAAGTGATATCGAAAAGATGTCCGAATCCATGGCAGAGGAGAAGGCAAAGCTTGGGGAAACCGCGGTCGGGGAAACGACAAATTCCGGGGAAACGACAAGTTCCGGGGAGTCTGCAAATTCCGCAAACAACCCGGCTTCAGATGCATCAATAGAAACCTCGGATGGACAGGGGGAATAGGAGGGCAGAAATGGAAA
>JBHAEV010000046.1:0-3616 GCA_041855735.1 Lachnospiraceae bacterium
CTCGGAATCGGCGATCTGCTGGAGGAGATTGCAGGTCATTTTAAAGACAATGTCGCATCGTCCGATGAAGAAGACTCTCGACTGCGGATTGCCGTCGTAGGCAAGCCGAATGTGGGAAAATCTTCAATCATCAATAAGCTGCTCGGAAGCAATCGTGTGATTGTATCCGATATTGCGGGAACCACGAGAGATGCGATTGACACGGTAGTGGTTCGTAATCAGGAAGAATACATTTTTATCGATACCGCCGGTCTTCGCAGAAAGAGCAAGATCAAGGAAGATCTGGAACGTTACAGCATTATTCGTACCGTCAGTGCGGTGGAGCGCGCGGATGTTGTGGTATTGATTATCGACGCTTTTGAAGGGGTTACGGAGCAGGATGCAAAAATTGCCGGAATTGCCCATGAACGCGGAAAGGGTATGATTGTAGCGGTGAACAAATGGGACCTGGTGACAAAGGACGACAAGACCATCTATGAGTTTACGGATAAGATCAAAAATACGCTGAGTTTTATGCAGTATGCGGAATACATCTTCATTTCGGCGAAAACCGGTCAGCGGCTGAACAAACTGTTCGATTTGATCGATGTGGTGCGGGAGAATCAGACCCTGCGGATTCAGACGGGAGTGCTCAATGAAATCATTACGGAAGCAACGGTCATGCAGCAGCCGCCGTCCGACAAGGGTAAGAGATTGAAGATTTTCTATGCCACCCAGGCAAGTGTAAAACCTCCTACCTTTGTGATTTTTGTCAATAACAAAGAGCTCATGCATTACTCTTATTTGCGATATCTGGAGAATCGCATTCGCGACGCGTTCGGATTTAAGGGAACGCCTTTGAAATTCATTGTCAGGGAGCGAAAGGATGATTCCAAGGAGAGATAAGTAACAGGACATGAAAGGATGATTCCGGCAAAGATTGCATATCATGGAGCGAAAGGATGATTCCGAGGAGCGAAAATTATAGAAAGGATGCGACAAAGTCGCGGAAAAGATGACGATGATATACAGATTGATTGCATTGGCGGTCGGATACGGTTTCGGTTTGATTCAAACCGGCTATATGATGGGGAAGCTGCAAAACATTGACATTCGTGAGCACGGAAGCGGAAATGCCGGTACGACAAACGCATTTCGGGTAATGGGTGCGAAGAAGGGAATTCTGGTTTTTCTCGGTGATTTCCTGAAAGCTTGGATTCCGTGCATGATCTTTCGTCTGATCTTTCAAAATTCGACGCAGATCAATGAAATCGTTTTGCTATTGTATGCGGCGCTCGGCGTGGTACTCGGGCATAGCTTTCCGGCGCATCTGGGATTTCGCGGCGGGAAGGGTGTGGCGAGCATTGCGGGTCTGATCGGAGCGCTGGACTGGAGGGTTGCCGTGGTCTGTGCCGCCGTTTTTGTCATAACCTTCCTGATTTCAAAATATGTATCTCTGGCATCGATCTTTGTGATGATCGCCCTGGTCAGCACAACCGTTTATTTGTCATTCGTCGGAGTTTTCGGCGAGATGAATGTAGCGGAAATCCGGATTCTGGTTGTGATCATCGCGTCATTGTCGGTATATCGACATAAGGATAATATTAAAAGACTCCTAAACGGTACGGAAAATAAAATGCTGAAGAAAAAGCAATCATAAAACGCGGCAAAATAAAAAAGATGCGTTGACAAAAATACAGGAAACACGTTAATACGGCACAAGGAGGGGCTATGGAGAAAGTAAGTGTTATCGGTGCGGGGACATGGGGGATTGCACTTGCAAAATTATTATTCGAAAATGGTCATGAAGTAAAAGTCTGGTCCGCATTTGAGGAAGAGATTCGCCATCTGAGAGAACACAATGCGCATAAATCGCTTCCGAACGTGGAACTGCCCGCGGAATTGATTTACACGGCGGACTTGAAAACGGCAATGGAAGATGCGAAGATTTTGGTGCTTGCCGTGCCGTCCGTTCACACCAGAAATGTGGCAAGACAAATGCGCGAGCATTACCGCGAAGGGCAGATTATTGTCAATGTTGCAAAGGGAATCGAAGAAAGCACATTGATGATTCTGACGGACCAGATTGAGGAAGAGATTGCGGGATGCATTGCGACTGTTTTGTCCGGACCGAGTCATGCGGAGGAAGTCAGCAGAAGATTGCCGACCACCTGTGTTGTGGGGGCGAAGACAAAAGCCGTTGCGGAATACATTCAAAATGTTTTTATGAATCCGTACTTTCGTGTCTATACCTCACCGGATATGCTCGGAATCGAGCTGGGGGGGAGTCTGAAGAATGTCATTGCGCTTGCGGCGGGGATTTCCGACGGCTTGGGATACGGCGACAACACAAAGGCGGCCATCATTACAAGAGGAATTGTCGAGATGGCGAGGCTCGGAATCAAAATGGGAGCAAACTCCTACACATTTGCCGGTCTTTCCGGCATCGGAGATCTGATCGTTACCTGTGCTTCCGTCCACTCCAGAAATCGAAAGGCGGGTTTTTTGATCGGTCAGGGAAAGACCATGGAGGAAGCCATCAAGGAAGTACAGATGGTCGTGGAAGGGGTGTATTCCGCAAAAGCGGCGATGGCTTTGGCAAAGAAATACGATGTGTGCATGCCGATTGTTGAGGAAGTGAACAGGGTGTTGTTTGAGGGCAAGGATCCGAAGGCGGCGGTGGACTCTTTGATGCAGAGAGAGAGAAATACCGAAAGCACGAAATCGGAATGGGAGGAGGAGTAAAACCTCCTCTCTTCGCTTATATCAGATATAATTTTTTCGTATGTATTAAGCCGGTAAATCCGTTCCGTCATTCTTGACAGTTATAAAATACCTGCTATATTATCTTTCATAAAGAGTTTTTCAAGATTCAGGATGGAGGAGAGAGATTATGAAAAAGAGAGTATTGAGCATGGCATTGATCGCATCCATGGCAATCGGACTGGCGGCTTGCGCGGGAGGTGCGGCAGAAAGCACAACAGGGAGCAGTGCTGCGGGAACAAGTGCTGCGGAATCAAGCGGAAGCAGTGCGGCTGCAGCCGGAACGGAGGTGTTCACCGTCGGCGCATTCGGACCTTTGACCGGAGCGGCGGCATCTTACGGAAATTCCGTAAAGCAGGGCGCGGAGATCGCCATTGAGGAGATCAATGCAAACGGCGGCGTGAAGGTCGGAGACAAGGTGTACACCTTTGCCTTGAATTTCATGGATGATCAGGCGGCGGAGGACATTGCCGTTACGGCATATGACGCATTGCTTGACAGCAATGTGAATGCGATCATGGGCGGAGTGACCAGCGGCGCGACGCTTGCAACCCTCGACAAGGCGGAAAAGGACGGACTTTTGATGATTACTCCGTCCGGAAGCGCAACGGCGATTACGGAGCCGTCCAATGTGTTCCGGCTTTGCTTTACCGATCCGCTTCAGGGTGTTACGATTGCGGACTATGTGGTTGAGAAAGGATACAACAGCGTTGCCGTGCTTTACAACAATTCGGATGAATACTCCACCGGCATCTATGAAGCATTTAAGCAAGAGCTTGAGGCGAAGGGAAAATCGGATGTGTTGGTGGCGGAAGAAAGCTTTGCAACCGAAGATGTGGATTACACGACCCAATTGACCGAAATCAAGGCAAAG
>JBHAEV010000047.1:0-14963 GCA_041855735.1 Lachnospiraceae bacterium
GGTTTCATCAGATTCAAAATCCCCTTCAGCAGAGTGGACTTGCCCGCACCGTTCGGCCCGATCAATGCCGTCATGCATCCCGATTTTATGCAGGCATTCACATTTTGCAGTACGGGAAGCTCGGTATATGCCATGGTCAGATTTTCAATTTCGATCAATGCGCTTTCTCCTTTCGTATCTTTCATCCATTCCTCATACATGATGTTCTCCCTTCCGGCAATGCCCGCATTCCCCGGAGTTCTGTCAATGCAGGTTCTCGTAAATCAGATCCACATTGTGTTTGTACATATCGATAAAAGTGTCTCCTTTGTGCCCCTTCGGCGCCAGGGAGTCGGAATACAATTCCTTTCCCTCTCCGCTTACAATCACGACATCATGCCCCTTCGCCTTGGCAGCCTCCTGCAATTTACTCATCCTTGCCGGATCCGTTGTGGATTCCGCAAATACCGCCTTTACTTTGTGTTCCACAATAAAATCCACAGTTTCTTGAATGTCCTGCGTGGACACCTCACTTTCCGTGCTGACACCCTGCGGTGCCTTCACTTCGATGTCATAATTCTTTGAAAAATAATTGAACGCATCATGTGGTGTGATCAGATATCGACTTTCTTTCGGAATGGAAGAAATTTTTTCTCTCACATAAGAATCCAGCTCGGTAAGCTCTGCCGTATATGCATCGGCATTCTTTCTGTATTCCGCCTCCAAGCCCGGATTCAACGAAATCAAAGCCGATGTCGCCTCATTTACCGCAAGTTTGTACAACTCCAGATCAAACCAAAAATGCGGATCGACAATCATTTCCCCGTCCTCATCCATCCTGCCGAGTTTGTCCGCAGGGAAATGCTCGCTGACCGCAACTCCCTTTGCTTCCAATGCGTCAATCATATTTCCCTCAAAATGCAAGCCGTGGTATAAAACCAAATCCGCCTGCTCCAGTTTTTTATAATCCTCCGGCTTTGCCAGATACACATGCGGATCCTCTCCGGCAGGTATGATTAAATCGATATACACATTTCCCTTGGAAATCTGATCCACCATATCCTCCAAAAAAGAAGTGGTAACCACAACTCTGCTTTTCTTAGCCATCGCATCCGTCGAACTCGAATCCATACTTCCCTGATTGATGTCGCGGCTGCATCCGACTGCCAAAAGCATTACAAATACTATGGATAATACGCTAAAAAACTTTTTCATCTGTTCCTCCGTCTCAGTACCGATATTATAGTTAGGTACTTTTCAATATTTAATTAGGCTAACCTAATTATATTATTATATATACCTCATTTTATGCCGAAATGCAAGATTTTTTTGTGCCACTTTGGCACATGTTTTTCGCGCACAAAAAAACGCCGACGAAAACGTACAATCCTAATAAGAAACCTTTGTAGGGCAAGATCGATGGTTCAAAGGAAACTCGAGGTCAAACCTGAAAAAATGCAGATGTCGGAGTTCATACCTCTACGACATCTGCACTCTCCGGCTATACTGATTAAATCAGCACTTCCCGGGAATCATTAAAATCTGTTTGTTGTATCTGTTGTATTTTCGTAAAATTATGTTATATGCGATTGCTTCTCTCTGCCTTTTCTATTCCACCCAGGCACCGTCCGCATCAACAGCATAGCCGTCCGGCGTCTTTTCTGCGGCATACATCGACCCCTGTGGCCGGTTCTGACTTCCCGCAACTTCCAGATAATAATATTTTCCCTGATCCTTTATCCAGCCCGTTTCCATTCTGCCTTGCGCAGAACCTTGTTCCGGCTGCAGATAGTACCATTTGCCGTCGCTTTGCAGCCAGCCGGTGTGCATATAGCCTTTTGGATTGAAGAAATACCACAAATCTTTTATCCGTAACCATTTGTTTCGTGCATAGGAACCGCTGTCTTCCCGGTATCTCCATCCGCCGGCATCCTGCACCCATGCAGTTTTCCGGATTTGAATCACCTTTCCTGACGAAGCGCCTTTGGATATCCCGGAAGTGGATCCGCTTCTGCCCGCTACCGTACCGGTATTCGGTTTCACATCCGCTTTCGTACCTGTATTCGGATTCGCATCCTCTTTCGTATCTGTATTTGAATCCGTATTCGTGGCATCCTTGCTCGTATCTTCGTTTCTTTTCCGGAAGCTTATCACCAGATCCTTGTCTTCGTTCATCACCAGATATGTAAACAATCCTTGTATCTCCACACTCTCTCCGTTTACAAGCAGCTTATCCGGTTCATAACCTTCATCCGGCATAAACCGGACCGTAATACGGGTTCCTTCCTTTATTTCTTCCGAAAAGCTTGAGACGGTTCCGTTTCCGCCTTCTACATTTGTGCGCAGTACAAATTTCAAAGGTGCCAGCGTCTCCTTATTCTCTATCCCGTAATGCAAATCTTCCTCAGAGAATGTATCCGGAACATATTTCAGTTCCAAAAGCGTCACCTTTCCGGTACGACTTGCCCTTACGGTTGCCGCATCCTCCGCAAAATCCGCCCCCGTGCGCATCCATGTACCGCCCTCTTCCTGCAGCACGATTTCCGGAACACCCAACAGAGGAGTTTCTTTTAAACCATTGCTTAACGCCCTTGGCGTTTTGATAAATGCGGACTTATGAAAGGAAATGCTGTATTCCTCATGCAAATCTATTTTTTCCCCTCGGGCGTTTATCAGGTAAAACCGGTAGGCACCGTATCGCTGAAACGTCTTTCCCTTTGCCAGTTTGGAAAGTGCCTTGTGATCCTCCTCACCCAGTTCCAGAGGTTCCACAATCAATTCGGCATCATCCGAAACCGTCGAAGATTGTATTTTCAAACTTGCCTTTCCGTCATTTGAAACAAAAACTTTTGTCTTACGTTCCTCCTCGCTCAGTACATGAACCAGTGCAGGCGGATTCTTTGTTGCCAGGGCATCCCTTACCGCCGCATCCGCTTGTTCCTCCCGATAAATTTCCAGGCGAGTCAGCGCATCTCCGAAAGGATGCGGATTGGTCGGATATCCCGTTTTGGCGTAACCTTGCTGCACCGTTCTCGGCAGCAGCCCCGTATTCAGACGAACCGTCGTAAGAAGCGGATTGTTTACAAACGCACGATAGTTGATGAAGCGCACCTTTTCCGGTATTACAACCGATCTGAGTTGATTTTTTTCAAACGCGCTTCTGTCAATCACCTCCAGGTCAATCGGCAGTGTAAGACTCTGCAGACTGCAGCCGTAAAATGCTCTGGACCCGATTTCTTTCAGCGCGGAAGGCAAGTACAGCTCATTTAAGTTCACACACTCTTCAAAAGCGGAACCCCCAAGGGTTGTTAATCCTTCCGGCAATTTCAGGCTGCTGATACCCAAGCCTGTAAACGCTCCGGAATTGATTGCCGTGACCTGCTCCGGAATATGCAATGTTGTCACCATCTTATGGTTTGCAAAAGCGTTCGCATGAATCGTGGTGTAGTTTTCATTCTCCGGCAGACGAATGGACTTCAATTGTGAATCCCCACCCCATGCACTTACCTGGAAAGCATACATCTCGATTTGCTCCACCGAATCCGGAATGTACAAATCCTCCAGATTGTAGCAGTTTTCAAAGGCACCCATACCGATATGCCGCAGTCCTTTTGGCAAGTGCAGTTGTTTGATCTTCTGCTGCTTAAAAGCACGAGGGTAAATCTTTTCCAGGGTGGAGGGAAGCACCAGCTCATGACTTCCCAACATGGAAAAGGCGGACTCATTGATTTCACGGACTCCCTCCGGAATTACAATTCTCTGCACTTCATATTGTCCCCATGAATACCCGAAAGCACTTTCTCCGACGGATACAATTTTTACCCCGCCGATGTGAGAAGGAATCTCCAAAATACGCTCTTCCAAAGGAAGGTCGAACAGCTCGTCCTTTTTTAAATATTCGGTAATCATTCCCCGGGAAGGACTGATTTCATAATCTCCTATCACAACCAGATCCTTCGGTTTTTGCCCTTCTTCCAACAGCATTTCCGCCTTGGGTTCTCCGCTTATTTGCGCATCGAAAACCGGATCCTTTACATCCTCGTCCCAAACTTCTTCATTTGTCCGGATATAACTTCGAATCATCGGCATTCCAAAAATCCCTTGACCGAATAAACTTTCAAAAGCACCGTTATAATAGTATCCTTTTCCGTAATGAAGTGTTCCCGGACGAATGCTGGTATCAATCGCCACAGCCGGGCCTTCTCCCTTCGGTAAAATCTGTCGAACCAGAACATAGAATTTTCCGCTTAACTTTGCCTGATGGCCGGAAAAGTCATATTTGTTCCACTTTCCGCCTTCACCTTCCACCACCTGCGGTGCTATGACATTGATCAAACGCCCTGTTTCATTCACCTGTTTTATTTCAAGTGAAACCTTTCCATTTCGGAAATACGGATTTTTTCCCGCAAAGTAAACCATGACATGAGAAAGAACACCATCCTTCGGCGCGTCCATTTCCACCGCCACCCCCGTATGCATGCGTGAAAATACGGCACCTCCGCTAAGAGGGTTATTGTTGTCATAACCCAGCATTTTCATACCCTCTCCCGGATCTCCTTTTTCAGGGTTTTCCCCTTGCTCCGGCAAAAGGGCGACGCCATCGCTTTCCAGCACGATGCTTCCGATGTCCGTATTCGCATTTCCCGCCGCAAAGGATATGCGCTTTGTCTTATAGCCTTTTGCTCCGACCAGAATACTTCCGGCTTTTGTCGGCACTCGTTCCAAAACAAAACTGCCGTCTCTCTCATTTACCTGTATTTGTATTCCTTCTCCCTCCAATACGACCAATGCGCCCTTTGCCCCTACAAGATCGGTATTCCCGTCCTGCGTTTTGCTCAGTCTGTTCAGCACTTCATTTTTTAATTCCGGCATTTCCTGCACTTCTCCGTTTAAAGTAAACGCCAGATCATCGATGAATAAGCCGTATCCATCGGATACATTTTTTGTCAGATGGAAGAAAAAGATGGAAGGCTGCTTCCCCTTAAACTCACTTAAGTCAATTCTACGTTCGCGCCAGACACCATTTTCTCTGGTTTTATAATTATGTACCTTTGCAGTCGTTTCTCCCTCCAGCTCCGCCTGTATCCCCAAAACGGCATTGTCCCATGAAGCGTACTCCTGATAAACCAGTTCCGGCTTGTCCTGCTCGTTCAGACCGCGCAGATCCAGTTTCGGTAATTCCATGATCGACTGCGAAAGGGCACCCAGATAAGGACTGCCGATATTCAAACCGGCAAGATAATTTCCGCTGCTCGGCTTCGGATCCACATTCAAGTTTGCCAAGCCATCCGAAAAATTACCCTTGTACGCAAAACCCGGAGCACCTGCTTCAAAATCCACCTTATATTGCCCCGGAAGAACCGCATCACGAATGGAAATCGTCCCGGTTTCGCTTTCATACACAAATCCGGTCCTGGTTGTCAATCTGATTTTTTGAGTGTATACAGCGGATTGTGCAAAATTCTCTTTGGAAAATTCCGCACTGAACTGCTTTGACTCTGCGGTGTTTGCGACAAACTGACTTGTTTTTACAAGCCCCCCCTCGGCTTCTAAAATATATTCCAGATTCTCAATCTCATCCAAAGAAAAACCGCTTTGATAAAAATCAATCCTTGCTCTCAACGGTCTATCCACATATCCCACCTGCGGCAAATGGATCTCCAATCCCTCAATACTGTCCGAAACACTCTCTGTTCTGGCACGGATCTGCACTTTTCCGCTGAGTTCGCGATATTCCGATGCCGGATTTCCTCCCTTCCCCGCAGCATGCAATGCTGCCTGTACCGCCGAATATGCATCCACAAATCCATATCCGTAACCCTGGTTCGGTGATGTGGCATAATCGCTGTCCTTTCTCTGAACGGCAGTCTCGCGGATCATCGTTTCCAACTCCTCCACGCTCAAATTCGGGTTCGCCTCCAGCATCAGAGCGGCAACGCCCGCCACATGCGG
Source organism: Lachnospiraceae bacterium (assembly GCA_041855735.1). GTDB lineage: Bacteria > Bacillota > Clostridia > Lachnospirales > Lachnospiraceae > CALALP01. The sequence continues at coordinate 5,932 of JBHAEV010000047.1, forward strand.
TGCAGCCATGGATGTTCCGTTATAAGCGGTATATTCTCCGCCCGGAACCGCACTTCTGACCTGCACCCCCGGTGCCACCACATCCGGCTTGAACGCGGCATTCGGATAAGGTGACGGACCCCTTCTGGAAAAATCAGCCAACATTTTTTTGTTATCGCTTGCTCCTACCGTAAACACTTGATCGGAGCTGCTCGGATTGTCCACCGAACCCGGAAGTGCCTTTACGGAACCATTGTTTCCCGATGACATGACATTCAAAATACCTGCAGCCCGCATCGCTTTTGCCGTATTTTCAAACCAGAGATCCATATCATTCTTGCCGTCCGACCAGCTTTGATTTACGATTTGCGGCGCCTTTAACGGATCTCCTCCCGGCGCCATCATCCATTCGCATGCCTTAATGATGTTTTCATTGGTACCGCCCGCGCCGTCTTTAAAAGCTCTGGCTACAATAAACTTTGCCCCCGGTGCCACCCCTATTCGATTATAGGAATAGGTTCCCCTTGTATTGGTTCCGGTCTCGGCACCGAGAACAATACCGGTTACATGGGTTCCGTGATAATCTCCGCCCACAGAACCCCCCTCTTCAACAAAGTCAATATAATGACCTTCCAGGGAAATGCTCTGCGTTTCTTGGTCAAAGCCTCTGAAATGCCCGATCAATGCGGGATGTTCGTATTCCACCGCCTGATCAATAATGCCGACAACAACCCCCTCACCCGTAACATTCAATTCGTCCCATACCTTATCCGCACGCAGTGCACGAAGGTTTTCCTCCACCTCCCGTTCATCCGCAACGGGTGCAATACTTCTGTATGCAGTTACGCTCTTTGGCACTGAATAAGGCGTGCTTTCTATGTTCTCATTTTTCTTGCTCTCCAAAACATTGGGCAGCTCTGAAATGTAATCCACCACTGTCAATGGCGCCTCCAAAAGTAATGTGTTGGAAATCCAATAGCTGCGGTATTCAATATCCGCTTCCGGATACTTCAGGATAAGTTCCTCCAATAGGGTGCGTGCCTCCTTCTGCGAGAGTATGGCACTTGCCTGCAATGAGGCTACTCTGCGAAGTCTGGCATCAAACACCCCTCCGTTTGAAATATGTGACATCAGCTCCTCCGATGCTTCAAAAGCCTCCGGCTTTGCCACCATATCCAACTCCAGAATCGCCTGCTCCACTTCCTTTTGCCGGGAACTTTGATCCGGAGCGAAAGTAATCAAATAGCTCTCGGAGGGAGAGGCTAAATGCAGATTGGAAAACCTCTCCTCACCCTCTTCGTAAACATCGGGATCTGTCTCCTCCTGCACATCTTCTTCCACGAAAGATTCTGCTGACAAGGTATGATGATTTCCCCAAACAGGCAGGACATTCGTCAATATCAATATCGATGTCAGCAAATAAATACCCATCCTTTTCCAAATTTCTTTGTACATAACTCCCCCTTTGATTCATTTTTATCGTAAAATTTCATCATTTTTACCATGTTAGTATATCCTAACCAAAGTTAAATGTAAAGCAGATTTTGAACCTGTTTCCAACAAAAAAAGACCGGGAATATTTCCCGGTCGTCACATACATCCCTATCCGATTGCTTTTTTTGAGAATGTCTTTATTTCTTAAACACCCGCATCTTCCTAATCCGCCAATCTTACAAATTTGATCACTCCGTCGATTTTTGAAATCCGATCCGTAAAATCTTTCTCCACGAATTCCCCGGTCAAAACCGCAAACTCGTTTTCACCGTCCAACTGCAATTTCTCGCACTCTCCGAGAATCGTCTTCACCTTCATCAGTTCGGTGTCCTTGCCAAGGCGAAGCAGATACCGAAAACTCGCTTCTTCCATCGGCTGAACCGGCAATTTCGGTTCTTCCCAGCCCATCGGAATATTTTTGTCCTTGTGTCTGCCGCAGGAAATGATATCCGCCACAACCGCGCTGGCTGTCGGAAGTTTTCCGGCTCCGGAGCCGTAGAGCATGCTCTTTCCGAGCATATTTCCCTCCACCATGATTCCGTTATACACATCTTTGACCATATACAGCGGATTGTCTTTCTTTACCAGCATCGGCGCCACACAGCTGTACAGCTTATCATTCCGAAACACTGCGTTCCCCAGGAGTTTGACGGACGCATTCACCTGTTTCGCATATGCGAAATCCAGAGTGTCCACTTTGGAAATCCCCTCGGTGTAGATCTCCTCATAATCCACCTCATAACCGCATGCCAAAGAGGAAAGAATGGCAATCTTTCGGCAGGTATCATGTCCGTCCACATCCGCACTCGGATCTCTTTCGGCATACCCGAGTTCCTGCGCTTCCTTCAAAACTTCCGCAAAACCTGCCCCTTCCTCATCCATCTTCGTCAGAATGAAGTTTGTCGTACCGTTGAGTATGCCCCTGATTTCCCTGATATGTTCACCGGCATACGCCTTCGCCATCGTTCGGATCACCGGGATGCCGCCGCCCACACTTGCCTCAAACATAAAATTGACACTTTTCCCGGACGCAATGCGAAGAAGCTCGGTTCCGTACGCCGCAACCAATGCCTTATTGGATGTCACGACATGCTTGCCCTTTTGCAGACAACGCTTCACAAACTCATAAGCCGCACCGGTTCCGCCCATGGTTTCCACCACAATCTGAATCTCCGGATCATTCTCAATATCGGAAATGTCCTTCACCTTCAAAGCGTTTAACTTCGGATCTTCGAATTCCCTAAGATCCAGAATCGCCTTCACACGAACATCGTCGAAGATTTCCTCCTTGATAATCTCCTGATTCTCCTCAATCACCTCATAAACACCGGACCCGATGGTACCGAAACCCAAAATTGCTACATTAATCATCTCTACTCCCTCGCCAAAATTTTTACATCGTATATTCCGCTCATATGTTCCACATCCGCCACCATATGGGAAATGTTCCCGGTGCCGGGCGGCACCTCCACACTCATCGAAATATTTGCCATGCCTCCCACCGGAATGCTCTGGTGTATGGTCAGTATGTTCACATGATAACCGGCGAACACATGCAGTATGTCGGACAAAAGGCCCGATCTGTCCTCCACCTCAATGGCAAAGGTTATGATTCTGCCCTTTGCATTGTCATCGAACGGGAAAATGTCATCTTTATACTTGTAAAATGAGCTTCTGGAAATATCCACTTTATCTGTAGCCTCTTTTACGGACAGATGTTTATCCGTATTCAACAATCTCTTCGCCTCAACGACTTTGAGCAGAACCTCCGGAACCGCCTTTTCCTTGAGTACATAGTACTTGCCGTCATCCCCCAATTGTGCGTCCTCCAAAAACAAATGTATTCTCCTGAAAGATATTAGCATGAAATGTACAGGAATGCAAGGGTATAATGGTTTTAAAAATGATCGTCTCCGAATTTTCCCTGCCGAAAGTCGATATTGGCCTGCCGGATTTCCTCCCAGGTATTCATCACAAAAGGTCCCATGGCGGCAATCGGCTCGTGCAGCGGCTCTCCGCTTAACACAAAAATCTCCGTATTTTCCTCGAGCGCTTCCACCATAAATGCATCTGCGTCATTGTCAAAGAGTACAAAGTCGGAGCTTCCTGCCTTCCTTTCTCCGTTAACCGACACCGCTCCGCTTAAAACGAGAAATCCCGTGTTGAAGCTTTTCGACTCTTCCAATGTCAGTGCCGTGCCTTTTTGCAAATCCAGCTTATAAATATTCATCGGTGAAAAGGTCGACGCCGGTCCCTTTACTCCCATAACCTCTCCGGCATACACGGTCAGTTTCGCCTTCCCGTCCTCTGTCCGATACTGACCCATATCCGCCGCCTGTATCGCCTGATACTTCGGCTTTGTCAGCTTGTGCGCTTTCGGAAGATTGACCCACAGCTGTATCATGTGGAAAACTCTGTCCTCCCTGGCATATTCCACTTCGTGAAACTCCTTGTGAATGATGCCCTCTCCGGCGGTCATCCACTGGATATCTCCCGGTTCGATCACGCCTCTGTGCCCTTTGTTGTCCCCATGCTCCACCTTCCCTTGAAAAGCAAACGTAACGGTTTCAAACCCCTTGTGCGGATGCGCATCCACGCCCGTTCTCTGCTTTGTCCCCTTAAACAGGTAAGGCTCATTGTAGTCCAACAGAAGGAATGGCGAAAATCTCTGCATAAAATCTTCCCCTCTTCCGTCCGGAAAATACTGCTTTACCCGAAATCCGTTTCCGACCCAGTGAGCGTGTTCATTCTTAAAAATACTTTCAATTCCTCTGTATTTCATCTTTTTTCTCCTTTTTCTTTTCATATAATATACCTAACTAGATGTATTATATATCTAGTTAGATATATTGTCAAGTCCGCGCATTCCTTGTTTAAACCATGTTTGCAAACGTCCGAAAAAAGTGCGGATGTTAAAGTGTTGTATACACCTTTTCTTTTTCTATTTACTATTTACTATTTTCTGAAAACATGGTATATTGTTATTGAGGTGGAATCAAAAGTGCCAGCGTATTGAATTGGACGATACGCACTAGCTCTTTCAATATTTCCGCCTCTTTTTTTGTCCACAAACAGTATCCGTTTCAGTCCCCTTAAAACCTATCAGCCTATTGGTTTTATCTTCGACATTCTTGTTTGAAGTAATTTCAATTCACTTCAAACAAGCTTCAATGTCAACTTCAAATTCACTTCAAATACGCTTCAATGTCATTTGAAGTAATACTTGTGATATTTTGCATTCCATGACAAAAAGCATCCCGGCAGCAAACTTTTCTGCCCCGGAATGCTTTTTCCCAACCGACACTGTTCAAATACCGGAGGTTCCGATTCGTTCCATACCGGCATTGAACTTATATATCCGTTTTTCAAACCACATCTTCCTTTTCTGAAGTTATCCGGGTAGGAGATCGATGTAATGGAGAGAACCATATTCCCTCTGAACGAATGAGCTTTTTGATAATGCTTCCTCGCTTCTGATCTCTCCACTTAAGATCTGCCATGCGAACGAACTCTTCAATTGTCATCCCCGGGCGAGTTTTGACTTCCTCGTCCAGATCATAAAATGAGCATGGGACAGCCCGAGCCTTTCTACCTAATATCAGCAACACCTTCGGTGTCCAAATCTCTGTCAGGAAGTGCCTACATTACGCGCAGGGAGAATACTCAAAATGTGTTTTTCTCGACCCTGACTATGTTGAACGGTGCCGTTGATAGAGCTTTCCATGCATGGGCTGTGCCTAATGCACAGTTAAGGTCGCTTTGTCGCTTACGAAAAATTAATCAGGTCGTTTACGATAAAGGCAAAAGCCATTTCCTCTGCATTCAAATTCTGTACACACCGAATCAGCCTATCTTTCCTTAATGTAGTTTCCATTTGTTAGCAGCAATTCCTTTATCTCCGTAAGCTCTTTTTGCATTGACAAAATCGCATTTAAACTTTGAGATAGCTCATTAATCACTTTACAATACTGCGCCTCTCTTTCCTCTTGACGTATGTCCCGTTTTTCCGTCGATTTTAAAGAATATAAAAACAAAAAAATCGCTATCGCGGCCCATAAGCCTTGTGATAATGCCTTTTCAATAAAAACCGTTTCCAAATCCTGTTCCCTCCCAACACTTTAAATCTTCGTTTGCATTTTGCAAAATCTACTCTAAATTTACCTTATTTCCGACCTTAATTCTTGAATCAGCTCCTTTTTTAGAAGATGAACATATTGTCTGCTGATACCTAGTAACTTCCCAATTTCCGAGTCACATAATCCGATATATATACTAAAAAAATTTGTGCTTTCAAATCCCCCTTTCTCGAATTTCTTTGCAACAATTGTTTCACCGAATAATACAAGTCGATAAAATCATAGTCATTTTTAGAATTCAACATATTTTCTTCATTTGCATAGCGGATAACCAAAGGTTCCATCTGAATCAATATCTCGGAAAGTACACTTTTGTTTCCTGCTTTATACAATGCTATCTTTTCTGCCAATTTATACATCATTAAATCTTCCTTTTTGTTTTTTAAAAGCAAATTCGGCTTAATTTTGTAAAGTATTTAATGACATTTTTATTGTATATTTTTTGTCGGGTAACAAATTTATTTTTTGGACATAAAAAAATGAACTTTCTTTAGACCACAACTTATATGGCGTCTGCTCATTAACTCAAAGCTCTAGGTTTATTTCATGAAGAAATCATCAAAGGACATTTCACACTGGATATAGGCTCTCGGAATCTTGAGTCATCCAACTAAAATTTACCGGTCGGATGAACCTTGAAAAATAAATATTATCCAGAACGGATATGACAATTAATATATTCAAAAATGGCGCACTTTAATAGACTATGCACCTGCCATGGTTTATAATCCATTTTCTCACGCCTATTACAGTGTTTTGCAGGAGATCTTGCATTGTATTCCGGTTTCATGGGAAAGCCTTTCGGACACAGCGGGATTCCATCACGGTTTATTGTGATGTCACCTTTATAAAAGGGTGGTCTACCACATGAGGAGACTGCACTTCACATCCAAAAGAACCAATACCTGCAGCACTTCTTTGGGTATCCCTACTATGATGACGAAAAGCTGACATTTGGTCCACACTTCCGGCTGACATCCGCCATCCCTGTGACATTTCTCTGCTCATATTATGCCGGAGAAAACGCAGTGTTTCGGGAGGAACTACAGTGAAGAAAAAAGGGATTCCTTTTATTTCTATGAAAAGGACATCCCGACGCGTAGAAGGGAAAAATATCCCCAGCCGGTTGATACCTACATCAGCTTGATTACTCCATGAGGAGTCATACCATGCAATAAAAAAAATCTCTTTAACAGATGCGGGCGTATGGGAATACGGATTCTCCAAAGCTGTCCGGTAATTGTGTCCGGATGATGGACTCCCTCGGCAATCTATGGTAAGGCGTTGCGTGGCGCGACGGAAAAGTGAAAGGAGAGACAAGTCCGATGCTGCTGAATGTAGTAGAGACGGTATGGAAATTGATACTGGCACAGTTGTCGTTAGTATAAAAAATAAATGAGATTACAATTATCCCTAAATTGTTAAGACTTCTGAATATTAAGCGAATTATTGTAACGATAAACGCAACCGGAACGCAGGCTGCAATCATGGAACAGATCCATGAACAGGAATACCACTTCGTACTGACGGTGAAGAAAAACCAGCCTAATGCTTATGAGGAAATCCATACATTCATGAATAAATTGAAAACAGATCAGATAAAGAAGAAAGAAGGCGTACTCTTAGGGAAACTCTGATTAAAGTGTTTCCTCGCCGGATTTGCACCGCAAAGCGGTAAATTCCTTTGCAAATCCGTGCGATCCTCCGGAAGAATCTAAGGAAGTGCTGATTATCTCAGCGCTTCCTTAGATAGTAAGGCATACGATAAAATTCCGCAAACATACTTCATGAAACAACGCTGACCCGCCAGGTAGTGTAAAATATTGGATCTGTTGACAAACTAAAGAGAAATGGCTCTCTCTATGGTATATTGATTATATCAATTGCAGAAGGTCATTTTTATGATGGGAGAACAAAGCGGACAAATCCGGATGGTAATCCTTGACATAGATGTTATGATTCCGGAAGATCATCTTCTGAGACAGATTAAAAACGGTGTAAATTTTGATTTTATATACGAAAAGGCAGCCCCTATTATTCTCATGTCGGCAGAAAATCGATCGCTCCCGTTGTTCTGATAAAAATGCTGCTGATTGGTTATCTTTATGGGATCCGATCCGAAAGGAAACTTGAGGAAGAAGTGTCTCTTAACCTTGCCTACCGCCGGTTTTGTGGAATTGATCTTATGCATAGAGTACCGGATCATTCCACTTTTAGCCGGAATAGAAGAAGACGTTTTCAAGAGGCCGGCATATTCCAGGAAATTTTTAATGAGATTGTACTAAAGTGTATAGAGCTTGGAATCGTATCGGGAGAAACCGGTGTTGCTGATGGTTCATTCCTTCCGTCCAATGTATCATGGGACAGCCGCTATGAGGCCGTTGAAACAGTCCAACGCTCCACTGTAAAATATATGGAAGAATTGGAAGCAGAGCTTTCAGCCATTCCCGGTTATAAAGAACCGAAGAATGTAAAAAAAGAGAAAGAATCTTTAAAAAGCCGGACAGATCCGGAGTGCGGTGATATCCATCAGGCTCGTAAAAAGGGCTTGGGTTATCTGACGGAAATGACAGTGGATACCGGCCATGGGATTATTACCGGGGTGGACTGTTATCCTGCTAACCGGAGGGAAAGTGATATTATCCCGGAACATTTGAAAGGACAGCCTTGTAAATATCAGGAAATTGGATTAGATGGCGGATATGATATAGGAGCGGTACACAGAGGGCTGGAGTTATTAGAGATCCAAGGTTATACAGCTATCCGCGAATATCCGAACAATGCAATGAAAAAAGGATTCTATTATGAGGAAGAAACAGATCGTTTTGTATGTAGACAGGGAGAATATTTAGTATTTCAGAAATTAATTTATAAAAAGTCAACGCAGAACTATTATCGTTTATATAGCCGTTCAAAAAAACAATGTAAAAACTGCCCGGATTTTTCAGCCTGTGCCACGGATCTCGGTACAGTCAGGATCAATGCGAGTGCTTATTATCCCTCTTTTTATCGAAATAGCAAGAGAGTAGGAACCGGTGATTATCTGAGGGTCATGAGGCTTAGGAAGATATGGGCAGAAGGAACATTCGCAGTTTTAAAACGAGAGCATAGATTGAATAAAATCCAGAAAAGAGGCCTTCAGAACGCGACAGAAGAATGCCTCTTATCGGCAACGGCATTAAATCTAAAACGGCTGGTAAAAGCGGTTTGAATAACCGAATTCACCAGCTGCTTTATAATATTTCAAAAAACATGCAGAAATAAACACTGAAAAATTGAGTTTGTCAACAGGTCCGTAATTCTGTGTAAACTATAAAGGCACTGTAAGTCCTCTTGGATTGATGTTAAAATAAATATCAATTCAGGAGGATTATTTTATGGCACGAAGAAAGATGGATCCGGAACGCAGAGAGTTCATACGGA
>JBHAEV010000048.1:0-3484 GCA_041855735.1 Lachnospiraceae bacterium
ATACATGGAAAGGTTGGTGTTGCTCTTTTCCATATACTTGGTAATTCCAAAAACCTTATGATAGGCAAGTACCTTGGTTTGTCCGAGTGCGGAAAGTTCGGTGTTGTCTCCGGCTACGATTACACTGTCCGGTTGAACCCCTTCGCCGATGATTCTTGCCGCATTGGAATAAATAAAGCCGCCTTGCATATTATTTGCGGCAATATCTTTAAAGTACAGTGCCGGTGATACACCGTTTGGTGCATTGCAGCTGGCGATATAGCCACCTTTCATAGTGAAGTTCGTATTCGGATTATATGACCTTGGCGCAACTTTTACGGCAAGGTTTCCGCCGGTATTGGTAATGAAGCCGGCATTCATAACGAATTCCACATTGGAGACATCTACCAATGGACTGTCTGCTTTTTTTGCGACCAAAATACCGCCGTCAAATTCAAAGACAGTGGAATTCAATGCGTCATTGCCGGTGAGGGACAGCAGCGGACCGTTGCTTTCAATATTGGTTCCGACCTTGGCCTCCCAAAGTAATTTGGTTTGGCTTTTGGCGAATACAACGGAAATACTGTCGCCTTGCGTTGAGGGGGTTGTCAGGGTGGTTTGTCCGCCCACCGTGATGGTTGCATTACTTTGGCTGGCAAGCGCTTCATTGATTACATGGGATATTTGATCCGAATTTGTGTAGCCGGAAATATCAATATTAAAATGATCCTCCGTTGCCAGTGCCGCAAATGACAGCAACATACAAAAACACACGGATGTACACAGCATGAGCATTTGCTTATAGATTTGTTTTGTCAGTTTCATTCAAGACTCCTTTCTCTTCAATGTTGTTTTAAGGTTGCTTTTATGTTGCTTCCATATTTTACGTATTCATCCTAGCATGAGGCTCTGTAGAATTATTGAGGGTAATTCTGAATTTTTCTGAACATCCGTGACTTTCAGCGTACACTGTAAAATCGTAGGGTACAAAACGCACGAATGAAATGCGCGAAAAAAAACATATAGAGAAAAGTTATGGAGCAAAAAGTGCAGGTTGACAAAAGTTCAGGAAAATTCAGAAGTACATATTTTTATTTTTTATAAATTCGCCTTATACTGTATTTTGTTTGAAAAGAAAAAGAAAGGATTACGAAGCACTATGAAGAAAAAAGAATTGTGGCTTTCGATTCTGGCGCTTGGCGCAGCATTTTCCATTGCCGGATGTACAGCCGTGCCGCAGGGCGGGGAAACGATGAGTCAGAGCATGCAGACGGAGGCGATGCAGGGTACAGACGCAAGCATGGCGGTAAGCACACAGAGCAACGAAGCGGCAATGATGGAGGAAACGCCGCAGAGCAATTTTTACAAATACATCAATGAAGAGTGGCTGAAGGAAACAAAGATACCGGAGGGAGAGTCGGTCGTCAATAATTTCAGCCAGCTTCAGTTAAAGACGGATTCCAATATCCGCGATATGATCGCGAAATTGCAGAATGATTATGACAGTCTTGCAGAGGGAAGTCCCCAGAAGAAGCTGGTGGATCTCTACAATATGGCTGCGGATTTTGAAACAAGAAATCGCCTGAAAATGGAACCGATTAGAGAGTATGTGGAGGAGATCCGAAATGTAAGCGATATGGACGGGTTTCGGGCGACTCTGGTCAAATTGTTTTCGAAAGGAGTGGTCAGCAGCTTTTCCTATCTGATTGACAAGGATGTTAAGAACAGTTCCGTCAATGCGCTGTATCTGGACAAGCCGGAGCTTGGATTGAGCAAAAAGAATTTTGAAGGAGATGATGAGCATGCCAAAAAGCAACAGGAAGCTTTTTTAAAGTATCTTCAGGAGATTTTTGTGTGGTCCGGGCACAAGGAAGAGGATGCGATGCAGATGGCAAAAGAAGTGTATCAGCTTGAAAAGGAGATGGCAAAGGGGATGCTTCCGGCAGAGCAGGCGAGCGATCAGGAGCTGCTTTACAATCCGAGAACATGGGAAGAACTCAAAGAATTCGCACCGTCGGTTCCGGTCTTTGAAGCGGCACAGGCGATACAGCTGGGCTCGGCGGCACAGGTCATTCTTTCCGAACCGAAGGCGCTGGAAGCGGTCAATGCATTGTATACGCAGGAAAATCTAAAGGTGCTGAAGGCATACATGGAGTATCGCCTGATTCATACCAACAGGCACAGACTCAGTAAGGACCTGGTGGAAATTGCGGCACGTTTTGAGGCGGCATCCACCGGAGCATATTCCGTGCCGAAAGATGAGGAATTGGCGTATGACTTGGTCAGTCAAAATTTTCAGGATTTGGTTTCCAAGCTGTATACGGACAATTTTTTCATGCCGACAGCAAAGGCGGATGTGATCGATATGGTGAATGATGTAAAGAGCACATATATCGACAGAATTCAGAATCTGGATTGGATGACCGAGGAAACGAAGAAGCAGGCGCTGAAGAAATTGGATACCATGAGCATCAAGATCGCATATCCGGATAAGTGGGTGGATTACTCCGACGTTGAGATTCTGTCAACAAAGGACGGAGGAAACATTGTCCGCAATCTCGAAGCGATTTTGCACAAGTCGCAGACGCTGGATCGGATAAAGTTTGAAAATGAACCGGATCGAACCGGGTGGAGTCTGCCTCCTCACACAGTAAATGCATATTATAATCCGCTGGGCAATGAAATCGTATTTCCTGCCGCCATTTTGCAGCCGCCGTTTTACGACCCGAACGCATCCAGAGAAGAAAACCTGGGCGGAATCGGTGCGGTAATCGGACATGAGGTAACGCATGCATTTGACAATCAGGGAGGGAAGTTTGATGAGAACGGTAATCTCCATAATTGGTGGAGCGAAGAGGATCTGGAAAAATTCCAAAAAAAGGTGGATCAGGCTGCCGAAATATACTCCAAATTGGAGGTGGCGCCGGGATACCATGTTAACGGAAAAATATCCACCGGAGAAATCATTGCCGATTTGGGCGGTATGACCGTAGCGATCAGCATTGCCGAGAAAAAGGGATATGACACAAAGAAGGTGTTTGAGTCCTATGCCAAGGTTTGGAGAGAAGTGAATACAAAGGAATACGCGATATCGAACATCGAGGATGTGCATCCGCCGGGAATGTATCGTGTCAATAATATCATCAATCAGATTGATCGCTTTTACGAAGATTACAATATAAAAGAGGGGGATGCGATGTATGTGCCGCCGTCGGAACGTCTGCGTGTCTGGTAGTCGGTGAAACGGCAAGTATTGCCGCGACCATGTCAAAACAGATGAGCTATACGGTACTTGGCAGATGATTGAGCATATGTTACGATGTTCCTCACGGGCAGATGAAGGCATGAAAGTGGATCGAAGAAATTTTGTGCCGAGGCTGCGGTCAAGAAGGAATTCGGATAATCTGTGTAATTTATTGGATACGGCAAAGTGCCGAAGGGAAGGGTGTTATGGATGGTTCGGTAGAAACATTGATTGTCGCTTTTATTGTCGTCAGTGTCAGCA
>JBHAEV010000049.1:0-8304 GCA_041855735.1 Lachnospiraceae bacterium
CCTCTTCTTTTGTCGTCTTCTTCGTTTTTTTTGTTTTGTTCTCCATACGCTTCTCTCACGATACACTGATATTGATCATGGTTTTTCGCTGCCGCTTTTTGGAAATTTTGCTAATAACAACCCAGTATCTTGAATTCTCCGACCTCGGCTTTGATGGCATCCAATGCATTCATCACTCCCGGATCCTCCAGATTTCCTTCGATATCCACAAAAAACCGGTACTCCCATTCTCTTTCTTTGATCGGTCTGGATTCAATCTTTAACATATTCAATCCGTTAAACATCATATTTCCCAACACATCGTAAAGACTTCCCTGCTTGTGCAGAACCGTAAACATAATACTGGTTTTTTCGGCATCTTCCCTGTATATCTTTCGGCCGGAAAGGATTACGAATCTTGTGGTATTGACATCCACATCATTGATATTTTCCTCTAAAATATCCAGATTGTAAATCTTCGCGGCTCCAATCCCCGCAATGGCTGCCTGACTTTTCTCCTTGTCGTCCCGAATCTTCATGGCGGAAAGCGCTGTGTTTTGATGGGAAATTTCCACCCAATCTTTTTTCTTCAGGTATTCCCGGCACTGCATCAATGCCTGCGGATGGGATATCACCGTGCGGATATCCTCTATCTTTGCACCCTTGATCCCCAACAGCGCATGGCGAATCGGAAGCAACACCTCACCCACAATAAAAACATCTCTTTTTGACAGCAGATCATAGGTATCACCGACCTGTCCGGCACTGGAATTTTCAATCGGGATCACCGCAAAATCCGCCTCTTTTTTTGTTACGCATCGGATCGCCGAGTCAAACGTCGGTGCGTGGAAAATTTCCATGCCGATATTGCCCGAATCTGCCCGAATTCTGCTTTCAAAGAATTTACGTGCGGCAACCTCCTGGTACGCGCCTTTTCCCCCCTGATACACCACCTTGTAGTTTATTGGATCCTCACAGATCTCTTTCACTTTGGAAAAGCCGGACTTATTTTGCGGTTTTCGATTGATATACGCATACTGATACCTTCTCGAAATTGCCATAATCTGCTTGTACAACTCTTCAACAGCGTTTTTGTCAAAATCCGTTTCGGCAAGTTTCCGAAGTTCCTCGAGTTTTTCCGCTTCCCTTTCACGATCCAGAATCGGTTTGTCGGCAGCAATCTTTACCTTTGCCACATCCTCACACAATCGGATTCTGCGTTTGTAAAGCTCCACCATTTGCCGATCGAGTACATCCAGTTCCTGTCTGATTTCTTTTAAATCTCTCATAGCTTCCCCGTCTTTATGACTGTGCATGTGTTTTCAGCATCTCGATAATCAATCCCCTTGTGTAGGCACCGATACGCTTTTGTGTTTCTTTGTCCAACTCTTTCGGGTAAATCGGCTTACCGTATTCCAATACAATACGGCTTTTCCGGATTTTGGGCAGCTGTTTTTCAAACATCTCCGCCGTGCCGGTAATCGCCACCGGTATGACCGGCACATCCGCCTTTTCCGCCATCTTAAAAGAACCCTCATGGAATTCTTTCAACTCCAAAATATCCTCCGACTTGCTTCTGGTTCCCTCCGGGCAGATCCACACCGAAGTTCCCTGCTTTAATTTTTCAATCCCCTCCAGTATGGTTTTCAATCCGCTTTTCAGATTGTGCCGGTCCAGAAACAGACAATTCCCCAAGGTCATCCAGTTGCTGAGCAAAGGATAGGACTGCATCTCTTTCTTGGCTACGAAACCGAATGTTTTCGGTGTGTAGCCATAGCCGGCATGGATGTCGAAAAAACCGCGATGGTTACTGACAAACAACACTCCTCCTTCACTCGGAATGTTTTCAAGTCCTCGGACATCCACCGTGGTTCCGGTCACCAGAATCATCAGGCGAAGCACTCGGGATATCGTTTTCTGTGCCAGTTTTACGGACTTGTCCGGATCTTTTTTTCTTAACTGTTCCAGATAAAACATATACGGACTGGCAAAAACCAAAAATCCCATTAACATCGCAACAATAATAAAAAACAGAATCATATTTTTCTTCCTCACTAAGAATTACGGCATCCGTTCGATCCGCGGGGAGTTTCCTTCGAGTACCGATTTTGCCGACACTTCTTCGAAAATTCTCTCTCCGATATTATATCACCAATTTCGCATATTTAACAGTTTTTTGCATAAAAACAAAGAGTACATGTCCCCCATCGGAAGCCATATACTCTTTGTTTCGCTTATTACGGTTTTACCACCCTTGCAATCAGATTGTCCTTTTCCGCATCCACATCAATTTGAATCACATCGCCCTCGGAAATGACCTCCGAGCCGAGCACCAGCTTTGCAATCATGGTTTCGACATGTTTTTGAATATATCGTCTGAGAGGTCTTGCACCGTAAGCCGGCTCATATCCGTGTTCCACAACATAGTCCAAAGCCGCGTCGGTCAACTCCATACGAAGTTCTCTGTCTGCCAGACGTTTGTTGACATCCGCAATCAAAAGCTTTGCAATTCCCTTGATGTTTTCCTTCGTCAATGGCTTAAACATGATAATCTCGTCCAGACGATTTAAAAACTCCGGTCGGAAACGACTTCTCAACTCATCCATCACTTCTTTCTGCGCTTCGCTTTTGATGTTTCCGGATGCATCGATTCCGTCCAGAAGATACATGGAACCGATATTGGATGTCAGAATGATGATTGTATTCTTGAAATCCACGGTTTTTCCCAGGGAATCCGTAATCCTTCCGTCATCCAGCACCTGCAGCAGAATATTGAACACATCCGGATGGGCTTTTTCGACTTCATCAAACAGTACCACGGAATATGGTTTTCTGCGTACCGCTTCCGTAAGCTGTCCGCCCTCGTCATAACCGACATATCCCGGAGGCGCTCCGATCAATCTGCTGACGGAGAATTTCTCCATATACTCGCTCATGTCGATTCTCACCATATTGTTCTCAT
The DNA here is from genome assembly GCA_041855735.1 of Lachnospiraceae bacterium. Taxonomy (GTDB): domain Bacteria; phylum Bacillota; class Clostridia; order Lachnospirales; family Lachnospiraceae; genus CALALP01. The sequence continues at coordinate 2,942 of JBHAEV010000049.1, forward strand.
CGTCAAAGAGTGCCTCCGCCAGTGATTTTGCAAGTTCCGTTTTACCCACACCGGTCGGCCCGAGAAACAGGAAGGAACCGATCGGTTTGTCCGGATCTTTGATACCCGCTTTGGAACGCATAATCGCCTCACTGACCTTCGTCACACCCTCGTCCTGTCCGATCACTCTTTGATGGAGGGTTTCATCCAGACGCAAGGTTTTTTGCTTTTCCGATTCATTGAGTTTTGCCACCGGAATTCCGCTCCACCGTGAAATGATTTTCGCAATCTCTTCATCGGTAACCGCTTCCCGCACCAAACTCAGATTTTCGTTTTTGATCAACTCTTCCTGTTCTTTGAGTTGTTTCTGCAACTGCGGCAATGTTCCGTACTGCAGCTGCGCCGCCTTGTTTAAATCGTAATTTCTCTGCGCGGATGCAATCTCGGCATTCACTTCTTCGATTTCTTTCCGAATCGATGCCACCTTCTCCACACTCTTCTTTTCGTTCTCCCATTTTAATTTCAGGGCATCCAGCTCTTCTTTGATCTCCGCCAGTTCTTTCTGCAAACTTGTCAATCGATCCGCCGACAATTTGTCGGTTTCTTTCTTTAAAGCGGCTTCCTCGATTTCCAGCTGCATGGCTTTTCTGCTCAGTTCATCCAGTTCCGTCGGCATGGAATCCAGCTCCGTCTTTACCAGTGCACACGCTTCATCCACCAGGTCGATGGCCTTGTCCGGAAGGAATCGATCCGTGATATACCGGCTCGACAATACCGCCGCACTGACCAAAGCCTGATCCGTAATACGAACCTTATGGAAGTTCTCATACCGCTCCTTCAAACCTCGAAGTATGGAAATCGTATCTTCCACACTTGGCTCATTGACCATAACCGGCTGGAATCTTCTCTCCAATGCGGCATCTTTTTCAATGTATTTTCGATATTCATCCAAAGTGGTTGCACCCACGCAATGAAGCTCTCCCCTTGCCAAAAGAGGTTTCAGCATATTGCCCGCATCCATGCTTCCTTCGCTTTTACCGGCGCCGACAATGGTGTGAAGCTCGTCCACGAACAAAATCACCTGCCCGTCGGAAGCCGTCACCTCATCCAAAACCGCCTTCAGCCTTTCCTCAAACTCACCTTTGTATTTTGCACCGGCAAGCAATGCTCCCATATCCAAGGAAAAAAGCTTCTTGTCTTTCAGACCTTCCGGTACGTCTCCCCGCACGATACGATGCGCCAGTCCTTCGACCACCGCCGTTTTTCCGACTCCCGGCTCTCCGATCAGCACCGGATTGTTCTTGGTTTTCCGACTCAGAATACGAATCACATTTCGAATCTCCGCATCCCGGCCGATCACCGGATCCAATTTGCTGTTTCTTGCCCTTTCCACCAGGTCATAGCCATACTTGTTCAATGTGTCATAGGTCGCTTCCGGGTTGTCGCTCACCACCCTTTGGTTTCCCCTTACCTCACTGAGTACTTTTAAAAAGCTGTCTCTGGTGATACCGTATTGTTGAAACAGTGATTTCACACTGTTCTCGGTATTTTTCAGCATACACAAAAAGAGATGTTCCACCGAAACATATTCATCTCCCATCGCCTTGGCTTCGTCCTCCGCCATAATAAAGACCTTATTGAGTCCTTCGCTGACATATACCCTGCCGCCGCTGACTTTCGGCAGCTTTGAAATCAGGTTTTGCACCTCCTGCACAAATGCATTCTTCGCAATCCCCATCCTGCCGATCAGATTCAAAATCAATGAATCCTCCAATGTTAGCAACGCCAGAAGCAGGTGTTCCTGACTGATTTGCTGATTTCCGTTCTCCATCGCAATCTTCTCTGCCTGAGAAATGGACTGAACCGATTTTTGCGTAAATTTACTGATATTCATACTCCGTCCTCCATTTTCCAATCTTTTCCGTATCAAACTTTCGTATCCGCCGTATTCGAAAAAGGTTTTATATTTGTTATATATGTAATATAACAGTATAATAACTCAATGTCAAGTTCTTTCTTCTGTTTTCTTGCAATTTTTTTCAATAACCGTTTCTCCTGTCATCCACATTCGTCAAAAAGCTTTGTCATGAATTCAGCGATGGAAACGCTTTAATTCGCGTTTCCATCGCCGGATGAAGAATGTAAAAAAAAACAGGAGGAAACCCTCCTGCCCTTTCTATTCTTCATCATCGCGGTATACAATCTTTCCCGCACAGATGGTATACTTCACTTTTCCCTTCAATTTGCTTCCCAGAAACGGAGAATTGTTGGATTTACTGAAGCTTTTATCATAAATCCATTCCTCATTCGGATCAAAAACGACGATATCCGCCACCGCATCGTCTTTGAGGTTTCCCCCTTCCAGTGCATACAGCTTTGCCGGTTCATAGGTCATCTTCCCAATCCATTGCATCATACTCAAGTGTCCCGGCTCCACCAAATTCACAAGCCCCAAAGGAAGCAGGGTTTCAAATCCCAAAATACCGCTTGGCGCCTCCGTAAAACTTCTCGCCTTTTCCTCGTCGGAATGCGGCGCATGGTCGGTTGCAATGATTTCAATCGTATTGTCTTTCAAACCCTGAATGATTGCCATCCTGTCCTCTTCGGTACGAAGCGGCGGATTCATCTTGGCAAGCGTGCCGTATTGCAAGACGGCATCTTCCGTGAGGGAAAAATGGTGCGGAGCCGCCTCCGCAAATACCCTTGCTCCCGTTTTTTTGGCACGTCTTACAAATTCCACACTCTCCTTTGCGGAGATGTGCTGAATGCTGACGGTAGCGCCGGTTTCTCTAGCCATTTTGCAATCCCTCTCCACCATCGAATATTCCGCTCTGGCCTCCGCACCGTGCAGACCCATTTCTTTTGATATCTTCCCGTGGTTCACTCCGCTTTCTTTCACATACTTCGGATCTTCCTCATGAAAGGAAAGCGGCAGTTTCAACTTCCTCGCGGTTTTCATCCCTTCCAGAAGTACCTCCGCATTCGTCACGGGCATGCCGTCATCCGTAAAACCTGCCACCCCGGCATCTTTCATCTTTTTCATCGAAACCAGCTCTTCGCCCTTCATCCCCACGGTTAATGTGGAACATGTCCGGATGCGAATCGGAGCCTTTCTTCCCTGATGCAATACAAACAATGCCGTTTCCTCATTGTCCACCGGAGGATTCGTATTTGCCATGGCAATCACTGTTGTAATCCCTCCTCTTGCCGCCGTTTTTGCTCCGCTCATAATATCTTCTTTATAGGTAAAGCCCGGTTCCCGCAGGTGCACATGCACATCGATCAGTCCGGGCGCCGCAATCTTTCCCGTACAATCCAAAACCTGCAGTTTTTCCCCTTTTGCCCTGGCAATCAGCGGTGCATCCATCGCCAAATCCTCACCCGATTTCACGATTTTCCCGTCCGAAATCAATATGTCACGAATCTCATCAACCTTGGTTGCAGGATCAATCATCCTGACTTGCTTCAACATCAACATCGCATTCCTCTTTTCCGTATTTTCTTCCGTTTTCCACAGTATAACAATTTCATCATATATATTCAAGTGAATGAGAAAAGGTAGCCGTACGGCTACCTTTTCCCAGTTAGAGTGATATAGGAGTGCATAATGCATGCACATATGTAGTGAAAGATCAACGCAAGAAACTCTCAACTACAAAAGTAATACTAGCACAGTTCTTCATAAAATGCAAGGCAAAAATATCCATTTGAAAAAATGTTTACAATAAATTCATAAACTTTTTGTAATAAATTGAAATCGATTCCATCTATGATTTTTATGCGTTTTGTATCGATTATTTTCTCCTTTCATGATCGAACTTTCCTAGGAACAGTTTGGTTCTTTCATTATCCGACGCAAAAACCTCACTCGGAGTCCCCTCTTCGATGATCATGCCATCCGCCATAAAAATCACGCGGTCGGATATTTCCTCGGCAAAGCTCATTTCATGTGTCACAATTACCATTGCGATATTCAGATCCGACAGAGATTTGATGACCTTCAGCACCTCGGAAGTCAGCTCCGGATCAAGTGCGGATGTCGGCTCGTCAAAAAATAAAATCTTCGGATTCAATGCGAGCGCTCTCGCAATTGCAACCCGCTGCGATTGACCGCCGGACAGCTGAAAGGGGTATACCTCCTTTTTATCGGTTAGTCCCATCTTTTCCAACAGCTTCATTGCCTCCTCTTCCACTTCCCGTCTGTTTCGCTTTTGAACCCGAATCGGAGCGTCGATGATGTTTTGCATCACCGTCAGATGGGGAAACAGATTGAAATTTTGAAATACCAGCCCGAAGCATTTTCCGATTTCCCGAAGTTTTTCCTTCGACTCATATACGCTGATTTGATGGATGCTTTTTGCTGCCGCATCTCCCATGTAAGACAAACTTCCGTCATCCATTTTTTCAAGCAATGTGGCGCACCGAAGCAATGTGGATTTTCCGGATCCGGAGGGACCGATGATGGATACGATCTCTCCCGCTTTGACTTGCAGCGATACATTTTTCAGAACTTCCACATTCCCGAAGCTCTTTTTCACTCCGTTCATTTCCAAGATACACATCGATCCCCACCCCCTATCGGTAATACTCCATCTTCTTTTCCAGTCTTTCCATAATGTATGCCACAATAAAATTAAAAATATAATAAAAGCATGCGGCAACCACAAAAGGGATCATACTCGCCTGTGCGCTTGCCAATGCCTTCGCTCTGGAAAACATTTCCGCAACCGAAATCGTAAATGCCAGTGAAGTATCCTTTACCAATGTAATCACCTCATTGGTAACAGACGGAAGAATCCGTTTGATGACTTGAGGTAAAATAATCACGAAGAATGTTTCCGACTTGGAATATCCCAGAACCTTCGCCGCCTCATACTGCCCTTTCGGCATGGACTGAATTCCGCTTCGATAGATTTCCGCAAAATATGCCGCGTAATTGATGACAAATCCGATCATCGCCGCCAAAAGTCGGGAAGAGGATTGGATTCCGAAAATATAATAGGGCCCGAAATATACCACCATGAGCTGAAGCATCAGCGGCGTGCCGCGCATAATGGAAATGTACACTTTTACGATCGACGAAATCACTTTGTTTTTACTCATTCTGCCGAGAGCAACAAGCAGACCCAGCGGCAAAGAACATGCCAGAGTCACAACAAATATCTGTATACTTACTCCCATCCCCCCGAGCAATTGATTCACGACTTCCAACATTCCGATATCCCCATATTTACTTGCCGACAATCGTCACATCCGTTGTGAACCATTTTTCGGAAATGGTTTTTAGCGTGCCGTCTTTCGCCATTTCAAGCAGAACTTTGTCGATCTTATCTCTCAGCTGTGTGTTCCCTTTCTTGAAGCCGACGCCGTAGCTTTCACTGGAA
>JBHAEV010000050.1:0-3293 GCA_041855735.1 Lachnospiraceae bacterium
CGCAGAGTGGCGCTTTACGGAGTGGACTTTTTGATCAAGGACAAGAAACATCAGCTGGATACTTCCCTGGTGCGTATGACCGGTGACAATATTCGTCTGCGTGAGGAATTGTCCGAGCAGATCCGTGCCCTCGGCGAGTTGAAGGAGCTGGGAAATATTTACGGTTTCGACATCTCAAAGCCGGCAGCCAATGCCAAAGAGGCGATTCAGTGGATGTATTTCGGATATCTTGCGGCGATCAAGCAGCAGAACGGTGCGGCGATGAGTCTCGGAAGAACTTCCACATTCATCGACATCTATATTGAAAGAGATATTCAAAACGGATTGATTACCGAGCAGGAAGCGCAGGAGATGATTGACCACTTCGTGATGAAGCTCAGACTGGTGAAGTTTGCAAGAACACCGGAGTACAATCAGCTCTTCTCCGGAGATCCGACATGGGTTACGGAGAGTCTGGCAGGCATCGGTCTGGACGGCAGACCTCTGGTTACCAAGACTTCTTTCCGCTATCTGCATACATTGACCAATCTCGGAACCGCTCCGGAGCCGAATTTGACCGTGCTTTGGTCGAGCAGACTTCCGATCGGATTCAAGAGATATTGTGCGAAGATGAGCATTCAGACTTCTTCGATCCAGTATGAGAATGACGAGATCATGCGTCCGGCACATGGGGACGACTATGCGATTGCCTGCTGCGTATCTTCCATGACCGTGGGCAAGGAGATGCAGTTCTTCGGAGCGAGAGCAAATCTTGCAAAATGTCTGCTCTATGCCATCAACGGCGGTGTGGACGAAAAGAGCAAGGTGCAGGTCGGACCGAAGTACAGACCTTGCGAGGGCGAGTATCTGGACTTTGATGAAGTTATGAGCAAATTCGAAGATATGCAGGAGTGGCTGGCAAAGCTGTATGTGAATACACTCAATGTCATTCACTACATGCATGACAAATATTCCTATGAGTCGTTGCAGATGGCGCTTCATGACCGTGATGTGACCCGATTCTTCGCAACCGGTATTGCGGGACTTTCCGTTGTTGCGGATTCGCTTTCCGCAATCAAGTATGCAAAGGTAAAGGCGATTCGTGACGAGAGCGGCATTGTGGTGGACTATGAGGTTGAGGGTGACTTCCCGATGTACGGAAACAATGATGACCGGGTGGATTCCATTGCGGTAAAACTTGTGGAAGGATTCATGGAGAAGATCAAGAAACATCATGTATATCGCCATTCGATTCCGACCATGTCGATTCTGACCATCACTTCCAATGTGGTGTACGGAAAGAAGACCGGAAATACTCCGGACGGACGCAGATACGGCGAGCCGTTTGCACCGGGTGCCAATCCGATGCATCAAAGAGATAAAAACGGCGCGCTCGCATCTCTGGCATCGGTGTCCAAGCTTCCATTTGATTCCGCAAAGGACGGTATTTCGAATACATTTTCAATCATTCCGGGAGCGCTCGGCAAGGACAACAAGGTGTTTACCGGAGAGCTGGACTACGATGCACTCATGGCGGAAGCGGCTGCCGAGGAGAAGTAGGAGGGCGCATGGAAAAGGGCATTGATATCGATGAGCTGGTAAAACTTTTGGACGAGTCCATGGAAGAAGGAAGCGGACATCTGGATGTAGCGGTTCATACGGATAGTGCAGATATAACAATCACAAAAGACAATTGCAAAGGGGCTTCTTGTTCGGTACCGACTTTGGACAAGGACCAAGATTAAGGAGGGTAAGATGGCAACGAATTCACAGGTAGACAATTTGGTAAGTATGTTGGACGGTTATTCCGAGAATGGCGGACATCATTTGAATATCAATGTATTCTCCAAGGATACATTGTTGGACGCACAGGCTCATCCGGAGAAATATCCGCAATTGACCGTTCGTGTTTCCGGTTATGCGGTAAACTTTAACAAGTTGACCAAGGAGCAGCAGGACGACGTAATTTCCAGAACATTCCACGAGGAGATGTAATGCTGACGGGCAATATACACTCGATAGAAACCTTTGGCACCGTAGACGGTCCGGGAGTACGATTTGTCGTGTTCCTGCAGGGTTGCCCGATGCGATGTTTATATTGTCATAATCCGGATACTTGGGAGGTAGGCATGGGGAAACCCATGTCTACTGACGCTATTCTGGAAGAGTATGACAAATACAAAGCCTATCTCAAAGACGGCGGTCTGACCTGCACCGGCGGAGAGCCCCTTTTGCAGATGGATTTCGTGACGGAGTTGTTCAAAAAAGCGAAGGCGAGGGGGATTCACACCTGCCTGGATACCTGCGGAATCACATTCAATCCGAACAATCCGAATACGGTGAAGAAATTTGATGAACTTTTGGAAGTTACGGATTTGATTTTATTGGATTTGAAACAGATCGACAATGCGAAGCACGAGATTCTGACCTCGCAAAAAAACACCAATATTCTGGCATTTGCAAGGTATTTGAGCGAGCGGGGCAAGGATGTCTGGGTGCGGCATGTGGTGGTTCCGGGATACACCGATGAACCCAAATACCTGGAGGCTCTGGGGTATTTTCTCGGGGACCTCAGAAATATCAAGGCTTTGGATGTGCTTCCGTATCACACCATGGGCGAAGTGAAGTATGAAAGCATGGGCATGGAGTATCCTCTGAAAGGAGTGGAGGCACTCAAAAGCGATGATGCCATAGTGGCAAAAAAGCACATCATCGCCGGCCTCAAGCGCAGACTGCTGGAAAAAAGCAAGGAGTTGTCCGGTTCCCATTAGGAGGACCGGGCATTTTTTTGCTTGAGAAAGATGGCTTTTTCCCCGAGGTTGTACTTTTCTCCCTTTACATTGCAGAAAATTTCGTTTATACTTATTCACACGAAGCAGGAGGTGCGGATGAAGGAAGCAACCAGCTGTGGAGGTGTAGTCATTTTTCGTAATAAAATACTTACATTATACAAGAATTACAAGAATAAGTATGAAGGATGGGTTTTGCCGAAAGGCACGGTGGAGCCGGGGGAAAGTCATGAAGAAACGGCTCTCAGAGAGGTGAGAGAAGAGTCGGGAGTAAAAGCCCGGATTGTCGATTATTTGGGCAGCAGCAAGTATACATTCAATGCGGGCGGCAATATGGTCGACAAGACGGTTCATTGGTACTTGATGATTGCGGACAGTTACTACAGCAAGCCACAGAGAGAAGAATATTTTGTAGATTCCGGTTATTATAAATTTCATGAAATCAGTCATTTATTGAAGTTTCCGGACGAAAGAAACATTGTGGAGAAGGCATATTCCATGTACTTAAAGAGTAAATACAATCCC
>JBHAEV010000051.1:0-6435 GCA_041855735.1 Lachnospiraceae bacterium
GAGTTCATCTTTTATGGGGACGCCGAATGGGCGATATGGAAGCAGAAGCATATGGGCGTTGCGATCAAAGGCGGGCATAATGCGGAGGAGCATAATCACAATGATGTAGGAAGCTTTTTGATGACGGCGGAGGGGGAAATCTATTTGTCGGATCTGGGCTGCGGAGAATATACCCGGGATTATTTCGGCGAGCGGCGGTATCAAAGGCTTTGCACCCGCTCTCTCGGTCACAATGTACCGCTTGTAAACAAAAGGGAGCAAAAATGCGGAAGAGAATATGCGGCAGGGAGCTTTATTTCACCGGACTGGGGCGGGGTGAAAATCAGTTTTGCTAACGCATATGAAGAGATGCCGCGATTTACATTGACCAGAGAATTGAAAGCGGTGAAAACGGATTTGTTTGAACTGATCGATGCATTTACCGCAAAAGACGGCGGTGAATTTACGGAGAATTTCATAACCCAGATCGAGCCAAAGATCGTCGAGACGGATATTCGGGAGAACGATGTCACAAAACGGGTGCAGGAAATTCATTTGGCAGGCACAAGGGGAAGAATGGTAATCGGGGGGATTTTTGATCCGGTCGAAATACATCGGGAAATTTTTCGAAATCACCAGGGAATGGAGGAGGACTGCTGGCTGATTCGTTTTTCGGTGAAAAAAGCGAAGGAGGCGAACAGTGAGGCAATATGCAGACTGTTGTTTCGCTATGAAAAACATGAATGCATATTTTAGATCAGAAAACAGGAGGAGGCTATGCAAAGTACGAAGCATTTGATGACATATCCCAAAATGGATGAAAAAAGCGCGGATCAGGCGCTCAGGCACTGTATCGCTTTGCTGAAAGAGGATTTGAAAGAGTTCTCGGAGCATTTTAAACACTCACACAGCGAAAACGGATTTTATCCGAGAGCGGAAAATGTCGGGTGGACATCGGGATTTTGGACTGGGCAGCTGTGGCTGGCATATGAAGCGACAAAGGACATTGCATTTTTGGAGGCGGCACAAAAGCATACGGAGTCCTTTTGGCGGCGCATCAGAAACAAGGTGGATGTCAACCATCATGATATGGGATTTTTGTATTCCCTGTCCTGTATGCCGGCGGTCAAGCTGATGAACAGTGATATGGCAAAAAATGCGGTCATTGCCGCGGCGGATCATTTGATTCAGCGCTTTCGGGAAAAGGGCGAGTTTATTCAGGCATGGGGGGAGCTGAATGCGAGAGATAATTATCGTTTGATCATTGACTGTCTGCTGAATGTGCCTCTGCTCTATCGTGCGACCGAATTGAGCGGGGACAGGAAATACGAGGAATATGGAAAACGGCATGTCAATACCGCCATGAATCATGTTATTCGTAAGGATGATTCCACATATCATACCTATTATTTTGATCCGGATACCGGCCTGCCTTTAAAAGGTGCGACGCATCAGGGAAATCGTGACGAATCGGCGTGGAGCCGGGGACAGGCGTGGGGGATATACGGATCGGCACTCAGCTATGCAAAACTGCGGGACCCGCATTATTTGGAGATCTTTGAGAAACTGACACTGTTTTTTTTGCAGCACCTGCCGGACGATTTGGTACCGTATTGGGATTTTGACTTTGATACGGGAAGCATCCAGCCGAGAGATTCCTCAAGCTCGGCGATCGCGGTTTGCGGAATGCTGGAGATGGCAAAGCATGTGGAGCATGAAAAAGCGGAGTTTTATCGTGAAACGGCAGCTCGACTGCTGGAGGCATTGCGAAAACACTGCATGGTGACATCCCGGACAAAGTCAAACGGTCTGCTTCTGCACGGAACGTATTGCAAGAGCACGGAAACGAATACATGCCCGAATATGGGAGTCGACGAATGTGTGATCTGGGGAGATTATTTTTATATGGAGGCGTTGACGCGCATCACAAAGGATTGGGATTCGTATTGGTGATGGTGCAAAATTTGTGAAAAAAATGGAAAATTTGTTAAAGGAGAAGATGAAAATGCAAACCAAACTGAACATAAGGTACACGCACAGTCCTGAGGATATTCGTCATTACAGTACGGAGCAACTCAGAAAAGAATTTCTTGTAGAGGAGATTTTCGCTCCGGGTGATATTCGGCTGATCTATACCCATAATGACAGAATGATATTTGGCGGCATCATGCCTGCAAATGAGCCGTTGGAGGTGATTTTAAACAAGGACTTGGGTGTGGAATATTTTCTGGAAAGAAGAGAGCTTGGAGTCATCAACATCGGCGGTCCCGGATTTTTGACGATTGACAATGTGAAAGAGCCGATGAAAAAACAGGACGGATTCTACATCGGCAAGGGCGCAAAGCAGGTATTGTTCGCTTCCGAGGACGCCGGAAATCCGGCGAAATTCTATATTGCAAGTGTTCCGGCTCATCATAGCTTTCCGAATGTAAAAATCAGCATCGATCGGATTCAACCGATGGAAACAGGCACCTCAAAGACATTGAATGAGAGAAAGATATACCAGTATATACATCCGAATGTATGTGAGAGTTGTCAGCTGCAAATGGGATATACAATTTTACAGGAGGGAAGTGCATGGAACACCATGCCGACACATACCCATGAGCGAAGAATGGAAACCTATGTCTATTTCGACATGGATGAGGATGCCAGAGTATTTCATATGATGGGGAAGCCGGATGAAACAAAGCATCTGGTGCTTCGCTCCGAGCAGGCTGCCATTTCCCCGAGCTGGTCGATTCACTCCGGTGTCGGAACAAGCAATTACAGTTTTATTTGGTCCATGTGCGGGGAAAATATTACCTATACCGATATGGACTCGGTTGCGATGAAAGATATAAAGTGATGGACTTGAATACAAAAAAGACGGATGCGCTTTGGAAGGCTTTCCGAGCACATTTTGCGTACAGTGCCGAGGAAGTCGAAAAAATCAAAGAACATTGTTTGAAATATGGCGGTGAAACGTTGGAAATCGTGCAAAACACCGCAAAGGAAGTTTCGGAGCGGACATTTTTGTTTCGTTTGGCATGGGATATGGAGCAGACCGTTGAACCGGTGCATTTTGAAGGGGAAATCGACTGGAAATACTGTTTGAATGAGGACGAGGAATTTGTATTTCAGTTAAATCGGCATCGTTTCTGGATCTGTCTGGGGCAGGCATATGCCATGAGCAAGGATGAGAAGTATGCCAAGGCATTTGCCGACCAGATTACAAGCTGGATAAGGGAGAATCCGTTGGATGCGGATTCTCCCTCCTTGACATGGCGTACCATAGAGGCGGGGCTTCGATGTGATTACTGGGTGAGGGCAATGGCATTCTTTACGGAAAGTCCGCATATCACGGATGCATTGAAAGAGCGCTTTTTCCTTGCATTGGATTTGCATGCGGATTATCTTTATCGAAATTCGCGGATCGGATTTTCGATAAAGAGCAACTGGGGCGTACTGGAGTACACGGGACTGTATGTACTTTCTTTGGTGCTGGGGAAAAAAGAAGAGAAGCAGAGGGCGGTGCAGATGCTGAAATTGACCTTGCAGACACAGGTTCATGAGGACGGGATGCAGTGGGAGTCATCGCCCATGTATCACCATGAGGTATTGGCGGCATATTTGGAGGTACTTCGTGTGGCAACGCTGTACAAGGAAGTTGTATTCACCCGAAAAGAGAGAGAACAGATTCGAAAAATGGCATATGCCGGTATAAGAAGATCCGATCCGAAGTTGCATCAAATCCAGATCGGAGATTCGGACGATACGGATATCCGCGATCTGGTGACTCAGGCTGCGCTGGAATTCCGGGATCCCGTGCTCGGGAGCATTGCATATCGCCAACTGGATTTTGAGGGAGCATGGCTGTATCAAAGCAGGGGGATTGCGGAGTTTGAGAAAATTCCGAAAAAGAAACCGAGAGCCGGACTCTGGGTTTCCGAGGAGAGCGGAGACTGCGGCTGGAGGTCGTCTTTTGACGAGGATGCAAGCTTGTTGTACTTCAGAAATGCACCGCTGGGAGGAGGTCACGGTCATTTGGACAAGCTGCACCTGGAACTGTGGATTGCCGGAGAAAAAATCCTTTGTGACAGCGGAAGATTTACCTACAGGGATACATCAAAACGAAGATTGCTGAAGCACTCCGTTTCGCACAATGTACCGCTTCTTGGGAATGCCGAGTATACGTTGTGCAAGGATTCATGGGAGTATGACAGCCTATATCCGTCAATGCCACTGTTTGTCAGACAAAAAGAGAAATTGATTCTGATGGAGGGATATCATTGCGGCTACATTTATCAGGGAAAGCTGCTCAGAAGAAGGATTTTGATTTTGCCCGATGATATTTATGTGATTCATGATGAAGTTCTGGGGAATACTGAGAAAAATTCTTTGAATTTAACGACAAATTTTCATTTTGCTGAAAAAATACAGTTAATGAAAGACGAAAAAGGCTTGCGCGGGAAAGGAGCGGACTGCGAATTTGTGATGCAAGCCTTCTGCAATCATCAAATGGCGAATATTGAGCTTTCCAAATCCTTGATTTCCGCTCATTATAATCAACTTTCCGAAAGAGAAGCCGCAACAGTCGATGCGGGACGGTCATCGGCATTGACGACAGTTCTTGTGAAAACAAACCGGAATGAGGGTGTTGTAAACAATTCCGATCCGGGAGAAGAAAATGATTCAGAACGAAGAGTTGGGAAATCCTCTCGTTTCGATGATGAAATATTTATGAATGAACGAGTTGAGATCTCTTTGAAAGAGGTATACAATTTCAGCTACAATCATCCTCTTTGCGTCGAAGATGCAGTCGGCTTGTCCATTTCCGTAGGGAAACGAGAATATGCGATTGTATTCTTGAGAGATGAAGCAGGGAATCGGCGGGATTTGAACGGAATCGGCGGAGTGTACGGCCTCGGAAAAACTATGGTTGCACATATGCATAAAAAACCGGAATGTATGACTGTGCTGGAGTGGTAATGCATTTGTTATCCGCGAAAAAGCCACGAAAAATGGATGGTTTTCATGCAAAAACAGGAAGTATCGGTTTTTGGCTTCTACTTCCTGTTTTGGTCGTTTACGGCAAATGGGAATCCTGCGTTTGAGGATCGGTTTCTGCATATCCTTGATATGAGCCGGGAGCGACAGACCCTCCCGTGGATAGCTTCCCCGCTGTATTTGTTCTGCGGCTTGCGTGATCCGCATATCCGCATTTTTTATGATTTGCCTGTTCTCTTCGATTGTTTTTTTCAACACAGTGCTTTGTATTTCCGGTACCGCTTAAATAAACTCCTATCACGATGTTTTCCTCCCGGGAAGTATGATAAGTGTAATGCCACGGATGAAGGAGCCTGCTCGAATTACACATTGAAGCGGAACAAGATCACATCCCCGTCCTGTACCACATATTCTTTGCCCTCCAGCCGCATCAGCCCCTTTTCCTTGGCTGCGGCAGTGGACTTGCAATCGAGCAAATCCTGGTAATTTATGACCTCCGCCTTGATAAACCCACGCTCAAAATCCGAGTGAATCTTTCCGGCAGCCTGCGGTGCTTTGGTGCCTTTTTTGATCGTCCAGGCTCTGGTTTCGTCCTCCCCGGAAGTGAGGAAGGAGAGCAGACCGAGCAGATCATAGCTTGCCGCAATCAGCTTGTCAAGGCCGCTTTCCTTCACACCCAATGCATCCAGATATTCCGCTTTTTCGTCATCGTCCAGCTGAGATATCTCTTCTTCGATTTGAGCGGACACCACGAATACCTTTGCATCAAATTCTTTCGCAAATTCACGGACCTTTGCCACGTTTTCATTGCTGTTACCGTCGTCTGCCAAATCATCCTCCGCCACATTTGCTGCAAAGATAACCGGCTTGGAGGTGATCAGACCGATGGACTTAATAAAGGCGGCAACTTCCTCATCCTCCGTTTGGTAGGTGCTTGCCATTTTGCCCGTTTCCAAGACTTCCTTGAGCTCTTTCAAAATCTCCAGCTCTTTTTTCAAAGCTTTGTCATTGTTGGCGGACTTTGCGGTTTTGGCGATTCTTCGATCCAAAATCTCGATGTCGGAGAAAATCAATTCCAAATTGATGGTTTCGATATCGCGAATCGGATTAATATTTCCGTCCACGTGAATCACATTCACATCTTCAAAACAGCGAACCACATGAACGATGGCATCGCATTCCCGAATATTGGAAAGGAACTGGTTTCCGAGTCCTTCTCCCTGACTGGCGCCCTTTACCAGACCGGCGATGTCCACAAAATCAATGACCGCAGGTGTTACCTTTTTGGAATGATACAGATCACCCAATGCTTTCAGTCGAAAATCCGGAACTGCAACCACACCGACATTGGGGTCAATGGTGCAGAAGGGGAAATTCGCGGCGGTAGCTCCCGCCTTGGTTAATGAGTTAAACAATGTACTCTTGCCGACATTCGGCAATCCGACGATACCTAATTTCATTTCTATA
>JBHAEV010000052.1:0-5529 GCA_041855735.1 Lachnospiraceae bacterium
GCAATCTTTCCGATTCGGCCTCCTGCCAGCCTTTGTTTGAGTTCATATACCAAATTTGCGATTACAATTCCGTCAAATGCCATGTTTTCTCCGTGCCCATGCTCTCTGAATTTTATGAATATCCTCATACCTGTTTACTAAGCATTTTACCCCAAATACACTCTTTTTGACAAGATAAACTCTGCCGCAATGAAAAAAACGGAAATCGGTGTGAACACCCGGAAGCGGAAATAGAATCGTATCCGTATGATTCCATAAAAATCACGGGACACGGATGGTCCCGAACAGGGGCAGGCATGACTCATGCGAGTCACACCTGCCCCTGAAATTTACCGGTAAATTATATTGAGGAGTCGGCAATCAAGATTTCCGACAGCCCCTTTGCACGGGCATGTTCCAATGCCCGCCATCCATTCCATTTTTCTTCCTTGCTTTTACAGAGTTTTCGCAAGCTCTCTGGCTTCCTCGATCATCCGCGCCGCTTCTTTGGCGATCGCAAGATCGCTCTCGCAAAGTGCCGCAAACGGTTTTCTCACACTTCCGATATCCAGATTCTCATTGATGCGAAGAATTTCCTTGATCATCGCATAGAGATTTCCGTGACCGGATACCATCTTGTAAATGATTGCGTTGACCGCATTTTGCAAGCGGAGTGCCGCATCCATCCTGCCGGCTTTCACAAACTCATCCAGCTTTAAAAACAGATCCGGATATACGCCGTAGGTTCCGCCGATTCCGCCCTCCGCACCGATTACGCGTCCGCTGATGAACTGTTCGTCCGGACCGTTGAAGATGACATAATCCTCTCCGGCACTTTGCTTAAACATCTGAATGTCCTGTACCGGCATGGAAGAGTTTTTCACGCCGATGACACGCGGATTCTCCCGCATCTTTGCAAAGAGAGATTGTGTCAAGGTCACACCGGCAAGCTGCGGAATGTTGTAAATCACAAAGTCCGTATCCGGCGCCGCATCGGAAATATCATTCCAATACTGCGCAATCGCATGCTCCGGAAGTTTGAAATAAATCGGAGGGATTGCGGCAATCGCATCCACCCCGAGGCTTTGTGCATGAGCCGCCAGCTCCCTGCTGTCCTCGGTATTGTTGCAGGCAACATGGGCGATGACGGTCAGTCTGCCCGCCGCCGCTTCCATAACGCTTTCCAATATCCGTTTCTTGTCTTCCACCGATTGATAAATGCATTCGCCGGAAGAACCGTTCACATAAACACCCTTCACACCGTATTTTACAAAATACTCGGTCAGTTTTTTTACTCTTTCACTGCTGACATTTCCCTCGTCATCATAGCAGGCATAAAATGCGGGAATAATTCCCTTATACTTTTCCAGATTTCTCATATACTCTTTCTTCTCCTTTTGTTCCATCTCCAGAAAACACATCTGTTTCGGCGTTTTTGAAACCCCGAAACAGCAATGTTAAATCATAATATCAACCCTTCACCGCACCCATGGTGATGCCCTTGGTGAAATACTTCTGCAGTGCAAGAAATACGATCAGAATCGGTACCGCCGCAAGTGTCGCGCCTGCCATGATCAAACCGAAGTCCGTGGAGTTCTCCGCCTGCAATTTTGCAATACCCAGTGAAATCGTCAGGTTCTCGGTACTGCTGAGCATAATCAGCTGCATAAAATAATCGTTCCAGCTGTTGATAAACGTAAAGATTGCCAAAGCGCCGATACCTGGTGAAATCATCGGAAGTACGATCTGCGTAAAGGTCTTGACTTCACTGGCACCGTCAATTCTTGCCGCTTCCAGCATTTCTCCCGGAATTCCCTCCGAGAACTGCTTCATCAGGAACACACCGAACGGCCAGCCTACGGTCGGCAGGATTACCGCCCAAATGGTATTGTAAAGTTTGAGTGCAGCCATCTCCCGCAGAAGCGGTATCAAAATAACCTGCTTCGGAAGCGCCATCGCGCAGACAATCAAGGTGAACAGCAAAGTCCTGCCTTTGAATCTCTTCTTTGCAAGTGCATAACCTGCCATTGCCGCCGTAATACAGGTCAGAATCATTGCCATCACCGACATGAAGATGGTGTTGACCAGCCATCTTGCCGCCGCCGGCATCACCGGACCCGAAATCAACGGAATCTGCTTGCCTTCGGCATCGCGAATGAACGGAAGCGCAATCTCAAAGAGCGGCGCCATTTGACGGCTGAACAGCTTTTTGAAATTGTCCAGCACCAGCTCTTTCGGAATCCAATCCGGAATCGGTGCGTTGATGGACTGCGGTGTTTTAAAAGCGCCGGTCAAAATCCAGTAGAGCGGAAAGGTAAACAGGAATGCCAGAATTACCAGTACCGTCATGGAAACGAAACGATATACGTCGAATTTTTTCTTTTTCTTTACCATATCCCTATTTCTCCTTCGCAAGTTTAAATTGAGCCGCGGACAAAAGCGCAATAAAGATTGCCAGAACCACACCCATTGCATTGGCATATCCGTATCGGTACAGCTTAAATGCCGTGTAGTAAATCTGATACATTACCGTGTCGGTCGAGTGATTCGGACCGCCGGATGTCAAAAGCTGAATCAGGGCGAAACACTGGAAGCTGTTGATGGTCGTAATCACCAGGATATACAATGTCGTCGGCATAATCTGCGGCCATTTGATACTCCAGAACAGCTGCAGATCGGTCGCACCGTCCACTCTGGCGGCTTCCACCAAAGAGTGATCCACATTTCCGAGCGCCGATACGTAGAGTACAATCGGCTGTCCTACGGATGTTGTCAGCAAAATCAAGATGATACACCAGATGGCATATTTTTCATCTCCCAGCCAGTTGATATTGTTTTCGATCAGTCCGAGTCCCTTGCCGACATAATTGAATACGCCGTAGTAATTGTTAAACATCCACTTCCAAACCACGGTTACCGCAACCGAACCGGTCACCACCGGCAGATAAAAAATCACACGAAAGATGGATAACACCGGACCCGTGATATCGTAAATCAAGGATCCCACCCACAGTGAAAAAATACACACAATCGGTACGGAAACGACCACGATCAGAAATGTATTGGACAATGCCCTTAAGAAAATTCCGTCCTTCCACAGAGCAATGTAATTCCCCAAGCCCAAAAATACATCGGTGCTGTCCTTTCCCATGGTGGAATCGAACAAACTTGTATAAATGCAAAGCGCCATCGGAAAAATCACGAATCCCACGAAGAACACCAGACTCGGCAGCAAAAAACCGTATGCCGAAATCGTCTCCCTGATAACCAGTGCTCTGCTTCTTTCTGTAACTGCATATTTACCTGTCATATTCCCCTCCTTGTTTCCTGTTTGTTCCCATTCATAAAAGCACGATTTTTCATCCGTTTAGGAATGGAAACCGAACATTTTTTACATTAAAAATGTGCAAACCATTTATAGTCATGATTATAAACGGTTTGCACATGGAACAGTTTGCCTTAGATGAGTCCCCCACTCAGTCGATTCATATCTGAAAATGTTGTTTTAATAATTCCCGAAATATAAATCCCGGCAAACCAATTTTTCTGCAACTTTTCGAAACTCGTCCCCTGAATCCGCTTTACTGTGCTGCACCGGCATTTGCATTCGTTACAAATGTAGCAACTTCCGTTTTTACATCTCCGCCGGCACCGATTCTTTGAAGCATATTCCACCACTCTGTACGAGCCGTTGCCCAGCCCGGAACTACCTGATAGTAATCGCCCATGGACGGAATAAAGTTCTTCTCGAACAATCCCATAATTTCCGCCTTATCCGTGCCTTCGTACACACCGGTTACGGACGGACGTACCGGGAAGAAGCTTGCCGCAAGAACGCTCGCCTTAACCTGCTCCGGATCATTTGCCATGAAATCGATGAAGGTCTTTGCTGCCGCAATCTTGTTCTCATCGCCATTGTCGAAGATACCGAATCCCCAGATACCGCCGCAAAGTTCAACCTTGCCGTCATCGGTCGGGAAGAGCATCGGGATGATCTCATCACCGGTATTGGTCTTTCCTGCCTCACCATTGTCCGCATTGGTCTGTTGTGCCGCATTCCAGCAGAATGCCATCGCCAATGTACCGTTACGGAATAATGTAATCTCATCGCCGCCTGCGATGGACGGGTCAAAATTGATACCTGCCTGATTCTTGAGCGTTTCCAGAGCCTTGATATTTTCTTCGGAATCCAGAACATACTGTGTGTGCTCCGGGTTGGTATACTTGCCGGAATACATATTGTTTACAATGGCTCTTGTACCCTGGTCACCGCCCTGACCCGAGCAGTAAATCGCACCGACATTGGTCTGACCGGAGTCATGTACCGCCTGAACCGCCTTTAAGAAGTTTTCGGTTGTCCATGTGTTGGTTTCCAGATCCAGATATTGAAGGGCATCCGCCTTCTCGAACATCGTCTTGTTGATTGCCATGCTGTGCGCAACCATTACCATCGGATACTCATAGTATTTGCCGTCCGAGGACTTGCATGCCGCAGCAACGTTCGGATAAATTTCCTTTCCCGCTTCCGTTTCGAAAAGATCGGTAAGGTCAACCATATATCCCTTGGCTCCCCAGTTTGCCACAAGTCGCTCCGGTCCCTCCAAAACGAGATCCGGTGCCTGACCGCCCTCGATTGCCGTATTGATCTGATCATCGCCGTTCTGATAATCGAGATACTCCACGGTTACGGAGATTTCCGGATGTTTCTCGTTGAAACTCTTGATCAGTGAATCTACGGTCGCCGCATCGCCCCATTTGCCTACCGGATATGTCCAGAGGGTAATCGAAGTTTTGTCAGCCTTGGCTGCCGTGGTCTCTTCCGCCTTGGACTGTGCCGTTGTCGTCTCCGCCGTTGTGGAACCTGCCGTTGTCGTCGGTGTGGATGCCGTTCCTGCACATGCCGTGAGCAATGCAAGCATGGAAAGCGAAGCACCCAATGTTAAAATTTTTTTCATAAGAAAAGCCTCCTTATTTTTGTGAAATTTTTTAAATTTCTTTTTATTTGCTATGCTTATATTAATATATTTTTACTTAAAAATCCTTGCAAATTTCTTCTGAATTAGTAGAATTTTTTTATGTTTTACTTAATCCCCATTACTGGAATATGCAATTTTACTATCAAAACCTTAAATTTTTTTCACATTGTCAAAGTTGTGTGAAACAGTTTACACATCTTCCCATTCGTTTCTTCGAATGATTTCCTCTTTTTACCGCAGTGCCTCCGCAAAAGCCTTGGTAATCAACTGCGGTCTGGTAATGATGGAACCGACCACTACACTGAATGCACCGAGTTCGATCACTCTCTTGCATTTCTTTGGTGTATCGATATTTCCCTCGGCAATCACGCGATGTTTCGCTTTCGCCACGATCTCTCTTAAAATTTCAAAGTCATTGGCTTCAATGCGAAGATGCCTGGACTGTGGAGTATACCCCACCATCGTTGTGCCGATGAAGTCAAAACCGAGTTCATCCGCATGCAGAGCTTCTTCCACGGTGGAACAGTCCGCCATCAGCAGCTGATTCGGATATTTTTCCTTTATCTCCGAAAAA
>JBHAEV010000053.1:0-3686 GCA_041855735.1 Lachnospiraceae bacterium
CAGCTGATCCGTACGTTTGACGGGCACAGTCAGATTGTAAAGAATGTCAGTCTGTCCGATGACAATCGCTACCTGCTCTCCTCCGCATTTGACTCCAGACTTCTTGTACACGATGTCGGCAGCGGTGAAGTATTGCACGAATTCCCCTTTGAAGGAACCCCCATGGGAGCCATGTTCTCTCAGGATCAAAGCAAAATTCTGCACATGAGTCTGTCGAATGAGGGTTATGAATTTTTCATTGCGGATGTCAACAGTCGGGAAATCCTCAACCGCTTAACCGTAAACGATACCAATTTGATCAATGCCGTATTCTCTCCCGATGCCGACAAACTCATCACCAACAGCGGAACTGCCGTCCTGCTTTGGGATATGCAAACCGGTGAAATGGAGAAGGATATCACGAAAGATATCTTTCAATCGTTTTCCGATGTCGATTTTTCCTTAAACAATGTGAAGTCCGTCCAATATATCCCGAACACGGAGGATATTTTCATCCTGTTTTTCAACAAACTGATCTGTTATCGCACCAGTGAAAACCGGATCCTTTATAGCGTGGAAACCGATTTGTATTTCGGAAGTTCTCTGCGATTCGGAAGCGATAATACCACCGTCAATGTCGGCAACGGCAACCGGATCGATGTCTATCATGTTGAAACCGGAGAGTTGCAAAAATCCCTCTCCTTTTCCCGGAGTATGGATAAATTTGCATACAGTGCCGGCAGCAACACGGCTTTCGGTGTGGACAGCTACGGCTATTTTGAAATATGGAAAGACGGAGGCATCATAAAAAGCGGAAATATGCCGGAGAATCTGGTTCCGACCGACCTGAATTTTATCGACAACGGAAGCACTCTGCTTTACAATCTTCGCGAAAACCAGAATATTCACATTATGATCTTCAAATCCGACAGCATCGAAAAAGCATATTTGGGGCAGCTGATCGGCGCATCGCCCGATCGAACCAAATTCGCCGTCGCCTTAAACAATCGGTGCCTGATTTACGACGACAATCTTCAACTGTTGCACCGCATTCCGCTGGATGTGTTCGGAAAGTCCAATTTTCAGACATTGACGACACGCTATTTCATTACGGAGTATGATTTCATCCTTTCCAATGACGGAAAATATCTCGCCATTCCGGATGCCGATGAAACGAAAAGGGGCGTATTCCTCTACAATATCGCAAAACAAGAACAACAGGTCATCAATACCGGCACCCGATTCGAATCCATTGCATTTTCCCACGACAGCCGGTACATGTACATGATCAACCGGAGAGACGGTCTGAGAATACTGGATTTGGAAACCATGAAAGTGGATATGATTGATGATACTCTCAAAGAAAGCGGTCTGAAACTTCGCCCAAGCACCGACGGGAAGTATCTGGTGGTGGAGATGGTTCCTGTCGGGTCCATCCTCTACGACCTGGAGAACCACAAAGAAATCGCAAGACTTACCGGTTCGGTCATGCATGTCGAAAAAGGAGAGCAGGGTCTGAAAGCCATCGGTATCTACAATAATTCCGGCTACACATGGAACGAAACCGACGGTGTAACCTACTTTGACCTGGATTCGGATCTTTCGGACACTCCCGTCGGATTTAAGGATATGATCGAATACAATGCCGCAACCAATCGGGTGCTCATCATTCGAAATATCGAAAAAGCACAGAAAGCGTATCTCCTTGATTTTACAACCGGCAATCTGTTGATGCGTTTTAATTTCACTCTGAATTTTCACAGTGCGAAAGGCTATATCAATTCCGCGGGAAACAAGGTAATCATCGACCATTCCACCTATGACAACTCCTACAGCAAGGACAGCAGCAGTGCCAATGTCACTTCCATGGACACCGGTTTTGTCTACGAAATCCTGAACTCCGAGGAAGTACATCAAATGGCGGAAAAATTGATCGGAAATCGAACGCTTTCCGCGGAGGAAAAACGAAAAATCGGTATTCAAAGCGAGCAATAAGAACATAAAAGCCTTCTCCGCATTTATTTCCGGAAAAGGCTTTTTTGCATTCTTCTGTATACAACAGGATTCCCCCGTAGAGCAATACTCTGTCCTCCCTCGATGTACGGAGTTTTCACACTCCGGAATAAAACGCATCATTCACCATGATAAACGGCTTCGCCGTCGTTTCGGAGGAATAGTCTTCGAATTTTTTCAAAAGGTACCGATAACAGTCCTCTTCATCCGGAAATTTCCACGCCTGATACGGTTCTTCAAACGAAATCTTTTCCAGAAACATCCAGCCGTCCCCGGCCTCAACCAGAACACCGACATGGCCGATAAAGAGGTGTTCTCCTTCCAGATTATCATGGATGATGACGGATACCATTTTCGCTTTATCACTGAATTCAAACTGTGACAGATATTCCTGCATCTTCTTTGCATGTACCTGTGTATCCGTCGTTGATTCGGTCTCCACTCTGGAAAACAGATACCGAAACCGCACTTTTTCTTCCTCGGTAAACAGTCCGGCTGAGTCAATGGCGTCATTGTCGAAAAACAACAATGTGTCATCCCCTTTTTTCTGCGGAATATGCAGCGTATCCTTCAATAATGCAAAGGTATTGATTCGGCAATTGGTTCCGATCGCATCTCCCTTTTTTTGCACCCAGAGCGCATTGATGGCGGCGATATCATACTCCGGTATCTCTTTTTCAAACCCGCCTGTCAGACCGGTATTCTCTATGGTTTCATTGTAATCCGTTACAAACTCCAAAAACCGTTCCGCATTCTCTTTCGGAAGTACATTGCTTAAGGCCGCCCGTGCCTCCTCCTTGCTTTGGGAATCCGCCAGATTGGACATCAAAAACGATGTGTTCGAAGATTCCGCATTTCGGCCCGCACAGGCTGTCAAACACATTGCAAAAGCAGCCGCGGCCGCCACCCATCTTTTTCTTTGAAACATTCTCCGAATCATACAACCACCAAAACCTCTTTCTTTGTGATATAAGTCCATGCTCCATCCCTCTTTGATCACAGAGCATCCTCTCACAGAAATTTTAATGTTATGATAGCGCATTTTTTCCAAAAAATCAAACCGTCCAATCCTTTGCCCGTTCCTGCTGTGCAATGACATGGGAATACCAGCCGTTTTGGGAAAGCAATTCCCTATGCGTTCCCCGTTCCCTGATTTGCCCCTTTTCCAAAACGAGAATCTGATCGGCATTTACAATCGTATTCAGCCGATGCGCAATTACGACAACGGTTTTCCCCTCCATCAAGGTATCCAGAGCTTTGTTGATCTCTCGCTCATTGTCCGCATCCAGACTGGAGGTACTCTCATCCAGAAGGACAATCGGAGCGTCTTTGATCAGCGCTCTCGCAATCGAAATCCGCTGTTTCTCCCCGCCCGACAGAGTACTTCCTCCCTCCCCGACGACGGTGTCATAGCCGTCTTGCAGTGCGGATATGAAATCATGGCAATGAGCCGCCCTTGCCGCCCGCTCCACTTCCTGCATGGAAGCGAACGGTTTTCCGATGCGAATATTATTTGCGATCGTGTCGTTCAGAAGATAGACATCCTGAAATACCACCGCAATACTGCTTGTCAGAGTGTCCGGAGAAAGCTCCCTGACATCCGTGCCTCCGATGCGGATCTGTCCCGTATTGATGTCCCAAAAGCGGGAAATCAGGCTGGTGATCGTGGTTTTTCCGCTTCCCGACGGACCGAC
>JBHAEV010000054.1:0-10619 GCA_041855735.1 Lachnospiraceae bacterium
AAGAGGAGAAGCCTGTGAAAAAGAGCGGATTCTTCGGACGCAAAACCGAATCGGAGACGCTTGACGAGGATGTCGAAACCGGTGTACGAACCAGAGGTACGGCGCAAAGAACCAGTATTGTACATAGCAAGAATCGTTTGGAAGTGAGCATGATCCGGCCTACCGCATTCAAGGATGTGGAGGAGATTGCGGCACTGTTATTGGACGGAAAAGCGGTGGTTTTGAATCTGGAAGGGGTGCATACGGAATTGTCTCAAAGAATTGTGGATTTTATTTCCGGCGCAACTTACAGTATCCAGGGAAGTATGCAAAAGATATCCAACTATGTGTTTATTGCAACTCCGTCGCAGGTTGAGCTTTCGGGACAGTTTCAGGATTTGTTCAATTCCATTTCCAATGATATTTCCGGACTGAATTTGCGGATTTGATATGCAAAAGGACAAAGAAGCACATTTATTGATAAATCGACTGCATGATCTGGCGGATTCTGCTCGCAGGAAGAATACACCGGTTCATAGCCAATTTTTAAACCTATATGAGCAGACTACTTTTATGTCGATTTCCCGCTCCTTTGAAGAGATCCGATGGGATTTGTTCGGAGGTTATCCGGATGCGGAAAGAAAGATAGTCTGCTTTGTTTCACGTTCAGAGGAGTTTTCCTATGATTGCCTGTGCTGTCTTTGCATTGAAGCGTGCAATCCGAAGTATGCCGAGAGCCTCACGCACCGGGACTATCTGGGGGCATTGATGAACCTCGGGATCGAACGTCATATGTTGGGGGATATTCTGGCAAAAGAGCATGAGGCGCATATCATTGCGCTGAAACAGGTGGAGCCGGTGATTCTTTCGGAATTGACAAAAGTAAGGAATACCAAAGTTCGGGTATGCTCCGGGAGCATGGACGAGTTAAAATCGATACGGGAAATAAAGCCGATGTCTGTCAATATGGCATCCCGAAGGCTGGATGTGGCAATTGCCGCGGTGTATCATCTGTCCAGAAAAGCGGTCAGTGACTGTGTTATCGGTGAAAAAGTATTTGTCAATGCGAAAATGACAACCAATCATTCGTATTTGCTGAAAGACGATGATCTGGTTTCGGTGCGCGGACTCGGAAGATTTCGTCTGCTGGGAGATGAGCATTTGACGCGAAAAGGACGATTGTCCGTCAAAGTGGATGTTTTTTCATAGGAAAAGAGGGGGAGTATGTCAAAAAGACTCGCGGTTACGTTCAATCGGAAGTTTGCCTACGATATTGTATTGGAAGAGGATTTTTCCGGACTTATCCATGAGATGCGGGTGCTGGATCTGGACTCGCGAAAGGTATGCATTGTGACGGATAACAATGTTTCCAAGCTTTATCTGAAAGAAGTGAAATCCGAACTGGAAAGAATTTCACAAAAGGTTGTGGTGTTTGAATTTCATGAGGGAGAGGAGAACAAGACTCTCGACACGGTGCGATTCGCTTATGAAAAACTGGTTACGGAACAATTTGAACGAAAGGATATTCTGATCGCTCTGGGCGGCGGGGTTGTGGGAGATGTGACCGGTTTTATCGCCGCCACATTTCTTCGGGGGATACGATTTGTTCAGATTCCGACCACGCTTCTCTCACAGGTGGATTCCAGCATCGGCGGCAAGACCGGTGTGGATTTTGACTCTTATAAAAATATGGTCGGTGCATTTTATATGCCGTCATTGGTGTATATCAATATTTCGACTTTGCATACCCTGAACCGGAGAGAATTTTCCTCCGGCATGGGCGAAGTGATCAAACATGCATTGATTCGGGATCTGTCCTATCTGGAATTTATCGAAGCGCATACGAAAGAGATTCTGAGTTTGGATCATGAAATTATGATGAAACTGGTTTACGAAAGTGCCGGGATAAAAAAAGAGGTTGTGGAAGCCGATCCGATGGAAGAGGGACTTCGCAAAATCCTGAACTTCGGGCATACGTTCGGTCATGCCATTGAGAAATATAAAAAGTTTAAATTGTCACACGGGGCATGTGTTGCGCTCGGGATGCTCGGGGCATTGCACATCGGTATGGAAAAAGGCGAAATCCGTTCGGAGGAGGTTGCGAGGGTGGAGAATGTGCTGGCTGCATTCCGTTTGCCTTTGAATGATGAGTTCAACCCGAAAAAAATTCTGGAATATACCAAAAATGACAAGAAGATGGAAGTGGGAAAGATAAAGTTTATACTGCTGAAGACTCTCGGTGAAGCGTATATTTCGTCCTCGGTCGATGAAGCCACGATGCTGGCGGCATTGGAAAAAATCGGGGTTTACTATATCAACGAACGGGAGCGATTATGTTAAATAAGAAACTTCGATGGGTATATTTTGCGCTGTTGTCCGGCTTTTTTGTTTGGCTGGATTATCTGACAAAACAGCTTGCGGTTGCCCATCTTATGAATCGGGAATCGATTGTATTGATTAAAAATGTATTGGAATTGCGGTATTTGGAAAACAGAGGGGCTGCATTCGGGATCTTTCAGGGCGGAAGAATCATCTTTGCGATCATCGCTTTCGCGGTCATGGCAGGCATCCTTGTGATGGTCGGAAAGATTCCGGACAAAAAAAGATATTACCCGCTGTATCTGAGTCTGATTTTTATTTTTGCCGGTGCAATGGGGAACCAGATTGACCGGCTTGTTCAGGGTTATGTTGTGGATTTTGTGTATTTTTCGCTGATTGATTTCCCGATTTTCAATGTTGCCGATATCTATGTATCCGTGACCACCTTTGTTTTGATCGGCCTGCTTTTATTCTACTACAAGGAAAATGAGCTGAGTTTTCTGGGATTGAAGTGATCTACAGCATGGCGGAGGAGTTGCTTTTTTATGTTTTTTAAAGAATTTGTATCGGAGTCGGAGGATGAGCTTCGGATTGACGTGTTTCTGAATCAGAGACAGGAGGATCTGTCCCGATCTTACATTCAAAAGCTGATAAAAGAGGGCTATGCCAATGTGAACGGGGAAACGGTAAAGGCGAATTACAAGGTGAAACATTCCGACATTGTGCGCCTGCATATACCGGAAAAAGAAGTTCTGGATATATGGCCGGAAGATTTGAATCTGGATATCGTCTATGAGGACGAGGATGTGATTTTGGTCAATAAGCCGAAAGGGATGGTTGTGCATCCGGCGATCGGGCATTATACGGGAACTTTGGTAAACGGATTGCTGTATCACTGCAGGGAAAATCTTTCCGGTATCAATGGGGTGTTGAGACCGGGTATTGTGCATCGCATCGATATGAACACCACAGGAATTGTCATTGCCTGCAAGAATGATTTTGCGCACCGTGAGATATCCGAACAATTGAAACGGCACAGCATTACCAGAAAATACATGGCATTGGTACACGGGGTGATCAAAGAAGATGAGGGCATTATCAACAAAGCCATAGGCAGGAATGAAATCGACCGGAAAAAGATGGCAGTCAACAGCAAGAACGGAAAAGAAGCCGTGACACATTATCGGGTGTTGGAACGATTAAAAGAGGCGAGTCTGATCGAATGTCGACTTGAGACCGGCCGGACACATCAGATTCGTGTCCATATGGCAAGCATTCATCACCCGCTTTTGGGTGATACGGTGTACGGATGGGAGAAGGATAAGTACCATTTGCAAGGACAGGCTTTGCATGCCATGACTTTGGGCTTTGTTCACCCGAGAACCGGGCAATACATGGAATTCAGTGCAGAGCTCCCGGATTATTTTGAGGAACTTTTGTGCAAACTCAGGAAATGAAAAAGACAGGAGGTTCATATGGCGGAGAATTTGGTAATTACAATCGGAAGACAAAGCGGAAGCGGCGGAAGAAAAATCGGTAAGATGCTCGCGGACAAACTGGGAATCAAATTTTATGACCGTGAACTTTTGACCCGTGCCGCCAAAGAAAGCGGATTTTGCGAAGAATTGTTTGAAACGCATGACGAGAAGCCGACCAACAGTTTTTTATACTCGCTGGTCATGGATACCTATTCTCTCGGCTACGGTTCCTCCGCATATCTGGACATGCCGCTGAATCACAAGATATTTCTTGCACAGTTTGAGACCATCCGGAAAATCGCGGAGCACGAGAGCTGTGTCATCGTGGGACGATGCGCGGACTATGCGCTCAGTGAACATAAAAATCTGGTAAGCATTTTCATCTATGCCGACGAAGAGGATCGCATCCGGAGCATTATGGATTACAACAATGTCACGGAGGAAAAGGCAAAGGATTTGATGATCAAGGCGGATAAGAAGAAATCAAGCTATTATAATTATTATACGTCCAAACGTTGGGGAGATACGAAGAGCTATGATCTTTCCGTCAACAGTTCCAGACTCGGCGCGGACGATACGGTGAAGCTGATCGAGAATTATCTGGAGATCCGCAAGGCAAAGCAAAATCGGGAGTAAGAACAAAAACGGCAGCTCCGGTACAAACGAAAGCGAAATGCGGATTACGGCAAGCCGCGGCATGGTCCGTGCAAACGAAGCAGAATTGAAAGGAAGAAAAGGATTGAAGCAGAACATGAACAAAGAGAATATCATTAAAGAAATTCCGAGCTATGAAAGTCTGTATATTTTGTTTTCCGAATATACCAGATGCCCTTATATCGAATGTGATGAAACAACGATGGACGACAAGGCGTTTATCTTTTTTGATGAAAAGGATGCAAGGAGTTTTTCCGATTCCTTAAAAGCGGAAAAGAAGAATACCATTGTGCATCATATGAACAATAAGGAATTGATTCTTCGTACCTTCACGACATTTTTTGTACTGGGAGTGAATGCCGTGGAGTTTCACAGGAAGGACGAAAAGGTATTGTTGGAACTTACGGACTTCATTCGAAGACCGGATATGAGCAGTATTCCGGAAAAGGAAAGACCGATTGAGAATCCGATTTTATGCCTGACCGCAATTTATTTTCTTCAGGAATTGAAAAGGCAGATCCATGCTCCGGGTTCAAAAGAGCTTCGGTCATTGGAAGAGGAGATGGTAAGCAATATTCAAAAGGGAAGGTTTATTTTCCCGTGTCGGGAAATTGCGGATCCGCAAAACAATGATAAAAAAACATTGCAACCGTTGATTATCAAGTCCGACAAAGATCATTTTGTCATTCCGCTTTTTACGGATGAAATTGAACGAAGCCGCGGACCGAAGATGGGGGAAGACATTCGATTAAGCATTATGACATTGCAAAATCTTTTGGATTTGACATTGCCGGATAATATACTCGGTTTTGTGATCAATCCTTTCGGTTTCAGTCTGCCGCTTTCGAAGGAATGGATGAATGCATTCCGAAACCGGCATCAGCAGGGTGTTGAAGAGAGTGCCGGGCAAAATATCATGAGTGATATTGATTCCCTGATGGAAGCTTCCCGGAATCCGGATCCTGCGTGATTTTTTCCACAAATATCGCCTGCAAAGGTTACGAAGCGTTGGAGTAAAGAACTTCGCGTTTCGAACCTTGGCAGGCGTTTTTTCACGGGTTTACAGGAGACTTTTCAAGTCCCGAAAGAATCCCGGATAGGAAATGTTCACACAATCCCGGTCCATAATCTCAATCTCTTCGCCGATGGCGAGGCCGAGGATGGCAAAAGTCATGGCGATGCGATGATCCTTATGGGAGTTGACAATGCCGCCGTGTAATTTTTTTCCGCCGTATATCACCATTCCGTCGTCGGTTTCCGTGACATCGGCTCCGAGCCCGGTCAGTTCTCTTGTCATAACCCGGATGCGATTGGACTCTTTTACCTTCAATTCTGCGGCATCCCTGATGACGGTGACACCTTCCGCCTGTGTCGCCATGGCGGCGATCATCGGGATCTCGTCAATCAATGTCGGAATAATACTTCCGCCGATTTCAATGCCTTTTAATGTCGAGGAACGTATCAGAATATCGGCAACCGGTTCTTCCTGAAGTATCCCGGTATTTTTGAGAGTGCCGTCGGATTCAAAATCTGCATCCCGACCGGAAATCGGAAGAATTTCAAAATCTCCGCCCATCTGTTTTAAAACCTGCAGTATACCGTCTCTGGTCGGATTGATGCCGACATTTTTCAGCAATACTTCCGACCCCCTCATCATACTGGCGCCGGCCAGGAAAAAAGCCGCAGAGGAAATATCGCCCGGTACCGGAACATGGCAGCCGTGCAGCTCCTGTCCTCCGACGAGAGAGCAGGAGTTGTGACGGATGTCTACCTTTACTCCGAATTTGCGAAGCATGATCTCGGTATGGTTTCTGGAATGCTCGGGTTCGGTGACGGAAGTTTCCCCGGCGGCATAGAGTCCGGCAAGGAGTATGGCGGATTTGAGCTGTGCGCTGGCAACCGGACTTTGATAGCATATCCCGGAAAGCGCGGACGGAAATATTTCCAGCGGTGCCTTGTCATTTCGGTATCTGCTGCGGATATCCGCCCCCATTTCGGTAAGCGGTCTGATGATGCGCCCCATCGGTCTTTGGCGGATGGACTCGTCACCGGTTATCACGGATTCGAAATTCTGTCCGCAAAGAATTCCGGAAAGCAGTCTTGTGGTGGTGCCGCTGTTGTTGCAGTTCAGTTCGTCCTGCGGTTTTTTCAGACCGTGCAAACCTCTGCCGTGAATGCGAACCCTGGTGCCTTCCGGCTCGATTTCGATTCCCATGGCTCGAAAACACTGTATGGTGGACAAACAGTCTTCACCCGGTAAAAATCCGTCCACCTGTGTGATGCCATTTGCCAGGGAGCCGAACATGATGCTTCGATGGGAGATGGATTTATCTCCCGGTACCTGTAAACGTCCTTTGAGTCTGTGTGTCATATTGTCCTCTTCTCATTTTGTTTTGATCACCTGTGCCGGCGCTTTTACGCCAGCTCGTAATTGTATCCCAGCAACACCTTTTTTGCAAGGTCGCAGGAATTGGAATCGTAAAAGGAGATGTGCAAAGCCCCTTCCCCAAGTTCCCGATTGTGATTGATTCCGATGTTTTTTATGCTGACCGAGTTGGCGGCAAGAATGGCGGAAACGATCGAGATGGCACCCGGCTTGTCCGCGACCCGGATCGAAAAGGAAAAGTTCGATTGGATGAGTCCGAACGGTACATCGGAGATGGAATTGCGGTATTCTCTCGATGAAACAAAGAGATCGTGAATGGCATCCGGTACATTTTCCGTCAAATCGGTATGAATGTTCTCCAATAGGGCGATGTATTGACGCAAAAGATTGAGAATCGCAGGTTTGTTGGATTCACAAATCTGATTCCACATAATCGGGGAGGAGGATGCGATTCGCGTAATGTCCTTGAATCCGCCCGCCGCAATTTGCTTGAGCAAATCATGATCGTCCTCCTGCTTCACAAGATTCACCAAAGCGGAAGCGATGATATGCGGCAAATGGCTGACGGCGGCGACGCTCAAATCATGCTTTTCAAAGTCGATTTCAAACGGGATGGACTTGATGGATTGAATGACATCTGCCAATGTACGGTATTTTTCGCGGGAGATTTCCTTTGTGCAGGTCAGCATATAGTAGGCGTTTTCGATGATCAGCGGATCCGAGGAGGTGTATCCGGTTTTTTCGGAACCGGCCATCGGATGACCGCCGATAAAACAGGAGTTCAGACCCAAATCCGCGGCAGCTTTGTGAATCGCGGCTTTGGTGCTCCCGACATCGGTGATGATGGCGGATTTCTTTAAATACGGCATAATGGCACGCAAATACGAAATATTGGATTCCACGGGAGCGCATAAAAAGAAGATGTCGGTGTTTTTGAGCGCATCAAGGGTGTCGGGATCCTTGAGATTTTCATCCACCGAATCCAGAATCTGATTGATGACCCCGTCATCCCTGGCGAGCAACAAAGACGCTTTGTTCGGCATATAGGCACAGATCACGGAATCGGGCCGGTATTTTCGCAATGCCTTGGCAACGGATCCGCCGATCAGTCCCAGGCCGATAAAGGTGTAATGCAATGGCTTCATATCGGATGCATACGGGATTTTCTTTTCGCCGCAATTGTCGGTACTTCACGATTTGCGATGAAGGCAAATTCCCGGAACTCCTTTCGGTAAATTTTGTCTGTTTCTATTCTAATCGACAGTTTTCATAAAGTCAACGATTTAATGATTTAAAGCGATAGAGTAAAATGTGCAACAAAACTTATACAAAGTACATAATAAACCTTGATATTTATCATGAAATTTAGTAGAATGTATATGTGTGTTTGGAAATGAATGCGTCGGACAGCTTCAGATTTGAGGATGATTTGATGGTTCTGTCGGCATTTTCGCATTGTTACGTCAAATGTAAGGCAGAATGTCTTGCAATGCTATGGAAATGACTATGGTGATATCACCAAAGATTACTTTGCAGGAGGATATATATTTATGAAGATTTATGAAACTGGACAGATTCGAAACATTGTGTTACTTGGTCACGGTGGTGCGGGGAAATCGACCGTTGCGGAAGCGATGGCTTATAAGACCGGAGCAATTTCCAAGATGGGCAAGATTACCGACGGCAATACCATCAGTGACTATGACAAGGAAGAGGTAAAGAGAGGATTTTCGATCAGTACATCTTTGATTCCTGTGGAGTATACCGGTGATCACGGTCCCATCAAGATCAATCTTTTGGATACTCCGGGATATTTCGATTTTGTCGGTGAAGTGGAAGAAGCGATGAGTGTGGCGGATGCGGCAATCATCGTGGTGAACTGTAAGGCCGGTATTGAGGTCGGAACCGAGAAAGCGTGGGAACTGTGTGAAGAGTACAAACTGCCGCGCATTTTCTTTGCAACGAATCTGGACGATGACAAGGCGAGCTTCCGGGATTTGATTATGAAGCTGACAACCCGATTCGGGCGAAAGATCGCACCGTTCCATTTGCCGATTCGTGAACATGAGAAATTCATCGGCTTCGTGAATGTTGTGAAAAATGAAGGCAGACGGTTCACAACCATGGGAGATTACGAGGAATGTGCGATTCCGGATTACTTGGAGGATCGCGTTAAGGTTGCCAGAGAGTCACTGATGGATGCGGTGGCGGAGACAAGCGAGGAGTTCATGGAACGGTACTTATCCGGCGAGGAATTCACCGATGCCGAGGTTTCTTTGGCACTTCGTGAGAATGTATCGGATTGTTCGATTTTCCCTGTATTGCTGGGATCGGGGATCCAATGTCAGGGATTTAAGGCATTGTTGATGGCGATTGACAAATATCTTCCGTCTCCTGAGAAATCGGAGT
The DNA here is from genome assembly GCA_041855735.1 of Lachnospiraceae bacterium. Classification (GTDB taxonomy): domain Bacteria; phylum Bacillota; class Clostridia; order Lachnospirales; family Lachnospiraceae; genus CALALP01. The sequence continues at coordinate 9,226 of JBHAEV010000054.1, forward strand.
GCGCGGGAAAGGATGCCCTGACCGGAGAACTTGTGGTAACACATTATAATTCCGGGGCAAATCTCTCTGCAAAAGTATTTAAAACCATCGTGGATCCGTTTATCGGAAAGTATTCTCTGGTTAAAGTTGTGACGGGTACCTTGACCTCCGATTCCGACATTTACAATGTAAACAAGGAACAGGAAGAAAAACCGGGCAAGATTTATGTGCTGCGCGGCAAGGAAGCCATTGAGGTTCCGGAACTGAAGGCGGGCGATATCGGCGCGATGGCGAAACTGAATGTCACCTCGACCGGCGATACCATCAGCCAGAAGGGCGCTCCGATTGTATACAATCCTCCGCAGATTTCCAAGCCGTACACTTCCATGAGATACAAAGCGGTCAATAAGGGAGAGGAAGACAAACTGGCATCCGGACTTGCAAAACTTCAGGAAGAAGATCTGACATTGAAGTCCTTTGTGGACGTGGAGAATCGTCAGACACTGCTTTACGGCATCGGTAGCCAGCAGCTGGAGATTGTGCAAAGCAAGCTCATGAATCGTTACAAAGTGGAAGTGGAGCTGAGCGAGCCGAAGATTGCGTTCCGTGAAACCATTCGAAAGAAAGTGGAGGCGGCAGGTCGATACAAGAAACAATCCGGCGGACACGGTCAGTTCGGCGATGTGAAGATGATTTTTGAACCGTCCTATGATCTGGAGACGCCGTATGTATTCGAAGAAACCGTTGTCGGCGGTGCCGTTCCGAAGAACTATTTCCCTGCGGTGGAAAAGGGCATTGCGGAAAGCTGTTTAAAGGGACCTCTTGCAGCCTATCCGGTTGTGGGTGTGAAAGCCACGCTCTATGACGGATCTTACCATCCGGTGGACTCCTCGGAGATGGCATTTAAGATGGCGGCAACTCTGGCATTCAAGGACGGCTTCATGAAAGCAAGTCCGATTCTGCTGGAGCCGGTGGCATCCCTGGTTGTAACCGTTCCGGACAAGTTCACCGGCGATGTTATGGGAGATCTGAACCGAAGACGCGGACGTGTGTTGGGTATGGATGCTCTTCCGAACGGAAAGCAGGCGATTAAGGCGGATATCCCGATGTCCGAATTGTACGGCTACAATACCGATCTTCGCTCCATGACCGGAGGCATCGGATTGTTTATGTACGAATTCTCCAGATACGAGCAGGCACCGTCCGATGTGCAAAAGAGAGAAGTTGATGCCAGAGCGGCAAGCCTGTCGGAAGATTGATAATATGTAAAAAGTTGATGGATAGGAGTGAGAGAAGCGAAATGAAATTCGCTTCTCTTTTTTGTATGACGGGCATGTCCCGAAGTTTGGGTGAAAGTCCCAAGGGGCGTAGTTGCCGACGAACCCGATAGCGACTCCCAAGGTTTGTATCGTGAG
>JBHAEV010000055.1:0-6669 GCA_041855735.1 Lachnospiraceae bacterium
ATTCCAGAAACGAGCAAAGGCAGTTCCTTGCCAGAAAAAACTGGGTGAAGTTTGCGATTTCCTATGTCATGACCATGGTTTTGCTGCAGGCGGGGAGAATGAACATCGCCATTGACTATGACAGTATGCGCTACGGACTTCGTTCTTTGTATGTGCTGGACAATGGGCGAGGGATCTATGAAAGACTGGGATTTGTGAATGACGTGTACTTTTATCCGAAGGGATTTGAAATTCTGACCTTACCGCTTAACATACCGGACAGTTACGGCTTTGTCCTGGCGGTTTCGTGGCTCTTTTGCATCGGTGTGCTTCTTCTGGTGTACGAGATTGTGAGAATGTGCAGTCATAGATTGTCGGGGATTCTGGCAGTGATGATCGCATCGGCAATTCCGGCAATCATGAATATGAGCATCAGTGCCAAAACGGACATCTTTACGTTGTTCTTTCAACTTTTGGCCATCTGTGATATAGTAAGATTATTAACAAGCGACAATGAAAGAAACTCGACCAAACAAATCTCTTGGGCGATGGCGAGCCTTGCTTTTACCTTTATGCTAAAGCCGACCAGCGTTTACTTTTCGGGAGGGGTGCTGATCGCCGTCATCGGATTTTTGCTGTATCAAAAAAAATTCGTGATCCGCAAAGCGGACTTTTCCAAGGCGATTGTCTTGCCGACGATTCTGGCACTGCTTCTTGTGACATGGCGGACATGGAGTATGACCGGATTTCCGATTACCTCCATTTTTACTTCCATCCTGCAAAAAGTCGGATTTCGCATTCAATATCCGCTGGCACCCACCAATCTTCCTTCGCCGCAGGGTTCCATGGAGGGGATGGGGGATTTGATGAGAAATTTGTATCGGATTTATGCGGTTTTGATTGCGCCGATGGGTATGGAAATGGTGCATGTTCTCATTGCCATGCCGACGGCAGTGTTCGGGGTGATTCTGATTGTATCGATTTTTCTCTTTGTGCCCGTCTTCTTCTCAAAAGAACAGGCATTTCGATTCGTCTATGTCAATTTTCTGGTGATACTTCTGTTCAGTACCTATGCACTGATCAATCTGTATCAGGTGGACGGCAATTACTTTGTATTATTGATTTGTTTAAGCATCATCGTTTTTTGCATCTGGCTGAAGGATGTGCTTTTGGAAACGCTCAACCTCGAGGGGTTGACGCTCGGACTGACGCCCGCTCTTTTCTATGCGGTGTTGATTACATTGATCACAAACTGGGCGGGTGCCATCGGATTTACTCCGCTGTCGAAAACGAATTTCGGATACTTTGATCACCGGGCGAAAGCAAAGGAGGAGAGCAAAGACAGGGGATACGGAAAGGTTTACGAATATCTGGAAAATGCAAATCGAACCCGAGTGGTAACCTTTGCCTATATGCCGAAGGGATTGGAGTTTTCGGCAAGGGTGGAGAGTTATACCGATATTGCAGGCAGCGGAGGCAATACCTTTCTTGTAAAAAAGCTGGATATCTTCAAGGAATATCTGGACTATGCAAAGATCGATTATATCTTTACGGACGGTAATTTCCTGCATGAGCAGCACAGAGCCAGAGAAATCATCGGCTATATGATCGAAGACAAAAGTTTGGAGAAAGTGGTGGATTCGGGGGTATATGCCCTTTATCGATACCGGTCAGGAGGAAGCAGTGATTGAAAATGAAAACCAAGTCATAAAGCAATGTGCCGTTTTCCTGTTTTTGCTCGGATTGGCATGCTTTATCTACCGGGGATTTCGGATATCCGGTCTGTATATGGATGACTTGTATATGTGGTCGTTTTACAGAGAGCAAAGTTTTTTGGAATATGTGTTTCCGGCACATTCGGTCCGGTTTCGCCCGATGTACTGGTTTGCGGCATGGATTGAGCTTGGGATTATTCAAAACAATGTGAACTGGATTGTACCGATCAATATCGTCATCGCAGCAGGGATTGCCTACTATTTGTATTACTTGGCGGCAAAGCTCTCCGGTTCGCAGCTTTTGGGGGTGTTTTTCGGCGCCATGTTTTTGGCATCCCGATTTGCCTACTACAATATCGGGCAGCTTCTGGGATTGATGGAAAGCATGTGTATTGTGTTTTGCCTGGGGATTGCACATGCATTATACATATACATTACCGAGGAAAAAAAATGGAGCTATTATACGGCGGTCGTGCTTTATATCGGTATCTGTTTTACGCATGAGCGGTATATGGTGCTTTTGCCGGTATTTTTGCTGGTGCTTTTGTTTGTGAAATGCAAAGATGCGAGGATGTATGCGGCTGTGATTTTCGGATTCTGTCTTGTCCAGATTGCGAGAGCCGTGACCATTGGCACGGTACTTCCGGCGGGTACGGGAAAGACGAATGTGGTGGAAACGTTTACCGTCGGCAGTTTTTTCAGGTCCCTGCTGAGTGAGATTCTGTATCTGTTCGGTGTCAATGCGGGTCCGGAATACTTAAACGGTTTGCCCTGGGAAAACATGCCCGGCATCATTCGGTATCTGGTTTACCTCTCCGCGATCATTGCTCTGCTTTTGGTGAGCTATTATGTGCTGTGCCTGTTCTTTGTAAGAATCCATCGGCAGTTGTTCAAGCGCAATCTGTACGTAAGTCTGCTATTGATATTGATGATCGGCGCGAGTCTGATTTCGTCAGCGGTGACCATTCGGGTGGAAATGCGCTGGATTTACTCAAGTTATGCATTGATGCTGTTATTGATCGCTCATATGCACGCATTGCTCGTGAAATCGATCAATATGCGGCTGCATGCGATTACGCCGGAGCGGGAAATGAGTATTTTGCTCTGGGTGCCGACCGTTATGATCGTACTGTGGGGGATCTGCCTTTTGCCGATGGAGATCATCAGTTATCAGAATTTTGACAAGATCTACCTGTTTCCGAACCAGAAAAGATACAATTCTCTGGCGGATGAAACCTTCGGAAAGTACGGGGAGAAGCTGTATGACAAAGAACTGTACATTGTCGGCAACCGTTATGAGATGAAGGACTTTACGAAGGAAACCTTTTTTAAAGTCTATGATAAAAGCAACAAAGGAATCAAGGTTACACATATCGATTCCATCAAGGAAATCGGTCTGATTACCGATCGAATGATTGTACTGAAGGAAGATCCGGCCCATGATGTTTTTGTGGATGCCACGGATATTTATCGGGATATGAAGCTGGAAATCATCGACGGGTACTATCGCGACGGATGGATGGAAGAAGAGGCGCAGATCAATGTTATGGCGGGTGCAAGCGGAGAAATTCGACTGGAGTTCATGTATCCGGGAGTATTGGACGGACTGCAGGTGATGAATCTTTCGATTGACGGGGAATTGACCCGGATTGACATCGAGGAGAATATCTTCATTTACACAATTCAAGCGAAGCCGTTTGCTCTGGTCAATCTGCAGTTTGTCAATGAATTTGTGTTTCCGGATGCGCAGGAACAAAGAAGTGACCGAAAGCTGAGCATCATCATGAATGTGACGGCAAATTAAAGCGATATACCGAGCATGACCATGTGCTTTGAAAATACGACACCGAAGCAAAAATCCGGCGTGATGCCTGCATGGAGTGAAGGGGGATATGAACGGAAAAAAAGTTCAATTACAACATAATAAACGTCGAAATGACCGGGGTGTGATTGCGAAATACCTGAATTACTACAATGCACTTGCTTTCATCGGTTTTATCATAACCGTGATCTATATTATTTCTGCCACCGAGGATGTGGTCTATTCCGATTATATTCGATTGATTTTGTCCTATATCAAGGATGTCACGGATTTTACGCCTTACATGGGTTTGGATATTTTTACCCGAATGCCGGTCAGCTATTTGCAGCGTATTGTCAATGTGAAATTCTTCGGATACAGTACGACCTTTGATATGATGCTGGGAGCGCTCGGACTGTTTTTTTCTTCTCTCGTGCTTGCCGGATACGCAAAGAAAATGAAAATCGGATTTTTTCGGTATTTCCTCATCGTGGCGGTGCATTATTCCCTGAACAAATGGGAGATGCTCACAAACGGCAGCGGTTGGATCCACTTTATGGCATTTGCACTGTTCTTTTGGCATTATGAATGCATTGAAACGGACTACCGGCAAGAGGGGAGTGCTTCCAACCATATCAAATTGATTGTCATTCCGATCTTTACGATTCTCTTTGTGGCGGGACCGTACAGCGGAACCTATGCGCTTTCGGTGTTGCTTGCCTATGCCTGCATCGGCATTGCGAGGGCAGGGCGCAAACCGGATTTTCGGAAGGAATTGTTTGTTCAGATGAGGATTTGGATCGGCCGGGCAATGGCGGTGGTCATTCCGCTTTGCATGTACATATTCAGTCGCATCCATTCGGTGGAGGATCATGCCGGCGCAACGGATCGTGCTTTTTCGGAGGTGTTTTCGGAGAATCCGATGTTGTTTGTGAACTTTTTTTTAAAGACCTTTGCTTCGATGCTCATGGGGAAAGAGTTTGCAAATGAGATGCGGATTGCGGCATGGATTTTGCATCTTCTCGGCATCGGCGTGCTGCTTGCTTATGCGTATGCATTCTATGTAAATGTTCGCTGCGGTATTTGGAAGAAAACGATACTGCCGATGATTCTTCTGGTGTCCGGAATACTCAATCATATGATCATCACTCTTTCGCGATGGATTTTCTTGAAAGATCCGCTCTATGCGATGAGTTCGAGATATGCCCTGCAGTTCCAGGTCGGGATCATCGGAATATTATTGACGTCGGCCCTGCTGCAACAAAGTCGAAAAACGGCGGATTTTCGTCAAAAGCCGATGAAAAAAGTTCGAAGTAATGCGAAAGAGAGCAGGCGGGCAGGGAGAGCGCCGGGTTTTTCGGGAGTCATTCCCGCGGCGATAGTCCTCGCTGTTGCCGTGTCGCAGTTGGGATTCTATGTTACGGAGTGGAGAATTGCCAGATACCGGAAGGCGTTTTTTGAGGAAAGAAAAGAAGTCGCCGTCCATTTTGAGCGGATGTCGGATGAAGAGATTAAAACCTATATGCAGTATAGAAGCGTGGAAAAGACCAAGGAGGCGCTTTTGATACTCCGGTCGCAGAAACTGAACATTTTCAGAGAATAGAAGGAGAGAGGATGAAGGTAGTCATTTTAGCGGGAGGACTCGGCACGAGAATTACGGAAGAAAGCCATCTGAAGCCGAAGCCGATGATTGAAATCGGAGAACAGCCGATTCTTTGGCATATTATGAAGTATTATTCAAGCTACGGCTTTCATGAATTTATCATTTGTCTCGGATACAAGCAATATGTGGTCAAGGAATATTTCAGCGACTATTTCCTGCACACTTCCGATGTAACTTTTGATCTTGCCGACAATTCCATGGAAGTGCATAACAATTATTCCGAACCGTGGAAGGTGACCCTGGTGGATACGGGCTTGCATACCATGACGGGAGGAAGAATCAAAAGGATTCGTGAGTTTGTCGGTGAGGAAGATTTCTTTCTGACATACGGAGACGGACTCAGTGATGTGGATTTGTCGGCACTGCTTGCATTTCACAAAGGACATGGTAAAATCGGTACCATGACCACCGTCAACATCGGTCAGGCAAAGGGCGTGCTGACGATGACTCCCGAGGGGCAGGTTTTGAATTTTCGGGAAAAGAGCGAGAATGACGGGGCGATTATCAATGGGGGCTTTATGGTGTTCAAGCAAAAGATCTTTGATTATATCGAAGGAGATGAAACGATATTGGAAAGACAACCGCTTGAGAGTCTGGCTGCCGCGGGACAATTGATGGGGTATTATCACGACGGATTCTGGCAGTGCATGGACACGCAGAGGGAAAAGCAGAAACTGGAAGAACTCTGGAGCAAAAAAACGGCTCCGTGGAAGAGGTGGTAGGTGAACGATTTTGTACGTTTGAAAGAGTTTTATAGGGGAAAAAAGGTGCTGATTACCGGGCATACCGGTTTTAAGGGGGCATGGCTGAGTCAGATGCTTTTGATGATGGGAGCCGATGTATGCGGTTATTCCCTGGAACCTCCGACATCACCGGCTCTTTTTTGTGTGCTGGATTTGGAATCTCAGATGCGGTCCGTAACCGGAGATATCCGGGATTTCGCGAAACTGAAAAAAGTATTTGATGAATTCGAGCCGGAGTTTGTCATTCATATGGCGGCACAGCCGATAGTGCGCACATCCTATGAAGAACCGGTGTACACCTATGAAACGAATGTAATGGGTACGGTGCATGTTTTGGAATGCATCCGCCTGCAAAAGAGTGTACGAAGTTTCCTGAATGTAACGACGGACAAGGTCTATGAGAACAAGGAGCAGCTTTGCGGATATGTGGAGGAGGATGTGCTGGACGGATACGATCCGTATTCCAATTCCAAATCCTGTTCGGAACTTGTGACGCACAGTTATCGGAAGAGTTTTCTGGAACAGACGGGAACTGCCGTGTCCACCGCAAGAGCGGGAAATGTCATCGGAGGCGGAGATTTTGCAAAGGACCGCATTATTCCGGATTGCTTTCGGGCGGCGGCAAAAAAGGAGGAAGTGATACTTCGAAATCCTCACTCCGTGCGACCGTATCAGCATGTGCTGGAACCATTGTACATCTATCTCACGATTATGATGGAGCAGAGTCAAAACCGATCCTTGCAGGGATATTACAATGTCGGACCGGAC
>JBHAEV010000056.1:0-22649 GCA_041855735.1 Lachnospiraceae bacterium
AAAGTACGCCAAAATTTAAAAGTGTTCACTTTTCATTAAGGAATTCGCGCTTAACACGAATTCTGCCTTATTTTTAATCAAATTTGCGAACGAACGTCAGTGAGTTTCGCAATTACCTATTTATGTATCTTTCCTCATGTATTGATTTAATGAGTAGCATTTTTTTCATGCCTCATTTCATTACTTTGAGAATATATCATACAGTTGGTTTATTGCGTCCCTTTCCTCTTCGTTCAGATCGAGATCTGATTTATCGAGCTGTTCGTTCATCATATCCTTTATATCTTTCTGGGCTTCATCTATGTCAAACTCACTGCTTTCCTCCGGGTCAGCTGAATCGCTGCCATCTTCGCCAAGATCCGCTTCACCCTGGCCGGTTTCACCTGAATTTGCATCTTGTGAATCTTGCTTATCTTGGTCGGTTTCTTCTGCTTTATTTCCTTCCGCTTTTGTTTCTTTCGAATCTTCCTGCAAGGCATTGATCACCTTTACAACATCACCGATGGAACAGCTTGAAAGAATCGAAGAGAGCACCAGCATCATGACAACAGCCAGACTCAGACAAAATTTATTGAAACTACGCTTTTTCATTTCATCCCCTCCTCACTTGAATTTGTTCTTATGGAAATCATATAAAATCAACGTTAAATAAACATAAAATTCAATGGTATTACCTCGATAAATCGCATAAAAAAAGCCTATCCGGCAGTGTTCGCCGGATAAGCTTTCATATTACATCCATTTTTTTGCTTTTTTTATCTGTTACGTCATTTCTCTCTCATACCTTTGCCGGAACTGTTTTTCCAAAAGAACCGCCCTGTTTTTCTGATTTGTGGAAAGATACAAATTCACAAGCATATTGCAGCATTTGGCATTGAAAGGATCGAGCAAAAGGCCTCTAAGCAGTAGCTTCTCGGCATCTTCCACCTGATTCGAATTCATATACTCTTTTGCCAAATCATAAGCGCAGTCAAAAAACATCGTAGAGTAATGTTCCTTTAAAACCATAATTTTATCATCGTATTCTTCGCCCTGCAAAAACTCTCCGCGGTACAGACAGCAGATCTCCTCCAATATTGTGGTGGCACTTGTGTATTCCTTGTTTTTGTAAAGCTTGTATTTCTCCTCGAATTCTTCCGTGTCTAATTTAAAGATCCCGGCTTCCCCAAGATAAAATCCTTCTTTCTTTTCTTTAATGATCGCGTTCTTGCTGTCCAAGCCGATCTCAAAGTTGGAAAGCAGCTTCCGAAGCTCATACAGTGCGACACGCAAGGATGCAAATGCAGCCCTAGACTCTGCTTCCGGCCAGAATACAGAAGCCAGCCTTTCTCTTGAAAGAAATGATTTTCTTTCATTTGCCAGAATGTACTTTAATAAACCGCTGATCTTTCTTGTTTTAAAATCCTTTTCCTCCAGCTTAAAGCCCGGACCTCTCAGCTCAAATGTACCCAGCATGCTTATCTGAATATTCGCATTATTGCTGTCCTTTTTCTTGGATCCACGCAGCTGATACATCCTTTCGATGCCTTCAATATACTTTGCGACGGATATTCCCGTGTCTTCCTTGACAGATCCGACATCAAAAAAATGCAGTTTCACGGCATCACAGGTGCGCTGGATCGTCCCAATGTCGCTCTCTTTCCAGTATATGAAATTCTTTTCCTTTGAAGCCGTAAGCCATAGCAAAAGATACTTTTTTTCAGCTGAAGTATTTTCCTGCATCCGGTACAAATCGGCCAGCTGCATGTAAATTCCGCATACATCCTGTCTGGCGCCTTTCCTCTTGGAAATGTGCAAGCTTTCCAGTAAATATCGTTTGGCCATGTCATACTCTTTAAGCCGTTTGTAATACACACCCGCAATGGCTTTTGCGTACTCTCCCAGTCCGTCTCCGGGATTCAGGTGGTCAAGCTGCTTCACCAGGTTTTCCAAGCGCAGGACATCCTCCCGTGCCGTTTTCTTTTCTCCCCAGAGGTACATGTACAGTTCGCTCTCATAAACCAGCAGATCCCCGCCATACCTTTGATAGTAGTCAATGGAATTTTGCATTGCCTCCAAGGCATCCCCAACTTCGCCTCTCTGGTATTTTTCAAAGGCAGAGATATAGTATCCGTATCCATAAGAAAAATCCGAGTTGTATTTTTCTCCGAGCAGCATAAATTCATCCACAAATTCCTGCATCAGCTTGCCTTCTGCCTTCAATATAGGCGAGTTGCAGCAGGACACCAACCCGATGATCCTCCATTGCTCATTGTTTTTTCCGATCGGATGGGCAAGTATGCTCCTTAAATTCTCCAAAGATCTTTCAAGTTCTCCGCACCGGTAATAGTATATTCCCCGTATCATCAGATAGCTGTAGTGCCACATATCCTCAGGTATTTTTCTTTTGTCCAGGAATGCCCTGAGAATTCCCGCCGGCTTTAATTTATCTTCCCCCATGAAGCTGATGAACTGGCTGACGATCAGCTTGATCCTCACATCGCTTCCGGATAAAAACATGGCTGCTACCGGAAGCTTTCCGGCTGCTTTGTCCATTATCGAAAAATCATTGTTCTGGTACGCAATCACCATCATCATTCCGAATGCATTCATCAGAAAAGAATAATCCCTGCAGACCCGAAGACCGTCCATTGCATGAATGATATCCTTCAGGCTCTGCTCTTTTTGGATATTCATGTAAAGCATCCCTCGGAACAATAAAAGATACGGACTTCCATCAATGATCTCCGGTGGAAATTCATACAGCAGGTAGAACATTTCATCCGGCTTTCCAAGCAGAAAGAATTCTCTTCCTCTCTCCTCCGCAATGTGAAGTGCTTCCTTTTCGAAACCTCCTTTTCGATAAAACCGTATAGACTTCGGGTAATTTATATCCCGGAAATATTCTCCCAAGCTCCGGAAATATTCCCGAATTTCGGATTCACCGGCTGTTTCATGGAAGATCCGTTCCAATTCCTCCCGAAACAATGCATGGAAACGGTACCGAACCGGCCTGGCTGATATTTTTTGTATATAGAGATTGCTGTTCTCCAGCCATTTTACAAACTCCGTGATATCCGCTATATGAAAATACTCTTTCACCTCACTTGCCGAAAAATCCTCCCAATGTGCCAAATGTATCAGCAGTTTCCTTTTCTCCTCCTCAATGTCCATTAAAAATCGATATAAAAATCTTGAAAAAAGGTTCTGCTTTTCTTCCCGAAACTGCTGTGCAGATAAGTCACCCGTAATTTCGAGACTGTGGCAGAGCATGTAGATTCCGGCGATCCAGCCCTCCGCATTGTCAAAAACATAATCCGACTGCTCTTTTGTCAGTTTCAGTTTGTATTTTGTCTGAATCAGCTCATCCGTCTCTTCTTTGGTAAACAAAAGGCTTTTGCTGTCGATCAATTTGATATCACTGCGCATGAGCAGGCTGTCCGAGACAATATATGGATTGCTTCTGGATGTCACAATGATGGAAATACATTCCGGAAAATTGACCGTAAAATAGCGGATTCCGTCCCGGATGATCTCATTATCCGCAACATTATGAAAATCGTCCAGAACCAGAAACAGTTTATTATCTCTGTCCTTGAAAAAATTGTGGGCATCTTGTACGATCTGCGCATTGATAAATGAGTAATCCTTTTCCAGATCCTGGCTGCCCCGCAAGGTTCGCATGCACTCCGGCTCAAAAGAAATGGTCACCGAGAATAATGTGGTGATCAGATGGGAATAAAAAACCATTAAGAAATTGTCCTCTTTTTCCAAGCGGTACCACCTTGTATCTTCCCGGAATTTTTGCAATGACAAGAGCACTGCCGTGGTCTTTCCAAACCCCGCCGGTGCAACGATAACTGCCAGACGATATCTTGCAATGTCCAGTACTTTTATTCTTTTACTGTACAAACTTTTTTTCGGAACTTCAGGTATCAGTAATTTTGATTCCAATACCACTCCGTTATCCATGATTCTCTGTCCCCCGTTTCTGCATAAATGTACTCGGAATCGAAAAGTTAAAATGACAAAAGCATTTTTTTAATTTACGGAGTTTTTCATCCGTTAATTATACAGAATCAAATAGTATTCCAATTATATCATAGAAATCAGGGATGAGATACACCAATTCTTTAATTATTCACTTGATAACACATTCCGTTCACCGTATAATTATTTGTAAACTAATAAATCATCAGAGAAGGTCGCCAATCATGAATGAAACCAAAGGCTACCTCACATTGAAGGACAAAAGCCAGATTTACTATGAAATAAGCGGATCAGGAGATGAGATTCTCTTCCTACTGCACGGAAACAGCGGCGACCTGACATATTTTGATCATCAGGCCGCCGCGTTTGGGAAATTTTTCCGGATCATCCGGTTTGACTACCGGGATCACGGAAAGTCTGTTAATGCTCACAGCAAGCTGAGTTTTTCGATTTTAGTCGAAGATCTGAAGGAGATTTTTGACTATTTTTGTGTCAAAAGGGCGGACATACTGGGTTTCTCGGACGGTGCGAATCTGGCTGTAAAATTTGCCCTTGCCTGCCCTGAGCATGTAAACCATTTGATCCTCAATGCGCCGAATTTAAAATTTGAAGGACTGAATTTTATCACACAGATCGCGGCCATCATTTGGCATCGCATTTCAAAAATCCTTCCTTTTATGGAGAAAATGCATCGCGTATCCGGGCTTTTGGTTGAAGATCTGCAAGTGGGTGAGCATGATTTATCCAAGATCAAGGAAATTTGGAGCGAAATGCTCAGGCTTCCCTATGCCATCAATGCCTATCACAATCTTCTCGGTGTATTTGAAACCGTATTTTGGGGCTTCCGGTATTTTTTCTTTCAAAAAAAGCAGAGAATAAATCACGGTTTACGGATACCCTGATGAGTTTTTTGCCATTCCAGATCGTCGGCCTTTCACTGCTGTCCTTTTGTGTAAGCATACTGCTTTTTACCGGACATTGGAGCGGGTATTCCAAAAGATTTGTCTTCATTATCAATGCTTTCTCACTGTTTTTTATTGTGTTCCTGCTTTTGGCAAACCTAAGCCGGTTTCGTTTGTATACCAGCCTTTTTATCAAAGAACAGCTTCTCTTGATCCTTACATCAGTTATGGAATGGTCAGGCTTATGCCTTGCTTTCTTAGCCATCGGCGTAATTATGGGAATCGATTTTCATCCGGTCAAGCTGATGATCCTCATTGTGGCAGCCAATGTTGTGGGAATTCTGTCTGCAATCCTCGGAGGACTTGGCACATTTGACGTTATCGTGCTGGCCGGTTTGATGAGTATGGGATATTCCGGTGAAATGGCCTCCACCTGGCTGATATTTTACCGGGTTGCCGTATTTGTCTTTCCGTTTATCTTAGGCACGGGTGTGTTCATCCGCAAATTGGTTTTTGTCGATCAGAACCATCTGTCCCGTGATCTCGGCACGCTATTGATCCGGATCCTGCAAAAAGCAAATTCGGCATTTATCTACCTTTATGGACTGTTTTTTATTGCATCGGTGATCGACCCCGAAGGCATTGTTTACCGTGTCGGACAAAACCTGAATTTTCATTTTTTTAAAGGTTCCAGGCTGGGCGTTGCCATTTCCATGGCTTATATCACGGTTTTTGTGATACTTATGGTTCTGCTTTTCAAAGCTTTGCTTCATTTTTTAAAAAGCAAAGAGGACAAATTGAAGCGCCCATTCGACAAGGAGGAATTCCTCACATTTACCGGCAAATATCATTCCAATTTGTATGCAAATCTGTATTTAACCGGAGATAAGAATATTTTTTATTATGAAAATGAAGCCGGAGAAAAGACTGTGGCCTTTCAATATGCCATAGAGGGGAATAAGGTTCTGGTTGTATCGGAACCGATTGGATCAAAGCCGGATACGGATCTGGCCCTTGACGCATTTATCGCAGCCTGTGACAAGTTCGGCTATCATCCCGTCTTTTTTGAGGTCGGTGAAGAAACCACGCTGAAGCTGCATGAATACGGATTTCATTTTTTTAATCCGGTGAGCTGGCTTTGGTTGACAGCATTGATTTTACACTGGAAGGCTCCCAAAAGCGAAATCAGCGCTATGTGCTTTCCCGTTTTGAAAAAGACGGCCTGCACTTTGAGATCCTCCCGGCACCTCATGATGAAAAAACCTTAAAAACACTGAAGATCATTTCGGATAAATGGCTTGGGGCACGGAAGGAGATCGGCTTCTCCCTTGGTTTTTTTCAGGAGGACTATCTTCAGGCTTGTGACATTGCCGTAGTAAAAAATCCGGAAAACCAAATTATCGCATTTGCAAATCTGCTGCGGGACGAATCGGATAAGAAGATCACGATCGACCTGATGCGCTATGACGAAGATCTGTCCCCAAATTCGACCATGGATTTTATGTTCATCAAGCTCTTTTTGTATGCTAAGGAAGCAGGCTGCCGGTATTTCAGCCTGGGAATGGCACCGCTTTCCAATGTCGGAATCAAGCCAAGCTCTCCGATCGTCGAAAAGCTTGTGCACTTGATTTACCGGTATGGGAACCGCTTCTATTCGTTTTCAGGACTTCGGAATTACAAAGAAAAATATGCAACAAAATGGGTGCCGCATTATATCTCATACTCTCCGCACGGCTGGCTGGTTTACAATGTGATCGCTCTGCTTCTGGTGTCCAACCGCACGATAGAGAATAATGATGCCAGCTTTTAAGGCTGTGGCATCTGCGGCATAGTCTCTGCCGTTTCCGGCAAGGTCTCTACTGTTTCCGGCATGGTTTCTATAGCCTCAAAAATTTTCGAATTCAGTAAATGTGAATTGCGATATTGCGGCCGTATGTGGATCCAGCTTTCCTCCGTTGCAATTTCTGCCGTTTCCGGCAAAGTTTCCGGTAAGGTTTCAGGAGGAGTGGTTTCCGGCAAAGTCGGAATTCTTGTCCGGACGGGTGGCATATACCTGTCGATGTCTATGTCAACATCGACCGTGTTTAACTGCGGTTCATTCGCAGTGCTGTCGTCATCTCCGGGAGTTGTTTCTGCCGTTGTGGCAGGTGTTGTAGCCGTTGTCGCAGGTGCGGCGGTTGTTGCCGGTCTCGCAGCTGTGGTTCGGGTAACCGTCGAGTTTGTCCTCTGCACGGAAGTGCTTTCTCCTGCACTTTCTGCAGCGGTAGCTGCATTCGGGTCGATGCCGTTGTTGATCCGAAGCAGCACCTCGCTCCCCTTAACTACGGTCGCAGCTTCCCCGTCCCCGTCTTCCTCTCCCACCTGCTCGGCAACCCTGCCCACATCCACGCCCGGAAAAAATCCTTCTTCGGTTCTTACGGATAATCCGACATTTTTTAAGGTTTCCATGGCTTCATTTGGCGTATTTCCGATGACCGATGGCATGATCACGCTTTCTTTCGGCGCACTCAGCGTAATATGAATGACTGTGCCTTTTTTGATTTGTGTCATCGCCGGAACATCCTGCGAAAGTATGGTGCCAAACGGCTGGCTGCTTTCCTTATATTCATCCACGATCAGAAATATCTCGTCTGTTATCAGTTTTTCTTTCACCTCATTTAAATGCTTCAGCAAAACATCCGGTGAATCTACATAGCCCTCTTCACGTATCTGTTTTGCCCCAGCTACGCCAAGTTCCACCGTATCGCCTTTTATCACAGCCTGATTGACTTCTTTTCCCTGAAAAACAATGGCACCTTCGGCAAAGATCTCTGATTCTGCCGGGATCTTCTTTACCATTATCCCGAGTTCACCAAGAATCTTTTCTGCTTTTTCTTCTTTCATGCCCTCCAAGATCGGCATAATTACTTTTTCCTTTCCCTGGCTGATTTCTACCAAAATCTTTGTATCCTGCGGCACGATCTGTCCGTTCATCACGGATTGCGCAGTTACCAGACCCTCGGGTATGCTGGAAGAATATTTCATTCTGTCCACAACGATTTCCAGTCCTTCTTTATTTCCGCGTTTTATTGCGTCTTCCCTAGTCATATTCAAAAAATTAGGCACATAGATCTGTCCCTTTGGCAACGACGCCCTTTGAATCGCCGGTGCAATGGTCAGATTGTAGATCATGCCAAAGCTTGTGATCAGGCCGACAAAGCAAAGTGCAAAGACCAGCTTCAGCAAAACCGGTATTTTTCCAATATCCTCTCTTTTCTGCTTTACCACCCGCTCCTTTGCGCTTTCAGACCCCAGCTCCTTTTCGAAATCCTCCATTGTCTGCGTACGGTCTTCGATCTTCACATGCAATGCATTCATGAGTGCAGCCTCGGTATTTTTCGGCAAGGAAATTCCCATGTTCGACGGGCGCTTTATGGTATCCTTGGCCATCCTTTCCATGGCATCGGGAGGAGTAACTCCGGTCAGCATCTTATAATAGGTTGCGGCAAGTGCGTACACATCTGTCCATGTTCCCTGCACTCCCCTGCTTCCGTATTGTTCCTCCGGAGAAAATCCCTGCTTGATCAAAACCGAAAGGCTCTTGCTGTTTTGTGTGGAGGTCGCCTGCCTTGCTGCACCGAAATCAATCACCTTGACATCACCGTTTTTCAGCAAGTAGATATTGTCGGGAGAAAGATCCCGGTGGATGATCCTCGCTTCATGGACTTTCTTTAGGGCATTAATCACTTTTTGCACTATCTCTGCTGCTTCTTTTGGAGGAATTTTCCCTTCCCTGTCGATTCTCGACTTCAAGGTTTCCCCATCCAGATATTCCATTACAATATAGGCCGTTTGATTGTCCTCAAAGAAATCATAGATGCTGACAATTCCGGGTTCTCCCTGAAACCTGGCAAGTCTTTTTGCTTCGTCCAACACCTTTCTCATGCCTTTTAGAAACTGCTCGGTTCTTTCTCCGGAAAAAACGGTAACCTGCGTTGTATCCGGAAGCCTTGTTGAAAAATCACCCGGCAAATATTCCTTGATTGCCATTGTTTTTTGCAGCACCGTATCATATCCGATATAGGTTACGCCAAAGCCGCCAAAACCAAGCACCTTCCCGATAATGTACCGGTCATATAAAAATGTGCCGGGACTCAGATGGTATGCTTCTCTGGCTTTGGAGTTTTTCTGATATCCGCAGATCGGGCAAAACTCCAAATTCTCATCTATTTCATTCATGCATCCCATACAACGCTCGTTCATAATACTCCTCCTTTCGTTTTATTCCGAAGCCGGCAATTTTCTTTGAACTAGTTTGCACTAACTTACTCTGAAAGTACACCTTTCATGCTCTGCAATGTTTTTTCAAGTTCTTCCATTTCCGGATTCAGGTTTTTATACTCTTCCATCACGTTTTTGTGTATTGGGAGTCCCTCATTGTACCGGATATTCCAGATATTTTGGCCTTCCTCAGAAATCATATAGTATAGGAACATTTCTCCCGCCCTTCTTTGCGCTTCCTCCGCTGCGGCATTGACCGCTAAAGCATGTGTAAACTCTCCATAAATTTCCAAGTTTTCAAAAAACATCAAGTCATAGCGTCCCGCCATGTCCTCCTGCACCTTTTTATAGCTGTCTGTATCCGAGATCAGGTACGTCACTTTCCCTTTCAGTGTCTGCTCCCTCTCCTCATCCGGATCATAATTCTCTGCATCAGAATTTGCGGCATCGCTGAAAATGAAATCCGCATAGTCATGGCCTTTCTCTATCTCTGGCAGTATGCTTTGGTATAAACGCAATTCCTCTTCTGCCATGGCATATTCCTTTTTTGTCAGGAGCAAAAACTCATCCGGATTCGAAATCAAGTTGCTTTTATCGGTAATCAACAGCCGGTTGACATAAACAACCGGAAGTTTAAAGCTGATTGGAACACATAGCTTTTCATCGATCCATGGTAAGTATTGCTCCGAAAAATAATACTCATCCATGCTTTCATCCAAAAGCTTTAAAAGCAAGTCCTGCTTTGCCAGATACTGATATGAATCCTCTTTTTTTAAATAACTTTTGTCAAACACGACCGGCAGGGAATTGTTTTTGGCTGCTTCCTCCAGTTTTTTGGCATACTCTTCTTTCGGGATCCATACGGTTTCTACCTCGATCTGCGGGTATATCCGATTAAAGCCCTCCGAAAGGCCGGCATCATTTTCTTCCTCTGACATATCCGACCATTGTAGATTTCCGCTATTTTCCTTCGGCAGCCATATGCTTATCTCTGCCGGCTCCAAGTCAATGCCCTTGGCACGAACCTGGTACGTTTGATACGTTGCCAATGTCCCGCCAACCAGAATCAGAAAAATCAAGGTTATCACCGCAAAGCGGAATACTCTCCTTCGGCGAAGCTCTTGCTTAGCATCGCGCACCGGTTTTTTGGATTGCAATGCCTCACGAAAGCTCTCCGTATTTTGAAATCTTAACTCCGGTTTGAGGGCAATTGCCCGCATAATGGCATTGCTGATGCTGACCGGAATACTGCTGTCAATCAAATGGGGCGCCACCACTTTGTCCATGATCACGCGGTTTGTGGACTCATCTGCCTTTATCCCGAGTATACTGTAATAAAACATGGCTCCAACCGCATAAATATCCGTCCACGCCCCTTGCTTTGCATTGGAACGATACTGTTCCGGCGGGGAATATCCCGGCTTAATGACAATGGAAAACTGTCTTTCCTTTTCTCCCGCACTGAATCTTGTTGCACCAAAGTCAATTAGTTTAATGATGCCCTTTTCGCAAATAAACACATTGTCCGGGCTCACATCTCTGTGGATGTAACCGGCTTTATGAATCTCTTTTAAGGCATTTAAGAGAAAATGAATGACACCGAGTGCTACGGCAAGCTCCACCTTTCCCTTGCTCCGTTTGATATATTCTTTAAATGAGATGCCGTTCAAGAATTCCATCACGATATATGCGGTATTGTTTTCTTCAAAAAAGTCATGGATGTGTACGATATTGGGATGTTCATTGAATTTTGCCATATTTCTGGCTTCTTCCAGAAACCTTTGTTTTCCTCTTTTAAACTCCTCCTCCTTTGCTCCCTCGTAAACAATGACCATGGATTCGCCGGGATTTCGGTTGACCATGCCATTGGAGATGGGAAAGTACTCCTTAATGGCAACGATTCTTGACAGCATTTCATCCCAGGCACGATAGGTAACGCCAAACCCGCCCTGTCCAAGCGATGCCCCGATGGTATACCTGTCACGCAAAACCGTGCCGACCTGGAGCAATCCGTAGGAATTCTCTCCATTTTCAAAATCATACCCGCAATGTGGGCAGAGTAAATCATTCACATCCACTTCCATCATGCATTTATAACATCGCTTTGGCATAGGTCACCTCCAATGTCATTTTTAATCGATCCATACGGCAATTGCTGAATAATTGTCCATGTTTTTGTCCCGGCCGTTTTTTCGCACTTCCTCCGTCATCCGGCTGATCCATTGCTCCGGATTTTTTGATTTTTTCATCTCGTTTTGCATCTGCTTTTCGTCGATGTATTCCCAAAAGCCGTCACTGCAAAGCAGAAAACGACTTCCCGGTGAACTTGGAAACACCTTGGAGATCTCGTATTTCGGTGCATCCCACTCATGCCCCATGACTCGAAGCAGGCGGTTTCTGTCCGGATGATAGCGTATCTGGCTTTCTTTTAGCTGCCCCGACGCCACCAGCATCTGCGGCACACTGTGATCCAGCGTCCTTTGTTCCAAACGGTGCTTTTGAAAATAGTACAGCCGTGAATCGCCGACATACGCCCACAGCAATTGTTTTTCGGAGATCTGCAGCATCACGCAGGTTGTTTTCATATCATAGTATTTTCTGTCTTCCCTTTGCATCCGCAAAATGCTAGCCTGCGCTTCCTCCATCGATTCCGACAGAGCTTCTTCACTCGCCAAAGGGTCTTTGGCAAAATGTTCCAGAATGGTTCGAATCGCCAGATTTGAGGCCACCTCTCCCCTGCCATGTCCACCAAGTCCGTCCGCCAATACAAAACAATGATTTTCTCCGACCTTTGCAACACCCACACTGTCTTCGTTGCAGCTTCGGCTTCCCTGATTGGTGATTAGATGATAACTGATCATAGCTCTCCTTTGTGCTTTACATTTCCTGTTTTCGTACTTCCAATTCCTCATAGCCGGAAAGACGAATGACATCTCCTTCCAAAATCTCCGACTCCGCCCCTTTTTCCAGAATATTTCCGTTCAAGTAGGTATGATTGGTAGAGTTTATGTCACAGATATAGTATTTTCCACCCTTGTTGTAAATGACGGCATGTTTTTTGCTGATGGTATTGTCTTCGAATACAAAATCCACCGCACCTCTCTTTTTTCCGAGCCAAAACTCTGCCTTATTCAAAAAGATGTTTTCTCCGGTTGACCTGCGAAACAGGTACAGACGGTTCATGCTCTCCCCGCCGATAAACATTGTCTTGTCCGAGTCATCCATCAATACCGTATAGTCATGATCTGATCCCGCACTGCCGCTCATGCCCGCATTGTAACCGCCTCCATATACCTGAGCTTTGCCCTGCCCCGTGCCGGCACTATTTCCCGTGCCATAGCTTGCAGAACCAATAGCCACATCGGAAGGTTTCGGAATCTTCATTTCCGGAATCTCCGGTTCCGCTTTCTTTTTCTTCCCGAAAAACGGCCAGAATGATTTTTCTTTTTTTGGTTTTTCCGGTTTTACTTTTTCTGTTTTTGGCGGATTACCTTTGTTTTGAGACGGTATTGCGAAACCCGGCGCATCTTTTCCACTTCCGGCATTTGATGGTATGCTTCCCCCTCCCGGTATCTGGAATCCGGACATGTTCGGCGTAAGCTGAGACGAATTTTTTTCTTTCTGCTCTTTTGCCTTATTCTTGCCTCCAAACCAGCTGCCTGATGATTTTTCAGGCGCAGGAGGCTGTGCATTTTCAAATCCTTTATTGCTTCCGAACTGGGAATTTCCCTCATTCCCTCCTCCCAGAATCACGCTTTGCATATTTCCTGAAGGAAGCGACTGCTTTTTTTCGTATTCTGACTTGTTTGCCCGCACTCTGTCCATGATATTTGCATTCGTGGGCACATTGCTTTCAGGGCTCGCAGCCCGGCTGCCTGTATTTACTCCAATCGGGTTCAAACCGTTCACAAAATCCCGGAAATCAGAAATCGAAAAATGCTCCACTGTGTTGAGATAAGTCGAGATCTTTACGATATAATCCGTATTTTCTCTTGTGTCAAAGATGGAGCTCATCATCAGCTCCTTGAAAAATCGTTTATAGTCCACTTCTGCCTCTTCTGCTTCCAATGGCAGAAAAATCAGCTTCACTTCCATATTTTGCGCATCCACAAAAATATATTCCGTATCCAGCACCGCCTGCTGTGCTTCGATCATGTACTCTCCCGCCTGAATAAGAGCAGAACAGATCTCACTGAATATGGTAATGCTCTTTTTCTTGTTCATGGTTTGCAAAACGAATTTCTGCAATGTCACATACGATGAAAGATTGAACTTTATGGTCTGCTTTTTATCCACGGCAAACAGAATCATTTTCAATGTACCCGGAATCTCGTTGTTTAGTAGCATCCCCATACTTTGTTCATCCATTTTGTCCGTTTCTTTGATGTCATACAGCAGATACGTTCCATCCGCATCCTTTTCCAGTCGAAAATCCCTTACGTCCATAATCCTTTCCTTTCTGAGGTCTATTTTGGCAACCCGCCCTCCAGTGCGGTACTCATTACCAGTCTTTCCACGATCTGCGAAAAATCAGCTCCGCTTTGAAACGGAACATATTCGGAAATCGAAATTTCCCTCGGATACCCATCCCCTGAAGTATTTTTTGCTTTGTTGCAGATCCAGTTTAATTTAATGCTCAGATCGATCTGCCTGCTTCTTTCCAAATGCTGGATTGCCGCCCACAGCCGCTCTGCCTTAGCCAATGATGTTTCACTCTGCTCTGCCACAAAGTAAAAGCGCTGGGACAGGGCTGACAAGGTTTTTAATTTCTCCCCGAAATCAAATTCACTGTCCACCACGATGCAGCCATAATCTCCCGCGGTTTGCAGGGTCTTTATCAATGTCTGTATGTCCTCTTTGTTAAGCTCCGACATCTGTGCAGGATTTGCCGCCGGTGTAAAATACCGCACTCCGCTCTGGTCGCGGCACAGGTACGCTTCCAGCATGACCGGAAGATTCGCTTTTTTGCTTTTCACCGCAAAAATCACATCCTGAAATGTGGCATTGCCCTCTCCCTCAAGACTATCGCTTAAGTACGATAAGATCTCCAAGTTCAAATACACTACCTTCACGCCGCTTTTTGCCATTTTCTTTGCATAGGTGATTGCCAAAGCCGATGCACCCGTTCCGCCGCCGACCGGCATAAATGTCACGACCATGCCCTTTCCGGAACCGCCTGTCTTAAATACAATATCCGAATTGTCCCTCTCGCTGAAAAGCTTTAACACCTCGTTATAGATATGTTCCGGTTTGTCAAACCGGCAGATTGCCTTGATTCCTTTCAGCTTGTCAATGGATTTGTCTGCGGTAAGATACATTACCGACATTTTCTCCTGCAGCGGCGTCAGATCCTCCGTGCAGCTTTCCTCCACCAAGATCACATCGATCTTCCTCGTCAGTATCCCCTCCCGAAAAGAAGAAATACTGCTGAAATAGGAAACCACCAGCCGGTCTGCATACGCATTTCCGTAAAAATGCATCAATTTATTAAAATAGGACTCTGCCTTTTGGCTTTCGTCTACCAAACCCAATCGTATCTTCATCTTCTACTCCTTCTTCGCAATATTTATCATTTCAACCGGGAAAATTTCTTCCCGGGATTTTTTCGCTCACAAATCTGCTTTTGATTTTTCTTACCGAATCAGCTGGATCAGGCTCCATGAATAGTCTAAAACCGGTGCATATCCATCAGAAGAAAAGCTCTTTGCCACCGCAAATTCTTCGGCAATACGGAACTGTTTTTCAGTATCGATATAGCCCCATACTTCGTTTTGCAATACGGGAGCCAGGTCATGGGAAAAAGAGCCTGCATTTTTGTAAATCGGAGTAATCGCCCAATTTCCGTCAATTCCGACAAATCCCCACAATTCCTTGTCCCTGACTGCGGCCGGCTGCTCGGAGACAAATGCCTTTGCCTCATCAAACTCGGCATCCCCGATCTTATTTCCATCCAGATCGTAGACGCGAAAACGCTCTCCTTCTCTCGCAATAAATACGCCCATATCCGTTGCCACGCCAAAATCATTTACGATGACATCCGCAAAGATGTAATCCGTAATCGGTTCAAATTTTTCATTGATCAAAGCCCACTTTCCGCCTTTGCTGACCAAAGCTCTTTGATTGGCAAAGGCAGTTGCACCGTCATACTGTGGCTCCATGACAACCTGAAATTTTGCGTCTGCATAGCCGTATTGCTGATTTACAAAGAATGTACAAAGTCCCTCGCTGAATATTCCAAGTCCGTCCACCGCACGGTCCGGAACCAGTTTTTTGTATCCGTCCTTGTTGATGTAATACCACTCTTTATCTTTTTTCACCGGTGCCAGCTCCTCCTCTTTCCCAAACGGCATAATGGAATCATACTCTGCAACGATCTGAACATCTCCCGCGCTATCCAACAAACCATAGGAATCGGTATCGCGGTATACAAAATACCCATTGTATTCCGAAAGCACCTCATCCGCAACAATATATCTATTCCGGTACGTGCCCCGCAGCTCCACCAGCATTTGCTTGTAATATTCATTTTCCGCATCCGCTTTTTGCGCCGTATTCAGAATCTCCAATGCCTCCTGATTGTCTTTCACATCCAGATAATAATCCACGAGCATTTTTACATCGGCCTGCGGATAGTTGTATTTGATTATCATATTCCCCACATACTCTTTAAATGCATCGAATTTTTTCAGATTGTAAAACATCTGCGCAATCTTTTGCTCAACCGGATATGGGTCCTTGGTAAATTGAAGTGCTGACTCGTACTCTTCCAATGCATCGATATAGATTCCCTTATCCTCGAGCTCCTTTGCCTTTTCCATATGCATGGCAAAGTTTCTCTTTTCCACGCCGAAATTGCTGATGGTATTCATCCATCCTAAAACCAGCAAAATCAGCAGAATCAGTGGCATCAAACGTTTCAGCATGTAAACCCCTCCTTCTAAAAACCCAAAAGATAAACCAGACAAACACCCCATGCCACAAATGGCGCAAACGGAAGCTCTGTCTTTATGTCCTTTTTCTTAATGATCACATATGCAATGCCCGCCAGCGAAGCACTTACAAGTGCAATCAAAAGCATGGCGATAACATTGTAAAGCCCCATGTAAAATCCGACTGCCGCACACAGTTTTACATCTCCCATGCCGATGCCCTTTTTGCTGAACAAACGGGAAATGAGAAATATCCCCCCTGCAAAGCACATGCCCATCAGCATGGAGATCAGATTCCCGGGACGAAAGCTTCGAAGCAAAATCGCATCTGCCACGAAAAAGATCAGCCTGATCCACAATATCAAAATAACGGCAATATTCGGAATCTGGAGCTCTTTCCAATCGATATAGGCAATGATTAGCAAGATGCACATCAGTAACTGGTTAAAAATCCGCCTGCTTATTTCGTACCGGTATAGGTTAAACATTATCTCACAAAGTACGGATACGAAGAGGAATATGCCGCCTAGCAGCAGATATTCCTTAATCCCTTCTCTTTTTTCCAGAAAAATAATTCCAAGAATAAAACAAACTCCCGCAATGATCACTGACATAATCTGCTCCTATTCTCCGATCCAGGCTCTTGTGCATGCGGTATTGCGCAAATTCAGTTCATACTTGTCAAAAAACGGTACTTTGACCCGAATCTTATACACCACCGAGACCTCGATATCCCCGGGTTCCAAAAATAAACTGGAGCCCGCAAAGCTTAAGCCATTTCTTCCGCCTACCACACCCAGGTTTTCCAAATACTCACTCCCGTTTGTGGTCGGCAGATTATAGGCTTCCAGATACTTATCGGCAATAACTTCCGAAAGTATTGCACCGAGGCCAATCTTGCCGATCTCACTGCCTCCCTTGCCCGACATGGCTTTGAAGCAGCTGAGTATGAGCTGAACCTGTGACTGGTTCTTTACCTTCTCCCTGTAATTTGCAAGGGATTCCTCTACTTTTTCCTTAGCCTGTGCACTATTGTTTTGGTTTTTCATTTCCTCCAAGCCACTTAGTATACCGTCAAAGTCATCCTCCACGCCCGGAGGTTTTTTTCCGACCAGTTTCTTGGCCTGGTCAAAGCCCTCCATAAAGGCCGTGGTAAAAACCGTAATATTCTGAACCAGTTCCGCATTTCCAAGCGTTCCGCCACCATCATTGCCCGAGCTGTCCACCATTCCGGATTTCTTTGCCAGGTAGGCATACTGTGCGATCTCTTTTGCCGTCTGGTTTACGATATTCTGCATGGTCATGTTGATGGTAAAAAGGCTTGTAATGCTGATGATGACGATATAAAATGCCAGAAACATCATCAGCACAATGGCTGACTCTATCGTGACCGAACCGGCTTGCGATGCCTTATCATGTTCCCTGCTTAATCTGTTGAACCATTTTGCCATACTTTTTCGTAATCCGGTACATTCTGTCCTCCAGTTTTCTTTGCACATCTTTATTTCCTCCCGGTCACGACCTTAGTAACCTTTACAAATCTTTTTTGTACTTCTTTCATGCTGTAAGCTGCTGACATCCGCCACATTTTGTATCATTCTTTAAGCTTTTAATATCCCAGCACACCGAGATACGGCACATTGTACATCGAGTCTCCCGAAAATGCGGCACTGTTCTGGTTGATTCTCGGGATATGGATAAAGGTCGGCTGCACATAGGATTCGGTTTCGATCTGTATCATCGTGTAGGAATCGTCCATGCTGAAAGTATCCGAAACATAGTATCTTGAGCCATTGAGCCTGGCATTCATCTGTATCAGGTTTCCCATGTGCTTGATGGTGCTTTCTTCCTTCGACAGCACCAAAAACAGCAGCAGATATTCCTTATAGTTCATGCTGATGCCGGATGATGTCGTGACGTCCTGATTGGTGCTGATCTCCGATGTCGACGACCCGGATGAACCCATTTTACTGTTAAACGAGTCCACTGCCGAGCTGATATCTTTTTGTGCCTCGGAATCGTCTTTGCCCAAAGCACCCTGAATCCGGTCCTCCAGCTCCTGCTTCGGTCCGCTTGCCACATCTCTTGCCAGCTGCTTCATCCATTCTTTTTTTCCTTCAAACCAGTTTTTCACATTTTGCGACACACTTTTTACGGTAGATTCATTAAAAAGCTTATTGCACTCGCTTTTCAGCATCTGCTTAGCTTCTTCCTCCACCGCATCCAGAATTGCCAGCTTGGCCTTGCCTGTAACGCCGCTCTCCTTTTTTGCATTTTCCCGCAGAGTTGCAAATGACTTATCCACACTTTTTTCTACTTCGCTTTCAAAGGACGCCTGGGAAGCCGCCAAAATTGAATTGCACTGAATCACCGATTGGTTCATCAGAACCTGTATGGAATTTACGGCAGTATTCACAGTTGCGTCAATGGTATCGTCTGCAAACTGCCCTGCCTCATTTACGATGTTGTCTCTTGCTTCCTCCGAAAAATCATCCATGTAATCATAAAGTTTTTGCTCTGCCATACCTTCTGCTTTATCCGCTGCTTCCTCTGCCAGCTCCGAAGCAGCTTTCTTTCCCAAGCCGGAAAGCTTGAACACCCAGGTACGCTCCGATTTGTAGATCGGAATCGACCCACCGTTCAGTAATACATCCAAATCGTAAAGGCTTTCCGCAAGGGCATAGGCTATTTTTAATCCGGCCTGTATGAGCGGCACGGCAAATACCGTCCAGCCCGCAATCATGGTAGCCAGTGAAAGGGTCTCCGCCTCGATCTCCGGATCACTGACAAAGGCATAGGTTAAGTTCAACAGAAGCCGTATTCCGAAAATCGTCGCCTTGGTATAGGTCAGATTGCTTGATTTGTTCGGGCTTCCCCACAAAATATACTCCTGCTCCGCACCATACCACGCATTGTTTTTATAGTTCAGCGGAATGTTGGACAGCGTGCGCTCCTTGTTTTCCTGCACGTTCCCCTTGCTGTCCATGTTTGTGGTGTGGCAGGAGAACATCGACGTGGCATAAGCCGTAATATAGAGCTTGTCCCGTCCGGATCGTAAAATATCCTTCAGAATATCAAACGAAAAACCGGATGTTCCGCCAGAGGTTGATTCGATTGCGGAGTCTGCGACATCACCCGCATTTCCGCCGGCATCCATGTTTGTAGTGTCATTCTTTTTCCACTCTCCGAAGTCTTCCGAGCTTTTCATGACTTCTTCAAGCTTCCTCGCATCTTCTTTTTCTTCTTTTTCTTCTTTTGGCGGCTTCTTTTGCTTGTTTGCAACTTCGTTGATTTTTGACTTCTGGCTGTTTGCTTCGTTTTTTTCCTCTTCGCTCGTCGCCTCTGTCTGGCTGCTCCTTTTTAAATACCGGTAGAAAATATCCATGCCGCCATTTTTCTCCGTACCGGTTTTATATTCAAAGGTAATATAATTGTAGTTATACGGATCCCTTATAAAATTTTCACCTTCCGGAAAACGCAGATTTGGCGATGTTTTTGCTTCATTTTCCAGCGTATACAGTCTTCCATGTTCCGCCTCATTGAATTGAATCCCCTTATCCGCATAGATCTGCTTCATCAGATTCAGAACCTCGGCATTTGTCTTCGGAAGAGATTCGGCTTTTATAAACGGAGAAACCTGATTTCCGACAGTACCCGTCCAATCCTTGTCATCCGAAACATTCTCAAAATCTTCGTCCATGAATGACACCGTTTCCAGTTCCGCCAGAACATCCTCTGCATATCGTTTTCCATTCTCCATAATATGCTGCATCTGATCCAGGTATTCGATCTTGATCTCATCCGCCTTCGCAGAGTACTCGGTGCGCATTCCAGTTTTGGTATTGCCCTCCTCCAGATTGTTGATGCTGCCATCCCATTCCTTCCTGCGCCTGCCCAGCTCCGTAAATTCATTGCGGAGGCTGTCAAGTTCCTTCAAGCCGTCCTCTGCGGATTTTTTAAATGACTTTGTGTTATTATAATGCCCCTTTAACGTCCCGCCACTTACCTTTCCATACATATCGATTTGTATTTCCAGCTTTTGTTTATATTCATCGCGAACCGTCTCCCATTTCAATTTGTTCGCAATGGCTTTAAAGTCCTTGTCGTACCAATTTTTTTTCTTCTCTTTTTCCGCCCGCTTAGCTTCGATGAGAGCATTGTTTTGTGTAATAAGATCCTCTTTGCCTCCTTCCAGGGTATATGCACTTATCTGTGCTTCCAAATCTGTGATTTCATCATCCAGCCTCTTTTGATCCACCTTGTACGTGGCATGGACATCCTGAAGAGCAGTCACATTAGCACTGTAATTTTGGTGATAACTGTAATACATCTCATACCGCACCCAGTATTCCGGGGAAGAATTTGCGACATCGCTGTACTCAATTTCTTTTTGAAGCAGCGAGTCATCCTTTAATGCCAGATATCCCGTATATCCGTCACCGCCCCGGTACAGAAGACTGATGCGCCTTGCTATGTCGCTTCCACCCTCCTGCTGCTGAGATTGAAAGCTTTGCATGATCTGTTCCATGGTTTCCGCATTGTTTCCGCCCTGGTCATAGCCCTCATCCTCCCAATTCGGAGGTTTAGAAAACTCGTCAACCGCTTTGTATGCAATCGTCTTGAGGGTCATAATGGAAAACCTGCGGTAAACATCTTTCAACGCCTCGCTCATTCTGCCCGGTTCGGAAATTCCACCCAGATGATCCAGGCTTGATTGATAGCTTGAGACATACCCCCAAAGACTTTTCATCCGCTCTCCGATATCCGAAAGCTTTTGCTCATACTTCATCTTTTTTTCCACAGCCTGCTGCTGCTGGCCCATTCCGCTGAAAGCACCGAGCTTTTTCAGGATGCCGAAACCGATCACCACCGGCCCGCGGTACTTCATATAGTCTAACATCTGGGATTTCAGCACGGCAGTGTTGGTCAGCTTCGAGTCCGCAAGCGGTGTGTAGGTAAAGCTTTTGGTATCGATTTTTATGATCTCGTCGATGCCGTCCCCGCCGCTTACCACTGACTTTGCAAGGTAGGAAGCCAGCTCTTCGCTGGAATACAGGCCGTTTGCCTCCAATGTTGCCGCATAGTACCTTCTTAAGTTCTCTTCCAGTTCCGACTTGCTCTTGGAGATGGCGAAAATGCCGTAGGTTTCCTGAATAATGCTGTTGTAATTGCTCAAACCCGCATTTAATGCCATGTCCCCGGCTCCGGAGATCAAATTTCTGGCGGTAACCAGCTTTCCGGCATCGATCAGAATCAAATTCAATATCAAAATAATGGTCATAATCAAGGATACGAATACGGTAACTGCTCCCCTGTTCTTATGCCGCATATTCATCACCTCCTCGTATAATAAGTTTGTAGCCAAGAGAAATCGGTTACAAACTTTTCTTTTTGAGTATAGATGTATGGACATTCTGATCTGTCAGGAGGGTTCTCCTCCATCGAGTGCTGGCAGTCCATTTCCTATCTATACGGTTAACAGTTACATTGCGATATGGTGTCCCAAACGCTTTCAAACATATCATTGTTTACCGGCCCTTACAGTCCAAACATTTCCATAATTGTCTTTGCCTTTTCCAGGAAAGATCCGACATCCTCGTTGATTCCCAATACCCGGAACAAAAATGTTGATGCATCATATGCCAGATCCACATTTCTTACAAATTCCGTCGGATTGTTTGCGAGCGAATAGGATCGTTTCGGAAAGGTCACGCGGTCATCCAGTTTCATAAATTTCACGAAACCCGGTAATTTCAAATGATACACGATTTCAATCTTCACAAGAGGAGAGATTCCTCCTACCACATTTATATTGGTTTCTGTCTGCATGCCGCTCAAGAAGGAAAAATCCTTTAAAAACTGGTTCGTCCGTTTTTCAAACAAGCCCTTCACATTGTCCGCATATCCGCTGAAATTGTGGTACAGGTTCTTTCTCTTGTAAAACTCACTTACGTTTCGTATGGAAGTACTTTCAATATCAATGCTCATATCCATCGAATGTCCGATGTACTTCTCGTATCCCGGATACATCAGCTCCCTTGACATCTGTATGGATTCCCGCTGCGCAGTGAATAAAACCACCGTATCCTGAAACTTCATTAAGGAAATGACGATCATCACCGCAATCGTTATAATGACATACGGCATCACCAAAGCCGCTTCTACCATGATAGCTCCTTTATCGGATTCGAAAGGATTTATGTTTTTTCTTAACTTTATGTCTTTCAGACCGCTCACCTCCTCGTATAATAAGTTTGTAGCCAAGAGAAATCGGTTACAAACTTTTCTTTTTGAGTATAGATGTATGGACATTCTGATCTGTCAGGAGGGTTCTCCTCCATCAAGTGCTGGCAGTCCATTTCCTATCTATACGGTTAACAGTTACATTGCGATATGGTGTCCCAAACGCTATAATGATTCCTTAGTGAATCCAGGCTGTGGTCACTTCTGTGCACCTCCTGCGGAGAGCATACGCTACCGCCAAGAAAGCTTGAAGCCCGGACGATACACTGAGATCTATTACACAAATGCTGCACCCCGGTTCTAAGAGTCTCCAGCAGGACGTTTCTATCGGGCAATGCCGATAACG
>JBHAEV010000057.1:0-4957 GCA_041855735.1 Lachnospiraceae bacterium
CCGATTCGAATCGGACAGGGTGTGGAATTTGACTATTCCACCGTGCATGCGGTCAAGACGATCCACGATATGGGATATGAAGCGATTGTGATCAACAATAATCCGGAAACGGTGTCCACGGACTACACTACCGCGGACAAACTGTATTTTGAACCTCTTACCGCAGAGGATATTATGAATATCGTGGATCTGGAAAAGCCGTTGGGAGTGATCACTTCTTTGGGAGGACAGACTGCGGTCAATCTTGCACAGCCTCTGGCGAAAAACGGAGTGAAAATCATCGGAACCGATACCGATGCGATCTTTAAGGCGGAGGATCGGGATGCATTCGACAATGTCATAAAGACCCTCGGAATACCGAATCCGAAAGGCATAGCGGTTACAAACATGGAAGAGGGAATCCGGGCTGCGAAACACATCGGATATCCGGTTTTGGTCAGACCCTCCTTCGTGCTTGGCGGACGCGCGATGGAGATCGTGGCGAATGAAGAAATGCTTTCGCATTATCTGCAAAATGCGGTGGATGTCGACAAAGACAGACCGGTTCTTGTGGATAAGTATATTGTGGGAAAAGAAGTGGAAATCGATGCGGTCTGTGACGGGACGAGCGTATTTCTGCCGGGAATCATGGAACTTGTGGAGCGTACCGGGGTGCATTCCGGCGACAGCATCAGCGTCTATCCGCCATTTTCGATATCGCAAAAGGTCAAGGATACGATTTGGGAATATACGAAGAAGATCGGAATCGAAATCGGAATCAAGGGGCTTTTCAATATACAGTTCATTGTGGATCAGGACGAGCATGTCTATATCATCGAGGTGAATCCGCGGGCATCCAGAAGCGTTCCGTTTTTGTCCAAATCCGCAAAAGTTTCGCTGGTGGAAATCGCAACAAAGGTCATGCTCGGCGAAACTCTGGAGCAGCAGGGACTTGCCGATACGATGCTTGAGGAAAAGAAATTTCGATATGTGAAAGCACCGGTGTTTTCTTTTGAAAAACTGAGCGGGATGGATGCCTATCTTTCTCCGGAAATGAAATCGACCGGAGAAGCCATAGGCTATGACAAAAGTCTGAAACGGGCATTGTACAAGGCATTGCAGGCATCGGGAATCAAGATGAAGGAATACGGAACGGTGCTTGTGACCCTTGCGGATGAGGACAAGGAGGAAGCGCTTCCTCTGATCCGTCGATTCTATGAACTGGGCTTCAATATCGAAGCGACCATCGGAACCGGAATGTTTTTAAAGCGAAACGGAATCAAAACTCGGATTCGCGGAAAAATCAGTGAAGGAACGGATGAGATACTGAAGTCCGTAAGGGCGGGTTATGTGAGCTATATCATCAATTCGAGGGCGATTTTTTCGGGAAATCATGAAAATGACGGCGCCATCATTCGAAGATGCGCGATCATGAACGGAGTTACCATGTTCACCTCGCTGGACACCGTCCGGATTCTTTTGGATGTGCTCGAAGAAATTTCACCGAGAATCAGCAGTATTTAATGGCGGATATGGAAGGCAACCGAATCTCTGAGTTTTTTCGGTGACATTCCGAATTCCTTTTTAAAGGCGCGGTAAAAAGCGGAATAGTCCTTGAAGCCGTATTGCAGATATTCTTCGGTAATGCTCTGTCCGGAGCAAATGGCTCCCTTGCAGAGATTCAGGCGTTTTTTTAATATAAATTGATGCACGGAAATACCGAATCGTTCCTTGAATATGTGAGCGATATGGTATTTGCTGACAAAAAAGACATTTGCCAGATTCGTCAGACTTAAGTCTTCACCGATATGATTTTCAATATAGTGAAGGACGTTTTGGCAGAGGTCTTTTTCGTTTTTATGCAGAACGGGATGTTCCCGTTCGTAGAGATATCCAGTGATTTCCAAAAGCAAGTCGTGGATGCAAAGGGACACTTTTGCGTGTTTGGCGAAGTGATCAAAATGCAGATGCTCGATGAGATGAATCAGCTTCGACTGGATCAGATTGAAGGAGAGAAGGTCAAAGTGGAAAATGTATTTTTGCGTCTCCGATAGGGACAATAAAAATTCATACTCCGGGGTTTGCTTTACAAGATTCTCAAAATATGCTTTGCTGATCCAGAAGATAAAGCGTCGATAGGGTTCGGCATTTTCATGAATGGTCAGATAATGCCCGGTATTCGGAGGGATGAAAATGATATCGCCGAAACGCAGATGCTGCGAAACATCACCGACGGTAATGGAAACATTTCCGCACAAAAAAAAGTAAAACTCATAGTAATCATGGCTGTGAGGTTTTACATTTTTCATGTGATAATCGGAATAGTAATAGATTTCAAAGTCCTTTGAAATCATGTGCTGGCGGGAATCAAAGCTGGAAATCAATGTGTTTTTCATACATATAGCATAGTGTGCAACTTTTGCAATGTCAACCACAAAATGCACAATGGATTTTCGTTCGGATTGTGGTTATACTGATGTTGACAGACGCAGAGGCGTTGTGTGTGGTAGAGCCAAAAAACGATGATAAGGTGACGATATGAAAATGACTTTGAGATGGTACGGTTCCAAATTCGATACGGTAACATTAAAACAAATCCGGCAAATTCCGGGTGTGGGGGGAGTGATTACCACCCTGTACGATACCAAGCCGGGGGATGTGTGGAGCAGGGATGCCATACGCGCCATGAAAGAGGAAGTGGCGGCTGCGGGACTTCGCATCGAAGGAATCGAGAGTGTCAATGTGCATGATGCCATAAAGACCGGAGCGGAGGACAGGGATTTCTACATCGACAATTACATTCGGTGTCTGGAGAATCTCGGTGAGGAAGGCATTCACATGGTCTGCTACAATTTCATGCCGGTGTTCGACTGGACGAGAACGGAGCTTGCAAGAATGCGCGATGACGGCTCCACGGTGCTGGCGTACACGCAGGAGGCGGTGGACAGGCTGGATCCCGAGAAGATGTTTGAATCCATTTCCGGAGATATGAACGGTACGGTGATGCCGGGTTGGGAGCCGGAGAGAATGGCAAGGGTGAAGGAGCTGTTTGCCATGTACAGGGATATTGACAATGAAAAGCTTTTTGAGAATCTCAAATACTTCCTGGAGAGAATCATGCCGACCTGCGACAAGTACAATATCAATATGGCGATTCATCCGGACGATCCGGCGTGGAGCGTATTCGGCCTTCCGAGAATCATTATCAATAAGGAAAACATTCTCCGAATGATGAAGATGGTGGACAATCCGCACAATGGCGTGACCTTCTGTACCGGCTCCTACGGTACGAATCTGCAAAACGATTTGCCGGATATGATTCGCTCCCTGAAAGGAAGAATCCATTTTGCGCACATTCGCAATCTGAAATTCCATTCTCCGACCAATTTTGAGGAAGCGGCGCATCTGTCTTCCGACGGAAATTTTGACATGTATGAGATTATGAAGGCACTCTACGACATCGGATTTGACGGACCGATCCGACCGGATCACGGACGTATGATCTGGGATGAAGTGGCGATGCCGGGCTATGGGCTGTATGACCGAGCTCTTGGTGCAACCTATCTGAACGGACTGTGGGAGGCGATTGAAAAGAGCCATACACGGGGAGTGAATTAAGGAGAAACCATGAAGTTAAACGAAAAAGGACTTTTCAATAAAAAAGTATGGGAAGACGCAGGTTTTGTACTGCCGAAATTTGACCGCGCAAAGATGATTGCAAATACCAAGGCAAACCCGCAGTGGATACATTTCGGTGCGGGGAATATTTTCCGCGCGTTTCTTGCAAATGCCGCACAGACCATGCTAAACGGCGGATATATGGACACGGGGATTGTGGTTGTGGAGGGCTTTGATTATGAAATTGTGGAGAAAAAATACCGCCCGAATGACAATTACTCCGTGCTGGTGACACTCAAAGCCGACGGGAGTGTGGAAAAAACCGTGGTGGGGTCTGTGGCTTCGTCGCATATCCTGGACTCTGAAAATGCGGCGGAATTTCAGGGATTGCAGGAGATTTTTAAAAATGCGTCCCTGCAGCTTGCAACATTTACCATTACGGAGAAGGGATATTCTTTGACGGATGCCAAAGGGGAACTGCTCGATGTTGTAAAAGAGGATTTTGCATCCGGCCCGACCAATCCGAAGAGTTATATGGGCAAGGTGGCGGCGCTTTTATATG
Source organism: Lachnospiraceae bacterium (assembly GCA_041855735.1). Lineage (GTDB taxonomy): Bacteria > Bacillota > Clostridia > Lachnospirales > Lachnospiraceae > CALALP01. The sequence goes on from JBHAEV010000057.1 coordinate 4,160, forward strand.
AACGATTCCTGGCGGGAGGGCATCCGATCGCGATGGTAAGCGCGGATAACTGCTCCCACAATGGCGACAAGCTCTTTGCGGCGATGGAATGCTTTGCCTGCGAATGGGTGAAAAACGGTATGGCGGATACAGGGTTTGTGAATTATGTCCGGGACAGACAGAAGATCAGCTTCCCATGGACAATGATAGATAAAATCACGCCGAGACCGGACGAATCGGTGGAGGACATCCTTCGCAGGGACGGTCTGGAAGATCTGGATCCGGTTATTACCGCAAAGAATACCTATGTCGCACCATTTGTGAATGCCGAAGAAACGGAATATTTTGTCATCGAGGATGCATTTCCGAACGGCAGACCGGCACTGGAAAAGGCGGGATTTATTTTCACCGATCGCGAAACCGTGGACAAGGTGGAGCGCATGAAGGTATGCACCTGCCTGAATCCGCTGCATACCGCTCTTGCCATTTTCGGATGTCTGCTCGGGTTCGAAAAAATCTCCGAGGAGATGAAAGATGAAGATCTGGTGAAACTGGTGAAGCAGATCGGATACAAGGAGGGACTTCCGGTTGTGGTTGACCCGGGTGTGCTGAATCCGAAGGAATTTATCGATACGGTCATCGACGTGAGGCTGCCGAATCCGTTCATGCCCGATACGCCGCAGAGAATTGCCACAGACACATCGCAAAAGCTTGCAATCCGTTTCGGGGAAACCATAAAGAATTACAAAAAGCAGGGCAGAAATCCGGATGATTTGATTTTGATTCCGCTTGTTTTTGCCGGATGGATTCGTTATCTGA